>VRUE01000050.1 GCA_019456285.1 Solirubrobacterales bacterium | reverse complement strand
TTCCGAGGAGCCGTGTGCGAACAGCGCAAGCACGGTTCTGTGGGAGCCGGGGCGGGCAACCGCCCCGGCTACCCGACAGCGAGGCGTCGGGCCGGCGTGCTGCTCCCGCCAGGCGGCGGCAAAGCGCGCCGGCACCCCGCGGCAACCGCTGCCGGCTTGCACCTGCGTCGGCGTGACCCTCCAACCGCCACGGGGCACCCCAAGCTCGAGATCCCTCGCCTCGGAATCCGGGGTCAGGCTCGTGCTCGCGAGCTTGTCCCCGAACCGACCCGCAGTGCAGCTAGCATCGGGCCAGTGTCCGCCGCGCTCGAAGATCTGAAGCTTCATTCCTCCGGCAAGGTCCGTGAGATCTACGAGTGGGGCGGCGATCTGCTGATGGTCGCCTCGGACCGGGTCTCGATCTACGACGTGGTGATGCCGACGCCGATCCCCGACAAGGGGAGGGTGCTGACGCAGATGTCGCTCTTCTGGTTCGAGCTGAGCGGCGACATCGTGCCCAACCACCTGATCTCCGAGGACGTGCCGGAAGAGGTGGCGGAGCGGGCGATGCGGGTCCGCAAGCTGGAGATGTACCCGGTCGAGTGCGTGGTGCGCGGCTACCTCTCGGGGTCGGGCTGGAGGGAATACCGCGAGAGCGGCGCGGTCTGCGGGATCGAGCTGCCCGGGGGCCTGCTGGAGTCCGACAGGCTGCCGGAGCCGATCTTCACCCCGGCGACCAAGGCCGAGGTCGGCGACCACGACGAGAACGTCGACTTCGAGCGGGCGGCGGAGATCGTCGGCGACCGGGCGCTGATGGAGGAGCTGCGGCGGATCTCGATCGAGGTCTACTCGCGCGGCGCCGAGCACGCCGCCGAGCGCGGGATCCTGCTCGCCGACACCAAGTTCGAGCTCGGCCGCCACGCCGGGGCGGAGATCGTCCTCGCCGACGAGGTGCTGACCCCCGACTCCTCGCGCTTCTGGCCGGCCGACCGCTACCAGCCCGGCCGCGCCCAGCCCTCCTTCGACAAGCAGTACGTGCGCGACTGGGCAGACGCGGCCGGCTGGGACCACCGCCCGCCCGCCCCGGAGCTGCCGCCGGACGTGGTCGAGCAGACCCGGGCCAAGTACATCGAGGCCTGCGAGCGGATCACGGAGCGCAGCTTCTAGTGGCGAAGGTCCGGGTGCTGATCCGGCCGAAGGGGGGGATCCTCGACCCGCAGGGCAAGGCGGTCGAGCGGGCGCTGCCGGCGCTCGGCTTCGAGGGGATCGAGCGGGTGCGGGTCGGCCGCATGGTCGAGCTGGAGGCCGAGGACCCCGAGCGCCTCCCGGAGCTCTGCGAGAAGCTGCTCGCCAACCCGCTGATCGAGGACTTCGAGATCGAGAACCTCGACGACGGCGCCTGATGCTGTGGGGGGTCGTCCAGTTCCCCGGGTCGTGCGACGAGCGGGACGCCCTGCACGCCTGCGGGCAGGCCGGCGAGGCGCGGCTCCTCTGGCACGAGGAGCGCGACCTGGGCGGTCTCGACGCCGTCGTCGTCCCCGGCGGCTTCTCCTACGGCGACTACCTGCGGGCCGGGGCGATCGCCCGCTTCTCGCCGGCGATGGAGGCGGTCGCCGACTTCGCCGCCGCGGGCGGGCCGGTGCTGGGGATCTGCAACGGCTTCCAGGTGCTCTGCGAGGCGGGGCTGCTGCCGGGGGCGCTGCTGCTCAACGAGGAGCTGCGCTTCGTCTGCCGCCAGGCCGAGCTGGTCGCGGCGGGGGCGGAGTCGCCGTTCACCGCCGGGATCGAGCCGGGCGAGCGGCTCTCGATCCCGGTCAAGCACGGCGAAGGGCGCTACTTCGCGCCGCCCGAGATGCTCGACCGGATCGAGGCCAACGACCAGGTCGCCTTCCGCTACGCCCCCGGCCATAACCCGAACGGCTCGGCCCGCGACATCGCCGGGGTCGTCAACGAGGCCGGCAACGTGCTCGGCCTGATGCCCCACCCCGAGCACGCGGTCGAGGCGCTGACCGGGTCGGTCGACGGGCTGCGGCTGTTCGAGGGCGTGAGCCGAGTCGCCGCATGACCGTGGAGGTTTCGAGGCACCGCGAGCTGGGCCTTACCGACGCCGAGTACGAGCTGGTCGTCGAGAAGCTCAGCCGCGAGCCGAACGGGGTCGAGCTGGCGATGTTCAGCCTGCTCTGGTCCGAGCACTGCGCCTACAAGCACTCGCGCAAGCTGCTGCGCCGGCTGCCGACCGAGGGCGAGCGGGTGGTGATGGGCCCCGGCGAGAACGCCGGCGCGGTCGACGTCGGCAACGGCCATGCGGTCGCCTTCAAGGTCGAGTCCCACAACCACCCCAGCGCGGTCGAGCCCTTCCAGGGGGCGGCGACCGGGGTCGGCGGCATCCTCCGCGACGTCTTCGCGCTGGGCGCCCGGCCGATCGCGATCCTCGACTCGCTGCGCTTCGGCGAGCTGGACTCGGAGCGCTCCCGCTTCCTGCTCGACGGCGCGGTGCGCGGGATCGGCCACTACGGCAACTCGATCGGCGTGCCGACGGTCGGCGGTGAGATCTACTTCGAGGCGCCCTACGAGCACAACTGCCTGGTCAACGCGATGTGCGTGGGGCTGGCGCGCCAGGAGGCGATGGTCCGCGCCGCCGCCGCCGGGGTCGGCAACGCGGTGGTGCTGATGGGCGCCTCGACCGGGCGCGACGGGATCGGCGGCGCCTCGGTGCTGGCCTCGGCCGAGCTCGGCGACGGCGACGAAGCGAAGCGGCCGACCGTGCAGATCGGCGACCCGTTCGAGGAGTCGAAGCTGCTCGAGTGCTGCCTGGAGCTGCTGGAGAAGGGGCTGCTGGTCTCACTGCAGGACCTCGGCGCCGCCGGCCTCACCTCCTCGGCGGGGGAGATGGCCTCGGCGGGCGGGGTCGGCATCGACCTCGACGTGGCCCGGGTGCCGCTGCGCGAGGCCGACATGGAGCCCTTCGAGATCATCGTCTCCGAGTCCCAGGAGCGGATGCTCGGTGTGGTCGAGCCGGCGAAGGTCCCCGAGGTGCTGGCGGTCTGCGAGAGGTGGCAGACCGGCGCGGCGGAGATCGGCGTCGTCACCGGCAGCGGCCGGGTACGGGTGCTGCGCGGCGCCGAGGTGGTCGGCGACGTCCCGGTCGAGGCGCTGGTCGACGGCTGCCCGCTCTACGACCTCAGCCCGGCGGAGCCGAACGGCTGGATCTACGGCAACCGGGCGACGCTCGACAGCGCGGCCCCCGCCGAGGAGACGCTGCTGGCCCTGCTCTCCTCCCCCAGCATCGCCTCGAAGCGCTGGGCCTTCGAGCAGTACGACTCGGTGGTCGGCTCGCGCACCGTGCGCAGGCCGGAGTCGGCCGACGCCGCCGTCCTCGCGATTCCCGAGGCCGGCAACGCGATCGCCGTCTCGATCGACGGCAACGGCCGCCGCGTCGCCTGCGACCCCTATGCCGGGACGGTCGAGGCGGTGCTCGAGTGCGTGCAGAACCTCGCCTGCGTCGGGGGCGAGCCGCTCGGCCTCACCAACTGCCTCAACTTCGGCAACCCCGAGAAGCCGGCCACGGCCTGGCAGCTCGAGCGCGCGGTCAGCGGCCTCGCGGACGCCTGCGAGGCGCTCGGCGTGCCGGTGGTCAGCGGCAACGTTTCCCTCTACAACGAGGGGCCGGACGGTCCGATCTACCCGACCCCGGTGGTCGGCATGGTCGGTGAGCTGCCGGAGCCCGGGCGCGTAACCGGCAGCTCCTTCGCCCACGAGGGCGACGCGGTCGCCCTGCTGGGCCCCTTCGCCCCGTCGCTGGCGGGCTCGGAGCTGGCGAAGCTGCGGGGCGTCCTGGGCGCGGGCCTGCCGAGCCCCGACGTCTCAGCGGTCGCCGAGGCCTGCGCGACGCTGCGCGACGCGGTCCGCGCCGGCCGCATCGCCTCCGCCCACGACGTCAGCGACGGCGGCCTCGCCTGCGCCCTGGCCGAGGGCGCGATCGGCGCCGGGCTGGGCTGCCGCGTCGACCTCGCCCCCCTGGTCGAGCGCGGCTGCTCCGCCGAGGAGGCCCTGTTCGGCGAGGGCCCGGGCGGCTTCCTGATCAGCGGCGACCGGGCGGCGCTGGAATCGCTCGCAGCGGACGGAGTCGAGGTCCTCGTTCTCGGCGAGGTCGGCAACGGGAGCCTCGACATCACCGCTGGTGAGCAGGCGCTCGTCGTCCCGCTTGCCGCTGCGAGAACGGCGTGGCACTCCCTCGCCGGGCGCGTCGAGGGCGCTGCCTAGCGTTTCCACATTCTTGCCGCTCAATCAGTTATCTCAGCGGACCTCGAAGGCGCCGAGGCCCTGCGGCGCCTCCTCGCTCACCTCGACGCGCTCGATCCGGGCGCCGCGCGGCCCCTCGTGGCAGAACGCGACCATCGCCTCGACCGCCTCCGGCTCGCCCTCGAACACCGCCTCGACCGTGCCGTCGGGCCGGTTGCGGACCCAGCCGGCGACGCCGCGCGCCGTCGCCTGGCGGCGGGTCGTGTCGCGGAAGAAGACCCCCTGCACGCGCCCGTGGACGATGACCCGCCTGCGGATCAAGGCAACCGGCCTCCGCCGAGATTCATTTCGCCGCCGCTTCGAGCCACTGTCCGAGTTCAAAGTTTCCCGCAAATCGCGGGGTTCAAGCGGGCTGAGCCGATCCTCCGCCGCTGGTACCCTCCGGGAGTAGGCAGTCCGTCTGCGCGTCACGTCCCTCTACAGGCGAGGAAAGCGCGCCTTTTCACTTGACCGAGCGGGCTCTAACCGAGCGGGATGGACCGCGCGATGAGTGCGGGGTGTTTGGCGTATACGCGCCCGGTCACGACGTCGCCCGGCTCGTCTACTTCGGCCTCTATGCGCTCCAGCACCGCGGCCAGGAGTCGGCCGGGATCGCCGCCTGTGAGGGCGGCCAGATCACCACCCTGCGCGACTCCGGCCTCGTCTTCCAGGTCTTCAACGAGGAGAAGCTGCAGGCGCTGGAGGGCGACATGGCGATCGGCCACGTCCGCTACTCGACCACCGGCGACGGCTCCTGGGAGAACGCGCAGCCGGTCTGGCGCGACGACGGCCGCGAGGTGGCGCTCGCCCACAACGGCAACCTGACCAACGCGGTCGAGCTCTGGAACGAGCTGAAGGAGGGCGGGATCGTCTTCCGCGGCAGCTCGGACTCGGAGATCATCGCGGCGCTGCTCTCCTCCAACGGGGAGAAGTTCATCGAGGACGCGGTCGCCGAGATGATGCCGCGGCTGCAGGGCGCCTACTCGACGGTGGCGATGACCAAGCACGCGATCGTCGCCTTCCGCGACCCGCACGGGGTGCGGCCGCTATCGCTGGGACGGCTCGGCGACCGCTTCGTGGTCGCCTCGGAGAGCTGCGCCTTCGACATCATCGGGGCCGAGCTGCTGCGCGAGGTGCGCCCGGGCGAGATGGTCTCGCTGACCGAGCGCGGCCTCGAGACCCGCCAGGTGGTCCGCGCCGAGCGGCCCGCCGCCTGCGTCTTCGAGCAGATCTACTTCTCCCGCCCCGACAGCCGCCTCGAGGGCAAGGTTCTGCAGCAGGTGCGCGGCCGGATGGGCGAGATCCTCTGGCGCGAGGCGCCGGTCGAGGCCGACCTGGTGATCTCCGTGCCCGACTCCGGCAACCCGGCGGCGGCGGGGTTCGCGCGCGCCTCGGGGCTGCCGCGCGACGACGGCCTGATCAAGAACCGCTACGTGGCGCGGACCTTCATCCAGCCGGGGCAGGAGCTGCGCAAGCTCGGGCTGCGGCTGAAGTTCAACCCGCTGCCGGAGATCGTCGCCGGACAGCGGATCGTGGTCGTCGACGACTCGATCGTCCGCGGCAACACGACCCACCAGATCGTCGGCATGCTGCGCGACGCCGGGGCGAGCGAGGTGCACCTGCGGATCTCGGCGCCGCCGATCCGCCACCCGTGCCACTACGGGATCGACATGTCGACCCGCGAGGAGATGATCGCCCACAACCGTACGATCGAGGAGATCGCCGACGAGCTGGACGCCGACTCGCTCGCCTACCTCTCGATGGACGGGGTCTACGAGGCGGTGGGCACGGCGCCCGAGGACCACTGCGACGCCTGCTTCACCGGCCGCTACCCGTTCGGCGACCCCGAGGAGGCGAACGGCAAGTTCGCGCTGGAGGAGATCGCCGTGGTCCCCGCCGGCCGCTAGCTTCCCGGCGGTGAGCGAGAGCTTCAAGCTCGTCGTCCTCGCCTCGGGGACCGGCACAAACTTGCAGGCGATCCTCGACCGGCTGCACGGTCGCGAGGGAGTCGAGGTGGTCGGGGTCGGCTCCGACAGGCCCGGCGCCAAGGCGCTGGAGCGGGCGCGGGCGGCGGGGGTCGAGACCGCCGTCTTCCCGCCCGCCGAGTACGCCGACCGCGCGACGCGCGACGCGGCGATGGCCGAGTGGATCGAGTCGCGCGGCGCCGACCTGGTCGCCCTCGCCGGCTACATGCAGCTGCTTGGCGGGGAGTTCGTCGCCCGCTTCCGCCACCGGGTCATCAACGTCCACCCGGCGCTGCTGCCCTCCTTCCCCGGGCTCGACGCGATCGGCCAGGCGCTGGAGGCCGGGGCCGAGGTGACCGGGGTGACCGTGCACTTCGTCGACGAGGGGGTCGACACCGGGCCGGTGATCGTGCAGCGCGAGGTCGCGATCCCAGCCGACCGCGACCGAGCGACGCTGGAGGAGGCGGTCCACGCGGTCGAGCACGAGCTGTATCCGGAGACGATCCGCATGATCGCGCGGGGCATGACCAGTTAGGATCGACGCGAGCGATCCGCGCGTGGTCGTCGTCGATGAGTGAGGCCCCCGCAGACACCCGATCCGAAGCCGCGAGCGACGGCGCGATCCGGGTGCGCCGGGCGCTGATCTCGGTCTCCGACAAGACCGGCGTCGCCGACTTCGCCAAGGGGCTCGCGGCGCTGGGCGTCGAGATCCTCTCCACCGGCGGCACCGCGGGCGCGCTGCGCGAGGCGGGGCTGGAGGTGACCGACGTCTCCGAGTTCACCGGCCAGGAGGAGATCCTCGGCGGGCGGGTGAAGACGCTGCACCCGCGGCTGCATGCGGCGTTGCTGGCGCGCCGCGGCGACCCCGAGCAGATGGCGACCCTGGAGCGCGAGGGGATCGAGCCGATCGAGCTGGTCTGCGTCAACCTCTACCCCTTCGAGGCGACGGTCGCCGGGCACGAGGTCGAGCCCGAGGTGGCGATCGAGAACATCGACATCGGCGGCCCGACGATGATCCGCGCCGCGGCGAAGAACCACGAAGGCGTCGCGGTGGTCGTCAAGCCGGAGTCCTACGACGCGGTGCTGGCGGAGATGGAGGAGTCCGGTGGCGAGGTCTCCGCCTCCACCCGCCACTGGCTGGCCAACGAGGCCTTCGCCCAGACCGCCCGCTATGACGCCGCGATCAGCCGCTGGTTCTCGACCTCCTACGAGGACTTCCCCGAGCACCTGACGGTCGCCTACGAGAAGGTGCTCGACCTCGCCTACGGCGAGAACCCGCACCAGCGGGCGGCGCTCTACTCGGAGGCGGGGAGCCGCAGCCACGTCCTCTCGCGGGTCTCGAAGCTGCACGGCCGCGCCTTCTCCTTCAACAACGTGCTCGACCTCGACGCGGCGCGGCGGCTGGTCGGCGACTTCTCCGAGCCCGCCTGCACGATCGTCAAGCACAACAACCCCTGCGGGGTTGCGATCGGCGAGGACGCGCTCGACGCCTACCGCAAGGCGCTGGCCTGCGACCCGATGTCGGCGTTCGGGGGGGTGATCGCGCTCAACCGCCCGGTCGGGGCGCCGCTGGCCGAGGAGCTGCACAAGAACTTCGTCGAGGTGCTGATCGCGCCGCGGTACGAGGCCGGGGCGCTGGACATCCTCCAGCAGAAGGAGGCGATCCGCATCCTCAACGCCGAGGAGCGGCGCCAGCCCGATCCGATCGAGCGCGACGCGAAACAGGTGCTGGGCGGCCTGCTGATCCAGGACCGCGACGGCGACCCCGAGCCGCGCGAGCTGATGGAGGTGGTGACGAGCGCCCAGCCGAGCGAGGAGCAGTGGCGCGACATGCTCTTCGCCTGGACCGTGGTGCGCCAGGTCCGCTCCAACGCGATCGTGATCGCCAAGGACGGCGCCACCCTGGGGATCGGCGCCGGCCAGATGAGCCGGGTCGACTCGGTGCGGCTGGCGGTCGAGAAGTGCCGCGACGCCCGCGAGGACGAGGCGGGCGCCCTGCTGGCCGGCTCGGCCGTCGCCTCCGACGCCTTCTTCCCCTTCGCCGACGGCCCCCGGGCCTCGATCGAGGCCGGCGCCACCGCGGTGATCCAGCCCGGCGGCTCCAAACGCGACGCCGAGGTGATCGAGGCCTGCAACGCCGCCGGCGTGACGATGGCCTTCACCAAGCACCGCCACTTCCGGCACTAGAGCGCTCCTTCTAATTCAGCTTAAGTGCTGAGTTAAAGCTAGAAATATCTGTAATTCGTCATTTGAGGCGAACTCGACTCCCGCTTAGGCGGTCGCTGTGATATCTTGTAAATCGTCTTAAAAGACGATTTAATAGCTAGATAGGAGTTAACTCTTCAGATAGAAAGAGCTATGAGAATCGAAACTGGAAACACCGACGATGTCGTCCTGGGCGAGCTTGGCGAGCGGCTGGCGCGCACGCGGCTGGAGCGCAATCTGGACCAGGGGCAGCTTGCCGTCGAGGCCGGGGTGTCCAAGAGCACCGTCGAGCGGCTGGAGGCCGGCAAGGCGGTGACGATGCCGAGCTTCGTCCGGATCCTCCGTGCGCTCGACCTCCTGGACCAGTTGGACCGGCTCCTGCCCGAGCCCCTTCTCAGCCCGATCGAGCGTCTGAAGACACAGGGCAGGCAGCGCAAGAGGGCAAGTGGAAAGAGGGGCGGCGATCCCCGTGCAGGGGAAGGCGGCGAGCCGGGTACGTGGACCTGGGCTGGCCCGCCCGAGGCGGGCGGCAGACGCTGAGCCCGCTCGCGGAAGTTCGCCTTTGGGGCCGGCGAATCGGCGCTGTCTCCCTGGAAGAGGGAGGCGATGCCGCGGTCTTCCAGTACGACCCCGCCTTTGCTCACAGCGGCATAGAGGTATCGCCGATCGCGATGCCTATCCGGGAGGGTCCGTACAAGTTCGCGACCCTTGCGCATGAGGCCTTCCGTGGCCTTCCGGGATTGCTGGCCGACTCCCTGCCCGACCGATACGGCAACGCGCTGATCGATGCCTGGCTTGCCTCGCAGGGGCGAGTATCCGAGAGCTTCGATGCGGTCGAACGGCTCTGCTACATCGGCCCACGCGGGATGGGCGCACTCGAGTTTGCCCCGGCGGTCGGCCCCAAGCCCTCGCCGAAAAGGGACCTCGAGATAGGGGAGCTCGTGGAGCTTGCCTCCGAGGTGCTGAGCGGGCGCGAGGATCTCGCCGTCTCCTTCGCGGAGCCGGAACGGGAGCAGGCGCTGAAGGACATCCTCAGCGTCGGGACCTCGGCGGGGGGAGCGCGCGCCAAGGCGGTGATCGCCTGGAACCCGAGCACCAACGAGGTCCGATCCGGCCAGGTCGACCCCGGCGCCGGCTTCGAGCACTGGCTGCTGAAGTTCGACGGCGTCCGCGGCAACAGGGACAAAGAGCAGCTCGAAGACCCGCAGGGGTACGGCGCGATTGAGTACGCCTACTCGAACATGGCCCGCGCTGCCGGCATCGCGATGACCGAGTGTCGGCTGCTGGAGGAGAACGGCCGCCGGCACTTCATGACCAGGCGCTTCGACCGCCCGGCGAGAAACGCCAAGCTGCACATGCAGTCCCTGGGCGCCCTGGCGCACTACGACTTCAACCAGGTCGGGGCTCACTCCTACGAGCAGGCGCTGCTGATCATCCGGCGCCTTGGTCTGCCCATGCAGGACATCGAGCAGCAGTTCCGGCGGATGACGTTCAACGTGATCGCTCGCAACCAGGACGACCACGTCAAGAACATCGCCTTCCTGATGGACCAGAGCGGGCGCTGGTCGCTCTCGCCTGCCTTCGACGTGACCTACGCCTATCAGCCAGGTGGAAGGTGGACCAATCAGCACCAGATGACGCTCAACGGGAAGCGCGAGGGGTTCACTCTGGAGGACTTCGAGCGGTGCGCCGAGAGCGCCTCGATGAAGCGCGGACGGGCCGAGAAGATCGTCGACGAGGTGCGCCAGGCCGTGTCGAGATGGCCAACCTACGCCGCCGACGCAGCGGTGGCCGAGCGCGACATCGAGCGAATCGGGCGGGTGCACCGGGCGAGCCTGAGCTCCGCTCCGAATACCCCCGGCGGGATTCGAACCCGCGCCGCGCGGCTTAAAAGGCCGCCGCTCTAACCAACTGAGCTACGGGGGCGAGACGCCCATGGTAGAGGGGTCCTGAGCGATGTGCCTCGGGGCTTAGGACCTTAGGACAGCTCCGGCAGGCCCTCCTCGGGCGTGGACGCCTCGGCGTGGGTGCGGCGGGGGATGCGGCCGGCGCGGTGGGCGGCGCGGCCCGCCTCGACGGCGCCGTGCAGGGCGGTGGCCATCGCGGCCGGGTCCGCGGCGCCGAAGATCGAGCTGGCCGCCAGCACCGCGTCGCAGCCCAGCTCCATCGCCAGGGCGGCGTCGGAGGCGGTGCCGATGCCGGCGTCGAGGACGACCGGGACGCCGGCGCGCTCGGTGATGATCGCGATGTTGTAGGGGTTGCGGATGCCGGCGCCGGAGCCGATCGGCGAGCCGAGCGGCATCACCGCCGCGCAACCGGCCTCCTCGAGGCGGCGGGCGAGGACCGGGTCGTCGTTGGTGTAGGGGAGGACGGTGAAGCCCTCGCCGGCCAGGGTCTCGGCGGCGTCGAGCAGCTCGACCGCGTCCGGGTAGAGGGTGCGATCGTCGCCGATCACCTCCAGCTTGATCCAGTCGGTCCCGAAGGCCTCGCGGGCGAGCCGCGCGGTGCGGACCGCGTCGCGCGCCGTGAAGCAGCCGGCCGTGTTGGGCAGCGCGAAGAGGCCGAGCCGGTCGAGCACCTCCAGCACCGAGCCCTTGGCCTGGGGGTCGATGCGGCGCAGCGCGACGGTGGCGATCTCGGCGCCGGAGGCGGCCAGCGCCTCTTCCATCTGCTCCAGCGAGCGGAAGCCGCCGGTGCCGGCGATCAGCCGCGAGGACCACTCGCGCCCGCCCAGCTCCCAGCTCTCCGCGCCACCCTGGATCGCGGCGAGCACCTCGACCTTGCGCCCCTCGCGAAGCGGTGTCGCCGCCCACTCCCCCCGCGGCACCACCTCGCCGTCGAGCGCGACGGCGACGCCCCTCGCCTCCTGCTCGGCGCCGGCCTCGTGCACGGCGTCGGCCAGGCTCGCCCCCTCGGGCAGCTGGCGCGATTCCCCGTTCAGCTCGATCCTCATCGCGCCGCCCTCGCGGCGCTGCCGGCCAGGCGCCCGGGGCTCGCCGCAGCCATCGAGCCGGACAGCTTGCCGCGATCGAGCAGCTCGGCGACCGCCTCGCCGGTCAGCGGCGCCAGCAGGATGCCGTTGCGGTAGTGGCCGGTCGCCCAGACCAGGCCGTCGAGGCCGCCGGGCCCGACCAGCGGCAGGTTGTCCGGCGTCGCCGGCCGCAGGCCGGCGGCCGCCTCGACCAGCTCCATCTCCGCCACCTCGGGGAGCAGGCGGTAGGCCTCGCGCAGCAGCTCGTGGACGCCGCCCGCCGTCACGGCGGTGTCGAAGCCCTGCTCCTCGACCGTCGCGCCGACGATCAGGCGGCCGTCGCCGCGCGGCACCAGGTAGACGCGCTCGGAGCCGACGATCCGCTCGCAGGGCGCGGCTCCGTCGGGGGCGCGCAGCTCAAGGACCTGGCCCTTGACCGGCCGGACCGGCGGCCGGGCGTGCTCCGGCAGCCACTCCGCCTGCCCCGACCAGGCGCCCGCCGCGAGGACGACGGCGGAGGCGCGCAGCTCCTCGCCGTGATCGGTTCGCACCCCGGCGATCCGCTCGCCGTCGAGCAGCGCGGCGGTGACCTCCACCCCGGTCCGCACCTCCACCCCCTCGGCGGCCAGCGCCGCGAGCAGCGCCCCGGTCAGCGCCCGCGGGTCGACCACCGCCTCGTCGGCCGCATGCACGCCGCCGTTGAAGGACGGGGTGAGGCCCGGCTCCAGCTCGCGGCAGCGGCGCGGCGGCAGCCACTCGGCGCCGAGGCCGAGGGAGCGCTGCAGGTCGTGGACGCGCCGCAGCTCCGCCGCCTCGTCGCGGTCGAGCGCGACGTGCAGGGCGCCCATCCGCGCGTACCCGGCCGGCTCCCCGGTCGCCGCCTCCAGCTCGGCGACGAAGCCCGGGTAGAGCTCCGCCGCGGCGAGGGTCATCTCCAGCAGCTCGGGCTCGCCGAAGTCCAGCTCCCCGACCGGCGCCAGCATTCCGGGCGCGACCCGGGTGGCGCCCGCCGGCGGGTGGGCGCGGTCGAGGACGAGAACCCCCGCCCCCCGGCGCGCGGCGCGCCAGGCGCAGGCCAGGCCGATCACTCCGCCTCCCACAACTATCGCGTCGTAGCTCCGCTTCTCGGTCAATCTTGCCTCCGCCGGCATTACCCGGATCAGGTTCAGACGGTCGGTGACCTCGTTGCCACCCTCTCAGCCCTCGCGGGCTCCCGTACCCCACCGATACTACCCCTATCGGGAAGCCTCCGAACCACACTTCGAGCCATAATCGGAGCATGAGCCTTGCACCCCCCGAGGCCGACGGCCCGCTGCGTCGCGAGCGGCTGCGCACCGCCCGCCTCTACTTCGTCTGCGACGCCCTTCCCCGGGGCGAAGACCCCGAACCGCTGCTGGATGCCGCGCTGAGCGGCGGCGTCGACATCGTGCAGCTTCGCGAGAAGGAGCTCGGCCGGGAGACGATAGAACGCTCGGCGCGGATCTTCCGCCGCCTCTGCGACACCTACAGCGTCCTCTTCGTCGTCAACGACGACCCCTACCTGACGCTGTCCTGCGACGCCGACGGCGTCCACCTCGGCCAGGACGACATGGCGGTGAGAGAGGCGAGAGAGGTTCTCGGGCCGGACGCCATCATCGGTCTCTCGACGCACTCCAAAGAGCAGATCGCCGCGGCCGCAGATCAGCCGGCGGACTACATCAGCGTCGGCCCGATCTGGGAGACGCCGACCAAAGAGGGCCGGCCGGGGGTCGGCCTCGGCCTCGTCTCTGAGGCCGCGAGGAACGCCGCCCATCCCTTCTTCGCGATCGGCGGCATCGACCCGTCCAACGCCGGCGAGGCGGTCGAGGCGGGGGCGCGACGGCTCTGCGTCGTCCGGGCGATCCACGACGCGGAGGACGCCTCCGCCGCGGCCGAGTCGCTGCGGGAGGCGCTGGCCGCCGCCGGGGAGGCGGCGCCGGGTGGCTGAGCGGGGGCACAAGCGCAAGGAGCGGGACGCGACCTCCCCCACCCAGCGCCAGCGGATGGCGCACGGCTACGCCCGCGCCGAGGAGCGCAACCGCGAGGCCCGCGAGGCGCTGACGCCGCTGCGCGAGAGGGAGCGGCCGCTGGTGGTGACGATCGCCGCCGCGACCTCGGCGCTGATCGCCGCCTCGATCGTCGGCGGTTACCTGGCCGGGGTCGAGGTCGACGGCGAGCAGCCGCGGCTTGCGCAGGTGCTGGCGCCCGCCCTGCTGATGGGAATCATGGCCTGGGGGATGTGGCGCGCCCGCTACTGGGCCGTCCTCGGCTTCCAGCTGATCCTCGTCTTCCTGATCTTCAGCGCCGTCTTCGGCCTCGCCGTGCAGGCGGCAAGCGTGGCCCAGTTCGCCGCCACCCTCGGCCTGCTCGCCGTCTCCGGCGGCTTCTTCTACTTCATGGTCAAGGCGATGGCCCGCATCCAGATGCCCACCCGTAGAACCGACTAGCGAACGTCACGATCCGATTCTTCGTGAGCGGCGCCGGTACGGCGACTGCCGCCGCCCCCGGACGCGAAGCGGAGGAGGTGGCGGTTTGATTTCTATAGGCTCAGGCCGATGGCCGATTCGTATGACGCGATCGTCATTGGCGGCGGCCCTGGCGGCTACGTCGCCGCGATCCGTTCGGCCCAGCTCGGCCGCAAGACGGCGGTGGTCGAGCGCGACAAACCCGGCGGGCGCTGCCTCAACTACGCCTGCATCCCGGCCAAGACGGTCCTCCACACGGCCGAGCTGTACGACCAGGCTCGCAACAGCGCCGAGCTTGGCCTCACGGTGAAGGGCGCCTCGATCGACTGGGAGGCGCTCGGCAAGCGCCGCGCCGCCGTCTCCGACTCGCTCTCGAGCGGTGTGAAGATGCTCTGGGACAAGAACAAGGTGACGGCGATCGAGGGCGACGGATCGCTGACCGCGGAGGGCGACGTCAAGGTCGGCGACACCGTCCACGAGGCGGGCGCCGTGGTGCTGGCGACCGGCTCGGTCGCGCTGCCGATCCCGGGCGTCGAGTTCGGCGGCCGCGTCGTCGACACCTGGGGCGCCTGGTCGCTGCCCGAGCTGCCGAAGAAGATCGCCGTGGTCGGCGCCGGCGCCTCGGGCTGCGAGATCGCCTCCGCCTACGGCCGCTTCGGCACCGAGGTGCTGCTGATCGAGATGCTCGACCAGATCCTCCCCGCCGAGGACAGGGACCTGGTCCGCGTCGTCGAGCGCGCCTTCAAGAAGCAGAACATCACGATCTCGACCGGGGCGCCGGTGGAGAACGTCGAGCCCGGGGAGAGCTCGGTGAAGCTCTCCTACGGCGGCGAGTCGGCCGAGGTCGACTACCTCTGCATCGCCGGCGGCCGCGCCCCCGACGTCGAGGGGCTGGGACTCGCCGAGGCCGGGGTCGAGCTGGAGGAGAACGGCAAGGTCAAGGTCGACGAGTTCGGCCGCACCTCCAACCCGAAGGTCTACGCGATCGGCGACCTGGTCAACGCCAGGGCGCTCGCCCACAAGGCCTCCGAGGAGGGGGTGGTCGCGGCCGAGCACGCCGCCGGCGCCCCCACCCACCCGGTCGACCAGAACCTGGTCGCCGGCGCCACCTTCTGCCACCCGCAGGTGGCCAGCGTGGGGCTGACCGAGGCGGCCGCCAAGGAGGCGGGGCACGACGTCAAGGTCGGCAAGCTGAAGCTGGGCGCGGTCGGCGGGGCGACCGTCTACGACGACCGCGACGGCCTGGTCAAGCTCGTTATCGACGCCAAGTACGGTGAGATCCTCGGCGCCCACATCGTCGGCAACCGCGCCTGCGACATGATCGCCGAGCTGGTCGCGACGATGGCCCTGGAGGGCGGCTACCAGGAGCTGGCGCGGATCGCACACCCCCACCCGACGATCTCCGAGGCGATCCTCGATGCCGCCCGCGCCGTCGACGGCTGGGCGATTCATGCGTAGGCTGCTGCAAACCGGCGCATCTCGGCGTCCTCGGTCGGGCGGATCGCTCACGTAGGTGACTACGCTCGCTTCACCGTCCTCCCTGCGTCCACCGACCTGCTTGGTTTTCGCTGCCTACGCATGAATCGAGCCGTTTTTTATTTTGACCTCGGTTCTCCGTACGCCTACCTGAGCGCGGAGCGGGTCAGTGGTCTTTTCGCCGGCGCCAAGCTGGAGCAGCCGGAGTGGCAGCCGATCCTGCTGGGAGGGCTGTTCCAGCGGTTCGGGCGAAACTCGTGGGCCAACGGGCCGGGTCGCGAGGAGGGCATGGTCGAGGTCGAGCGGCGGGCCGCCGCCTACGGGCTGCCG
>VRUE01000049.1 GCA_019456285.1 Solirubrobacterales bacterium | reverse complement strand
ATCTTGTAATTGGCCGCGTGTGCGGTACCCGCCGCGATGATCGCCACCCCGACGGCCGTCAACAGCCCGATGAGGACGACCGTAATCGGCCGATGTTCTGAACGCTTGTCTGAGTTGGACATCCCCCTGCTCCCTTTGTCACGGTTCCGGATTCGGCGAGGGGCCGAGATGGACCCTCTACCTCCTATCCGGATGAGCGGGACTCCGCGCCACCCCCCAACGGGGAAGTTGGTCTTAGATCCGTCGCTCGACCAGCCTTTAAACAAAGGAAAAGACGGTTCGGTCCGGGCGTGCCGTCCATATATTCGTCGAGTTTTCCCTTTTGCGCCAAAGGTTCGGACTTTTAGTGTCGGGCTGTCGCAGCTCGACCCCGCGATGGCCTTGGCTAGCGGGGCTCGCCCGGCTTGACGCCGATGAGAAGCGCCATCTCGAGCCACTTCCAGTAGCAGTCGACGTCATCGAAGCCAAACTCGCGCAGCCATCGGAGCTGGGTCTCGACGTCGAGCAGGCGGTCAGACGGGTCCTCGTTCTCGATCGGCTCCTCGATCGCCGCGAAGAACGCCAGGTGCAGGCGGTGGGTCGCCGACGCCACGTGCTCGAAGTTGGCGAAGACCCCGCCGGGCTCGAGCAGGTCGAACACCTCGCCGTAGAGCAAGCGCTTGCGCTCGTGCTCGAGGTGGTGGATGGCAAACGACGAGACGACGGCGTCGAAGCGCCCGAGCGGGGGAAGCGGTTCGGCGAGGTCGTGCTCGACGAGCTCGACGCCCTCGTCACCCCCGAGGCGCTTGCGCGCCGCCGCGAGCATAGGCTCGGAGAAGTCAAGGCCAACACCGAGCATCTCGGGACGATCGACCTGCAGAAGGGTTAGCAGGCGGCCATCGCCCGTGCCGAGATCGAGAATGCGACGAGCGTCGCGAGGCACGTGCTCGAGCAGGATGTTCTCCCCCTCTGTGCGGTGCGGGAACTCGTCCGCCCGACCGAGATAACGATGGACTTTCTGCTCGTCGGCCGTCCACTCCTCTCCCGGCATGCTGTCCATTATCGGGCCTGTCTCACCCTCAAGAGGCGGTGGAGGCTCTCCCTGGCCGGGCCGGCATTCGGCTCTTGCGGAATTGCCGGCGGAAGCCACCCATCTGACGGAACCGGATACTCATGCGCGTCGCATACAGTGATTTCATGGCTGACGTCGCCTACGACCGTATCGGGCGCGGCTACGCGAACACCCGTCGAGCGGATCCGCGAATCGCCGCACGAATCGAGGCGGCCCTGGGCGACGCGCGCTCCGTCCTCAACGTCGGCGCCGGAGCCGGGTCCTATGAGTCGGCAGACCGAAAGGTGACGGCGGTGGAGCCATCGGCTGAGATGATCGCCCAGCGCCCGTCTGGGTCTGCGCCTGCTGTGCAGGCAAGCGCGGAAGCGCTGCCTTTCGAGAACGGCAGCTTCGACGCGGCGACGGCGATCGTCACCGATCACCACTGGAGCGATCGAGCCGCTGGCTTGCGCGAGATGCTCCGAGTCGCGCGCCATCGCGTCCTCATCCTCAATGCCGATCCCGGTCTCGCCGAGAGCTTCTGGCTGACGCGGGACTACCTCCCAGGGTTTCTCGATCTCATCCCCGAGCAGTATCGCTGTACCGGCTACTGGGAAGAAGAGCTGAGGGGCCTGCTGGGGACGATGGATGTGCGGCCCGTGCCTGTGCCGCACGACTGCCGCGACGGCTTCTACCAAGCGTATTGGCGCCGTCCGCGCGCCTACCTCGACCAGAAGGTCCGCAGCAGCATCTCGGTCTTCCACCAGCTCCTCGAGGCAGAAGTCTCCACCGCGATAGAGCAACTGCGCAACGACCTCGGCGATGGCAGCTGGGAGAAGCGGCACGGCCATTTGCACGAGGAGCGGGAGCTTGACGTCGGGCTGCGGCTGATTGTCTCCGAACTCGATCGACGAGTCTGAACGTGGCCTATCGAGACTCCTACCTCTGGCGACTGCGACAGGCGGTGGGCAACGATCTCGTCCTCATGCCCGGCGCGATGGTCGCCCTGCAGCGAGAAGACGATCAACACGTCCTGCTGACCAAGCGCACCGATGATGGAACCTGGTGCCTGCCGGCTGGCGCCGCGGAGTCAGGCGGGAGCTTTGCCCGGACGGCGATCGACGAGCTGGCCGAGGAGACCGGAATCGAAGTCTCAGAGCCCGACCTGGTCCCGTTCGGTTGCCTCTCCGAGGCCGAGGCGCACACCATCCACTACCCCAACGGCGATGTCACCCACTGCTTCGCCCTGCTCTTCCTGGCGAGAACCTGGCAGGGAGACCCGCGCCCCGATCAGGCGGAGGCGACCGAGGCGAGGTTCATCGACCTGGGCGCGCGCCCCGAGCCGCTCCACCCTCCGACCGCGCACGCGCTCCAGCTGCTGGCGGCCTACCTCCGCTCGGGCTCGTTCCAGGTGCGCTGACCAGCGGGATAGGCGGTCTTGGACACGTGGCCATTGTCCGGTGGACAACCTGCGCCGAGAATGCGGACATGCCCCGAACCAAAAGAGTTGTCGTGCGCCCTGCATCTCTTGAAGATGTCGAGCCGATCTGTGCGATCTACAACGCGGCGATCGCCGAGCGAGGCTCGACCTTCGAGACCGAGCCGCGGTCGGCCGGGGATTTCGAGGGGCGAGTCGACGACGCGCGGTTCTCGCTGCTGGTGGGCAATACCGGCGAGGGCGTCATCGGCTGGGCGGGCCTTGCCCCCTACAGCAGCCGCCCCTGCTATGCCGGCATCGGCGAGTGCAGCGTTTACGTCGCCATCGACGCGCGGGGGCGCGGTGTGGGCACAGCGCTGACCAAAGCGCTCGCCGCCTCGGCCGAGGAGAGCGGCTTCCACAAGCTGATCGGCAAGCTCTTCACTGACAACGTCGCCAGCCTCCGCCTGGTCGAGCGGTGCGGCTTTGACTCGGTCGGCCTGCATCGCCGGCACGGGCGGCTCGACGGGAACTGGCGCGACGTGTTGGTGGTGGAGCGCCTGCTCAGCCGTCCCCAGCCATCGGCGCCGTAGCGGTGCGGTGGTCGCTTACGCTTCCCCCATGACCAATATCTACAGGCCCACGTTCGAGGACGGGGAGCGGCCGGAGGGTTTTCGCTCGCGGCGGGCGCGGATCGGCTATGAGCTCGGCACGGAGCTGATCGGCGCCAGCCTCTGGGAGGTCGCCCCCGGCGAAGCCGCCTACCCCTACCACTTCCACTACGCCGACGAGGAGCTGGTGATCGTGCTCTCTGGGCGGCCCAGCCTCCGCACCCCAGAGGGAGTCCGGGAGCTGGAGGAGGGCGAGGCGCTGCGCTTCCCGCTCGGCGAGGAGGGGGCGCATCAGATCCTCAACCGCTCTGAAGAGACGGCGACCTTCTTGGCGATCTCGAGCCACGGACGCCCCGACGTGGTCGTCTACCCGGACTCCGACAAGATCGGCGTCGGCGAGCGCCTGCCGAGGGGCGGTGGACTGCGGGCCTTCTTCCGGCGGAACGACGGCGTCGACTACTTCGAGGGAGAGCGGCGCAGTCCGGACTGACCCCAGCTTGCGCGCTACAGGCGGTCGGCCTCCCAGATTCGCTCCTGGCAGGCCGCCTATCGGGGCGTTCTGCCCGACGAGCTCCTCGACGAGCTATCGGTGTCGGAGGCGAGGGAAGCTGGCGCGCGCGTCTGAATAGCGGTGAGGATCGCTGGCTGACGCTCGTGGCGGAGCTGCTGCGCCAGCGCGCCGAGCAGACGGCGCGCGTGATGCGCAAGCGCCCCGACGTATGCGCATACCTCGGGAGGGCCCTGGTCGAGCGAACCCCGGGCAGCACCCGCCCCTTTCGCCTCATGGTTGAGGGCGGGCGCGCAGAAATCGAGATGCTCGCTGAGAGGGGCGCCCTGCGCGAGGACGCCGACCAGCTGGCACCGCTCAGCTCATGCCCCTGCTGGAGCAGATGGCGCTAGACGGATCCCTCCTGGACGAGACGATCCTGGATCGCTGGGCCAAGGCAAACCTGCAACTATCCGAGGAGAGTCTGTACCGATGAGTCGATGGGAGACGACCAGCGCCCTGGTGGCCGACCCGCCGCCGGCCGCCGTCTGGGAGAGAGCGTACGCGGACGCCGAGGCATGGCCGAGGTGGAACGCGGAGATCGCGCGGGCCAGTCTCGACGGGCCGCTGGCGCTCGGCGCGCAGGCGAGGATCGTCTTCAAGACCGGCCTGCGCCTGCGCTTCCGGGTCGTCGAGTTCGAGCAGGGCCGCCTCTTCACCGACGAGTCGCGCCTACCCGGTGCGCGCATCGGCCACCGTCACCTGATCGAGCCGACGGAGAGCGGCGGCAGCCGCCTCACCAACACGATCTACGTCGAGGGCGCTCTGGCCCCGATCTGGCGCCGTATCCTCGGCCCGGCCGCGGCGCGCAGCTTGCCAGACGCGCAGCGCGCCGCGGTCGGGCTGGCCGCTGCGAGCGATTAGGTCGCGATCATTGGCGCGGTGCCCGTCTCCAGGTTCGTGGCAGCGCAGCGGCCCGGTTCTCGCTCAGCCCGGCCCGGGCGATGTTCTCGCGGGCGGCCGTCATGCGCCAGCGCCCGCCCCAGCCAGATCGTGCTGTAGCCGCCGAGCGCCCCAAACTCGAGAATCGCCTTCGCCCCGAGCGCCCGCGCCAACAGGTTGAGCAGCTTCCTCTCGCGAGCTGCTTTGCGGAAGACCGCGAGGCCTACACGGACGCCAAGTCCGAATTCATCGGCCGGGTCCTCAAACGAGGAGTCATCCAGCCGAAGAGCCATGGGCATCGAAGAACAGCATTGGCCCGGACCGCTCCATGCTGGACAGCTCAAGGCCAGCGCCGGCAAGCAAGGCTTCGATCTCGGGCTGGGTGCCTACTTGGCCGAAGTCGCCAGAGCCGGGTCGGACCAGGAGACGCTGGCGCAGCGTGTCGCTTCCCCGGACGAAGCAGGAGCCGACGAGGCGGCCGCCGGGCTTGAGCACGCGGGCGGCCTCGGCGACCGCCGCCGCCGGATCCTCGAAGCAGTGCAGCCCCCAGAAGGAGAGAAACAGATCGGCGCTGCCGGACGCGAGGGGGATATCGGTCGCGTTCGCCTCGACGAACTCGACGTTCGCAAGCCCTCGCGTCTGTGCCCGCTTTTCCGCCCTGCGGATCATCGAGCGGGACAGGTCGGCGGCTACGTAGCGGACCTCGGCGTCGTGGCGAAGGGCACGCAGCGCCGGCCCGGCCCCGCAGGGGCAGTCGACGATGGTCCCGCCCTCGCCCACCTCGGCGACCGCGTTCATGCTGTCGTAGTAGGGCCTGATGTCCCCGCCCCACACCGCCCAGGCGATCAGCCGGCTGAGGCGGGGCCTGTCCATGTAGGCGCTGTAGGCGACGCCGAACGGCGAGGCGTAGAAATCGTCGCGCGCCATCGGCCGGGGAGTCTATGTTCAGTTCCCAGGAGCCGCGACACCTCTTCGCGCCATGCCTTCGTCACCGACTGCGAGCGCGGTACGTGCATGGCAACCGGCCAGCCCTACTTGTCCAGCATCAGCACGAATCGGCAAACAGCAGAGCGCGCTTCACAGTGACGGCCCCCTTATCCACATCGGACAGCCCGGAGGCGAAACTGAAGACGGCATCACCTGCGGTTCAGCCGACGGATTGGCGACGGAAACCGCCCTCCGCATTGATCACCTGGCCGGTCATCCAGGCACTGTCCTCGGAGACAATCCAGCCGACGATCGCGGCGATGTCCTCGGGACGTCCCCAGCGACCACCAGGAAAGGCCGGGCGCAGGCGCTCGCGCAGCTCGGCGGAAGGCCAGCCTGTGTCGACTGGCCCGGGATTGATCGCGTTGACCGTAATCCCGCGATCGGCGAGGGCATCGGCGAGCGTGCGAGTCGCCTGGTGTACTGCCCCCTTGCTGATTGCGTAGGGCAGCTCCTTGGGCATCGGGGCAAGATGCTGACCGGAGGTGAGCAGCACAACCCGGCCGCCGGGGCGGGCGTCGTCGTGGCGCTCCGAGAAGGCTTGGGCGAGCAGCACGGCGGCGCGGGCATTGACAGCCCACGCGCGGTCAAGCTCCCCGGGAGTCACGGTCTCGAGGGATTGGTCAGAGCTGTGTGCGTGGTTGACAACGAGGATATCCAGGGCTCCGAACGTCTTCACGGCATGGGCGACCACATGGCCAGGCGCGTCGGGATTGCCGAGGTCGACGTCGATGTGCTGGAGACGTTGCCCGACACCACCCAGCTCCTCGATCACAGCGGACATGCCGCCGGGATCTGCACCCCAGGGCTGCTGTGCGTCGTGCTCTGAGAAGGAATGAATGAGAACGCTCGCGCCGTCGGCTAGCAGCCGACGGGCGATCGCGAAGCCGATGCCAGGCCGGCGGCTGACGCCGGTGACGAGCGCGACACGGCCTGCCAAAGGATTGCTCATGGTCACGGCTTTGTACTCGATCAGACGAAGCAGTGATGCCAACGAGGCGGTAGTCCAGCGCTTCTACGAGGAGCTCTGGAACAACGCTCGCTAGGCTCCACGGTGATCGGTCGCGAGAAGCTGCTGGGCTACGTGGAGAGGATGCGGGTGCCTTTCCGGACTGGCACAACCGAATCGACGAGATCGTCACCTCGGGGGATCGGGTCGTGACGCGCATGACTTGGACTGGCACGCACCGAGGCGCACTTGGCGAAATCGAGCCGACCGGGGCGCACGTGGAGTATTGCGGGGCCGCCTTCTTCCGGCTATCGGGCGGCATGATCGAGGACGCGTGGGTGGTCGGCGATACCCAGGAGCTATGGCAGGCGCTCGGCCTACTTTCCTCACACGTGCCTGGGCGGTAGCCGCTGGCGGCTCGGTAGCCCGGGATCAACTCCCACCTTTAGGCACGTCAAGCAGCTCGGATTAGGACGACCGTCAGAGAACGGGATAGCGTTCGAGGACGTGTCGGGCGAATGGTCTGATCGGGGGCGGGTTGCCGAGTACCTCTCGCGGGAGATACCGCACCGGCAAATCGCCGAGGAGATGTTGCTAGAGGCACTCCCCGAGCAGGTCGCGCGGTTCCTCGACCTCGGCACCGGCGCCGGGCGGCTGCTGGCCCTGGTCCGCAGTCACCACCCCGACGCCGAAGCGATAGGGCTCGACTCGTCCGAACCGATGCTTAGCCGGGCAAAGGAGCGATTCGACGGCGATCCCCTGATCGAGCTGCGCGAGCACGACCTACGAACCCCGCTCATAGAAACGGGTACGGCCGACGTCGTCGTGTCTGGGCTGGCGATCCATCATTTGGAGGATGAGCGCAAGCGAGAGCTGTTCGGGGAAATACACGCCCTCCTCGCGCCGGGTGGAGTATTCGCGAACCTCGACCTCGTGCGTTCCGCATCTCCGGGTCTACACGAGCGCTTTCGCCGCGAGATCGGCAGGACCGAGGACGACCCGACTGATCGGCTTGCCGGACTCGCCGAGCAGATGAGCTGGCTACGGGGGGCCGGCTTCGCAGAGGTGGACTGCCACTTCAAGTGGCTTGAGCTGGCTTTGATGGTCGCCGTGAAGGAAGGAGAACGTTTAGCGGCGAGTCGATTCCCTTGCAGCCCGTGATCGAGACCGGGCAGGTAGGGTCGGCTCCGTGCTTTTGGCCCCTCGCCCCATCCTCGTCAAGCCGTTCCTCTACGGCAAGACGGCCGACCGCAGCAATCTGGGTTAGCGCAAGGCATTCGTCTGGAATGACCGTGCCCGGTGCAGATTCCTGGGCCTTAACTGACCGGAGGGAGCACTTCCTTGTCTTACCCGAAGATTGAGCTGCACGTCCACTTGGAGGGCACCGTTCGCCCGTCCACGTTGCTTGAGATCGTCCGCCGCAACGACGTGGCATTGCCCGCCGATACGGTCGAGGGGCTGGCCGATCTCTACCGTTTCCGCGACTTCGCCCACTTCGTCGACGTATGGGTGATGACGACCGGTGCCCTGCGGACCGCGGACGACTTCTGCCAGGTCGCGGTCGACTACGCGCAGGAGGCGGCGGGCCACGGCGCCGTCTACATCGAGGGCATCTTCTCTCCCGCAGAGCCCGCCGCGCGCGGCGTTTCCTGGCAGGCGATCTTCGAGGGCTACTGCGACGGAGCGCAGAAGGCTCGGGAGCTGCACGGGGTCGAGGTTCGCCTCACCCCAGACATTCCTCGCGGCTTCCCGCTGGAGGCGGCCGAGACAACCGCGCGCTATACCATCGAGTATCGCGACCGAGGCGTGGTCGGGATCGGGCTCGGCGGCCTCGAGATCCAGTTTCCGCCCGAGCCCTACGCGGATGCCTTCGCGCTCGCCCGCGAGGGAGGGATCGCCTCCGTTCCCCATGCCGGAGAGGTCGCTGGCGTCCAGTCGATCCGGGGAGCGCTGGAGGCGCTGAGTGCCGATCGCATCCGCCACGGCATCAGGGCGGTGGACGATCCGGCAATGGTTCGCGAGCTGGCCGGGCGCGGCACGGTGCTCGACGTCTGCCCGATCTCGAATCTCCGCACGGGTGCAGTTCGCTCGCTCGCCCAACACCCACTGCCAGAGCTGGTTGGCGCCGGAGTGCGCTGCTCGCTGTCGACCGATGACCCGGCGATGTTCGACACCGACCTGAGCAAGGAGTACCAAGCGGCCACCGGCCTCGGGCTCTCGGCCCGCGACTTCTACGAGGCGGGTGTCGACGGAGCGCTCTGCGACAAGCGAACGCGCGCCGAGCTTCGCCGCCTTGGTGTGGAATACGAGTGGGCAGCATGAATCGCATCTCGTCAAACGCTCGCAACCCCCCCTTTCAGAGCATCCTTCTGCCCGTTCCGGAGGTCGACGCGCTCGTTGACGATTTCCGGGTCGAGGGAGACTGGTCTCGGGGGCTGGGGGTTCCTGCGCACCTCACGCTTGCCGGCCCCTGGCCGCTTTCCCAGGAGCTTCCCCGCAAGAGCCTCTCGGCGCTGGCGGTTGCAGCGCGAGGCACCCGATACCGATTGGACTTCATCGACATGCTGGGAGACGCCATCTGCCTGTTCCCCTGCGATGACCGGCCCCTGCAGAAGTGGAGAACTCGCGTGCTGAGCGCTGTTGGCAAGCCCGATGAGGTAAGCCCTGGATGGCACCTTCATCTGACGATCTGCCGAGACAAGTCAGGCGATCAACTCAACGCGGTTCGCGAAGCCGTCGATCATGCCCTGCCACTCCACTGCGAGGTGCGAGAGCTGTGCATCGCACAGCTCGTCGAACCCGGCCGCGCCGTCATGGAAAGCCTCTGAGCATTTTCGCGACGGCAACGGATCAGACAGACTGTCGCGGATGAAGGACGGGGAACTACCGCGTCGCGTGGACAAGCCTTGGGGGCATGAGCTGTGGTTCGCGCACACCGATCGCTACGCCGGCAAGATCCTGCACGTCAAGGCCGGGCACCGGCTATCGGCCCAATATCACGACCGAAAGGATGAGACGTCCTACCTGCTCTCCGGGCGCCTGCGGCTGAGCCGAGGACCGAGCGCCGACTCGCTGTTGACGACCGAGTTGGTGGCTGGCGCTGTCTGGCGTAACGAGCCGGGTCAGGTCCACTCGATCGAGGCGCTCGAGGACGCCGTGGTGATCGAGGTCTCCACTCCGGAGCTCGATGACGTGGTGCGCCTCGCCGATGACTATGGGCGAGCCGGGGCCTCACAGAAATGAGGCTTGGCTTTGATGGTCGCCGTGAAGGAGACGAGCGCTACTGCTTGACCAGGGCGACGGTGAATCCGTCATGGCCCTTGCTGCCGACCGTCTGGATCGTCGTCGCGCTGACGCGATCCTCGGCCGCGACCATCTCATGTAGGTGGCGCTGGGCCTGCACCTTCGGGTCGTCGCTTTCGGAGTCGGCGAGGGTGCCGCCGCGAACGACGTTGTCGGCGACGATCAAGCTGCCCGGCCGGGAATGCTCCAACGCCCAGGCGAAGTAGGCGGGGCTGTTCTCCTTGTCGGCGTCGATGAAGGCGAAGTCGAACGGGCCGGCGCCTTCGGCATGCAGGTCGGGCAAGACGTCGAGCGCCGGTCCGACACGCAGGTCGACCACTTCGTCCAGCCCAGCCCGACCGATGTTCTCGCGAGCGACCTCCGCGTAGTCGGGATCGGCCTCCAGGGTGAGCAGGCGACCGCCCTCCGGCAGCGCCCTTCCCAACCAGATCGTGCTGTAGGCGCCGAGCGTCCCGAACTCGAGGATCGCCCTCGCGCCGATCGACTTCGCCAGCAGGTAGATCAGCTTCCCCTGCGGCGGCGAGACCTGGATCGCCGGCAAGCCGGCGGCCTCGCTTGCGCTCAGCGCGGCTTCCAAGGCCGCGTCGTGCGGCGCCAGCAGCCCGGCCACGTACTCGTCGACTGCCGACCACTGCTCTTGCATCATTCGGCCAATGCGCTTGGTAGATCGCCCAACGTCGAAATCTCTACCAGGTTCGTCCGATCCGGCGGAGCGGTGCGTCCGTCACGGTTGACCCATATCGCTCCGAGCCCGGCGGCGAGAGCCCCGTCCACGTCCTTGGAGATGCTGTCGCCGACCATCACCGCGTCGGTGCTCTCAACGTCAAGCTGCGCCAAGGCATGCTCGAAGACCGAGGCATCGGGCTTTGCGACTCCAAGATCGGCCGATACGACAACGACCTCGAAGTAGTCGCCGAGGCCCGAGGCAGCGAGCTTCTCGCGCTGCAGGCATGCGGCGCCGTTGGTGACAAGTCCCAACGCGTGAGACCCCTTCAACCGGCTCAGTGACGTCGTGACGTCGGCGAACACCTCGTGGCGCGCGCGGCGCTCCACGCCGAACCGCTCTGCCAGCTCCTCGGCGAGCCGCGAATCGTCGACCTCCTGGTCGGCGAGCGCGAGCCTCCACGCCTCTCGCCTGTAGGCCGGAGACCAATCGCGCAATGCCCGCACCTCCGGTCCGTCCCCCTCAAACCGGCACCACAGGCCCTCCCATGAGCTGATGCAGACCCGCATGCAGTACTCGTGGGTCGGCGCCGCGTACCACAGCTCGCGTGCCCGCGACCGTGCGTCGACCGCCAACGCCGCGGTGTCGATCTCGTGGCGCGCCACCGCGATCTGGGCAGCCGCATCGAAGGCGGCGGCCGCCGCTTGCTCCTCGACCATCAGCGTATCGTCGAGGTCGAACAGCAAGGCACTTCCCATGATTCGGCACCCTACGGTACGCGAGGATCCGCCCATCGACTTACCTCAACCGCCTTCAGAATCGATGCCGCCCGATGAGCCGATTCGGCTCTCCCCCTACGATCCTGCCTGGCCCGCCCGGTTCGAGGAGGAGCGGGCGGCGCTCGCGGAGGCGATCGGCGAGTGGACCGTCGGGGGCATACATCACGTCGGCAGCACCGCCGTCCCTGGGCTGAAGGCCAAGCCGATCATCGACATCCTGGTCGGTGTTCGCGATCTTGAGGAGTCACAGGAGTGCTTCGAGCCGCTTGCCCGCCTGGGCTACCTCTATGCCCCGTACCTACCTGACGAGATGCACTGGTTCTGCAAGCCGCATCCGAGCCGCCGCACCCATCATCTTCACCTTGTGCCGGCAGGCGCCAGGCGGTACGCCGATGAGCTCGCGTTCCGCGATCGCCTTCGAGCCGACCCGAGGATCGCGGCGGACTACGGCGCCCTGAAGCGGATGCTCGCAGAACGATTCGCGCAAGATCGCGAGTCCTATACGGCGGCGAAGTCCGATTTCATCCGCCGCGTCCTCGATCCGCTGTGATGGCCGGTCGGTTGTGCCACGATTGTTGTTCTGAGCGCCACCTCTTCGGGGGCGAAGGCGAGGGGTGGAGCCTCAGCCTGCTTTCCCTGCAGGCCCGTCCGCGCGAAGCCAGGCGATGACATCGCCCGCATTGTCCTGCGGCGGGAAGACCGGGTAGAAGACCTTGACGATTCGCCACCGATGGGCGATCAAGGTGAGCCGGCGGTAGTAGCGGACGCCGTTTGCCTCGAAGGTCGGCAGGGCCAACTCCTCGGCCAACCGGAACTCGGTGTCGTTCAGCAGCGGGTACGGCAGGCGCTCTCGCTCGGCGAACTCGTGCTGCTCATCGAGAGGCTGGGCACTGAGGCCAAAGACGGTCGCGCCGAGTTCGGCCAGCTCGCGAGCGCTGTCGCGGAAGGCGCAGCTCTGCGGGGTGCAGCCCCGTGCGCCCGGAATCCGGTCCCAGCCGGTGGGGACCGGCCGGCCGGGCACTCCGGTCTGCGGGTAGACGTAGACGACCAGTACGCCCTCGCCGCCCGCGGCCCCAGCCAGGTCCACCGGCTCGCCGCTGCTCGCCCGCAAACCGACGGAGGGGACGGCGGCGCCCGGCAGGTGGTCGGCGGCGCCGTCGTCCTCGGGAATCGGCAGGTTGGCGGGCAGGGCGTGAAGGTCAGCGGGCCGTTGGTTCATGGCGGGCGATCTTCTCAGTCGTCCCGCGCTGACCGTCGTCTTGGTCTGTTGCCGGCTCCGGCTGCTCGGCTACCTTGAATCCTCCCTCCACGATTTGGGTGTAGCCCGGCGTCCACTCGATGCCGGCGACGAGATCGCCTACGGGCACGGAGAGGCAGCCCGCGAGTCGTAGGACCGTGTCGATGCGGGGCGTGCGTACCCCTCGCTCCAGCAGGCTGACCTCGGTGCGATGAAGCGAAGCTCGATAGCCCAGTTCTTCCTGGGACAGCCCGGCGCGCTTGCGGCAGCGGATCAGGTTCTCGGAGAAGCGGGCGGCCACCTCAAGCGAGAACCTCTTCATTGGAGCAGGTCCCAATGGACCGGAGGAGGCCCTGACTTCACCAGGGTGGCGACGATCACGCCACGACGGCTTGTGTGCCCGTTCTCGATCATCCAGCGGTCGCTGAGCTGCCCCGCGGCGAGTACCGAGGCGCCGCCGTGGAGCTCTTCAACGTCCCGCCCGACACGACCGACAGGCACTTCGACCAGGCAGCTCGCCCAGGTCCATAGCGCCTGCCCGCAATCCGGGTCGGCCACCGGGAACTCAACCCGTAGGAGCCTGACGGGATCGCCGGTTGGGCTGCGGCCCGGCTGTGGATCGCCCCTCAGCTTCCCGGTCAGGACCGAGTGGTTGATCTCGGGCGGGGTCGACTCGGGGAACGGCGGTCGCCGGCCGTTCCCCGATCCGGCGATCCAGCCGCTCATCGTTGTTTCGCCCCTACGACGTAGGCGCGGGGGCGCCTTTTGGCTTGCCGCACCTGTTTCTCTTTCGCCAGCCGGCGAAGGCAGTTGGCTACCGCGCCGGAGGATCGGCCGATTCCCTTGCCGATCGCGCTGGCGGTCAGCGGCCCGTCCTCTTTGTGCTTCCGCATATAGGCGAGCACGAGGCCGTCCAGCTCGCCGGGGCGGAGGCGTTTCTTCGCGCCCCTGCTCATGCCGACTCGCCCCCTCGCTCGTCGAGTCCAACCAGCAGTTCCTCGCAGGCGTCGAGGCCGATCTGGAAGCGCTGGTCGACCTCCTCGTCTTCTTCCCGCGACTTCCGCTCGTCGGGCGATTCGACGAGCAGCTTTTCGGCTTCGTCGTGGAGGCGTTTGAGCAGTTCCGCCAGGTCATGGGGCGCCATCGTCAGCTCGAAGGCCTCCCGGTCCTCGTGCGGCCGCCAGCCGATGTCGGCCAGCAGCCGGAGGTCTTCGCCGAACGCCAGGCCGAGGCGCTCGGCGGTGGCGAAGTCCTCGTTCTGCTCCAGGGCGATCCGGACGTCGCCGATGGCACCGAGGTGGTTGCGGACCAGTTCGTAGATGCCGTCGCGCTGCTCGTGGGTGATCGTCGCGGTGATGCTGGGCATAGCGCCCCCCTTTCGGTAGGGCACCGAAGAGCCGCCGGGGATGCCGCCGTCAAAGGACTTCGGCGAGTAGCGTTTCGCTTGCATCGAAGCTAGTTCTTCGGTGCCGGCCCCGGGGCGTGTCTGCGCCGCCGGGGCACTTGATGTTTGCGCTGCGACCTTAGCTCCGCCACGGCGCCAAAGCGAGCGGGAATCGGCATGAATCCCCGGCGATCGCGAGCTATCGCCGGGTTTTCAGGCACTCGTGCCTGAAATGGAGCGCGATTCGAGGCGACGTCTGATGGCCTCCCGGGTCGCCTGGACCGAAACGCGCCACCTATTGCGGGCCTCGGAAACCCAAAGCCCATGCGGGTATCCTTGCCCTGCGAGGCCACCGGGCCGATCCCCGAAACCTCGCCACGGGGCTATAGCTCAGTTGGAAGAGCGCCTGGATCGCACCCAGGAGGTCGGGGGTTCGAGTCCCCCTAGCTCCATGTCCAGAATGATCTACCCCCGCTTTTTCGGAGTCGCGGTTCTGGAGTCAGGCGGCTTGTTGGGTTGCGTTGTGTAGATCCTCGTATTCGGTTGGGGCGAGCATCCCGAGCGCTGAGTGACAGCGCCGGGTGATCACGCGGCCACCGGATCGATCCGCGCGTTGACGCGCAGGTTCCAATGCGAATCGCGGGCGCCTGGCGCGTCGATGCCCGGGTCGAGCATCACGACGCCGCTCGACATCCGCTCCAGGCAGTGCTCGATCAGACCGGGCTCGTCGAGACCGAGCGCTTCGAGTAGATAGCCGAGGCGCTTGAAGACGCTTCGGTTGCCGAAGCGCGCGCAGTAGTCGAACAGGAGCTTCTCATCTCGGTGTGGGCCGTCGAGATACTCCTCGAGCACTTCCGCCACGTGGCGAATCCCTCCCCCCATCGACGGGTCGTCGAAGAGGTCGACGATCGTGCGCGAAGGATCCGATACGTCGACGCGCTCCGATCCCCGCCACACGCCCACCATCCCGAACATCTTTGCGGAGCCGACGACCTTGATCTTCACCGGCGTGCCCTGGATCACGTCTTTGCGAAAGCCGATCCGCCGGGCGGTCACAACCATCAGGTCGCGAAAGATCTGCTCGGTCAGACCCCAGTGCTCGCAGGCGTTCCAGCCGGCGATGTAGCAGGGCGCGTATGCCTGCGCCGCGGCACGCCAGAGATCGCCGCGCCATTCCTCCGGCACCGAGGCCGCGGTGGTGACGATGAGCGCCCGCAACCGGATCTCTCGCCGCGACATGACCGAGCTTGCCCGGGATCTGTTCGGCCTGCAGATGTCGGTCGGGGCGGTCGACGCGATCTGCCAGCGCGCCTCGGCGGCGCTTGCCGACCCGCACGAGCGGCTCACCGAGGCGGTGCTGGGCTCGGCGGCGCTGAACGTCGATGAGACCGGCTGGTGCACGGCCGGCGAGGGCCGGGCCCTGTGGACCGCGACCACACCCACCGCAGCGATCTTCCGGGTCGCCGAGGACCGCCACCGCGATCGCCTCACCGAGCTGATCGGCGCCGACTACGACGGGATCGTCTGCTCGGATCGCTGGTGGGCCTACGATCACCTCGACCCCTCCTGCCGCCAGGCGTGCTGGCAGCACCTGTGGCAAGACTTCACCCGCCACGCCGAGGGTCTCGCCGAGCAGAAGGCCTTCGGCGAGGCCGGCCTGGAGCCGACCGGGCGGCTGTTTTCGGCCTGGGATGACTTCGGGGAGCGCGGCGACCGGCGGCGCCTTCAGCGTAAGATGGCGCCGATCGAAGCCGAGCTGCGGGCACTCGTGGAGCGGGCCGCGCGCAAGAGCAAGCGCACCCGCTACCACGGCCGCTTCGCGCGCAACCTGCTGAAGATCTGGCCCGCTCTGTGGACTTTCGTGTCGGTAGCGGGAGTGGAGCCGACCAATTATGCCGATGTCCTGGTTATGCCGATGTTGGCTGCGGGAACGGCTGTTGGAGGCTGATCTGGTCGTGTAG
>VRUE01000048.1 GCA_019456285.1 Solirubrobacterales bacterium | reverse complement strand
CCGCCCCCGGCGCCGCCCGGTAGGCGCGCATCGCCGCGCGGCAGCCCGCGCAGGCTCGCAGGTGCTCGCGCAGCGCCGCCGCCTGCTCGGTGCTCGCCTCCCCGTCGCAGAAGGCCGAGAGCAGCGGCCGCAGCTCCCCGCACCGGCTTCCGTCCTCGCTGCGCGAGAGCAGGCTGCGGAACCGCTCGCGCCCCTCCGAGAGGCAGCGGTTGACCTTGGTCCGGCTGAACCCGGTCATCTCGCCGATCTCCGCGTAGGAGTAGCCCTCGGCGAGCAGGGTCAACGCCCGCAGCTCGGCCGGCTTCAGCGCCCGCAGCGCCTCGCGGCTGCGGGCGATCGCCTCCCGCCGCTCCGCGCGTTTGTCCGGCCCGTCGCCCGCCGCCGGGATCAGCGCCACCCAGTCGGCCGCCTCCTCGCCGCTCCCGGCCGGCGCCGCGCTCCCGAGCAGCTGCTCGCGATTGCGCCGCACCGCCATCGCCTCGTGCTTGGTCACGGTGTGGGTCCAGCGGATCAGCTCGCGCAGCTCGCCGGTCGGCGCTTTGGTGAGGAGGATCTCCAGCGCCCGCTGGTAGGCGTCCTCGGCGTCCTCGGCGCACAGCGAGTGGCGCCGCGCCGTCCTCCGGAGGGACCGCTCGTGCCGCGCGATCATCTCCACCGCGACCCGCTTCCGCGACGCCTCGCCCGCGGGTGGGCGCCGCTCCGGCCCGCCGAGCCGCGTCGCTCCCGCGCCGGTTTCCTCGCCTGTCAGACCCACTCCCCCGCCGCACCTCCGTACACCGGTTCAGCTCCGTCGTCCAAAGTTCAGCTCCGTCGTCCAAACATGCCAACGAAAGCTCGGGACGGGGGCTGGTTCTCCCCCCGGCTGGACGGGTGGTTGAGCGAAAAGGACGGAAATTGCACGGAGCACTCGCTACATGCGCCGCTCCGCAGGCCCCTGTAGCATCGACGCGCGTATGAGCACATGTGTGGTCACCGGCGGCGCCGGCTTCCTCGGCTCCCGCCTCTGCGAGCACCTGCTGGGGCAGGGGCACCGGGTGATCTGCATCGACAACCTCGAGACCGGCTCGCTGCAGAACATCGAGCAGATCCGCGACTCGGCCTTCGAGTTCCGCAACATCGACATCACCGAGCGCGTCGAGATCCCGGAGGAGGTCGACCTCGTCTACCACCTCGCCTCGCCGGCCAGCCCGATCGACTACCTGCGGCTGCCGCTGCACACCCTCAAGGTCGGCTCGCACGGCACCCACCACATGCTCGGCGTCGCCAAGTTCAAGCGCGCCCGCTTCCTGCTCGCCTCGACCAGCGAGGTCTACGGCGATCCCCAGGTCCACCCCCAGACGGAGGACTACTGGGGCCACGTCAACCCGATCGGCCCGCGCGGCGTCTACGACGAGGCGAAGCGCTACGCCGAGGCGCTGACCATGGCCTACCACCGTCAGCAGGGCGTCGACACCTCGATCGCGAGGATTTTTAACACTTTTGGCCCAAAAATGAGGGCGCACGACGGGCGGGCGATCCCGACCTTCCTGCGCCAGGCGCTTCAGGACCGGCCGCTGACCGTGTTCGGAGACGGCGAGCAGACGCGCAGCTTCTGCTACGTCGACGACCTGATCCACGGCATCGTCGCGCTGGCCGAGTCCGACGTGCACATGCCGGTCAATATCGGCAATCCCGACGAGTTCACGCTGCTGGAGCTGGCGAAGACCGTGATCGAGGTGACCGAGTCGCGTTCGGAGATCGTCTTCGAGGCGCTGCCGGTCGACGACCCGCAGCAGCGGCGGCCCGACATCTCCCGCGCCCGCGACCTGCTCGGCTGGGAGCCGAAGATCGAGCTGCGCGAAGGCCTGCGCCGCACGATCGAGCAGGCCGGCATCGAGCGCCTGGTCGGCGCCTCGGACTGAGTGACTGTCCGAAGCCCCGCACACGCCCGGCGGCGGACGCTGTGACCGCCCCCGGCATCCTCAATATCCTTGCGGAGATGGCGAGCAAGGCCGGCAAACCCCCCGCGGGGGAGACCCCGCGCACGATCGCCCCGGTGGTCGGACCCGACGACGAGCGCGTCGTCACCGACTCCGGGATCGAGATCGAGCGCCTCTACACCGAGGACGACGTCGCCCCCGGCCTGCAGGGGCGGCTCGGCGAGCCCGGCTCGCCGCCCTTCACCCGCGGCATCCACGAGGGGATGTACCGCGACCGGCTCTGGACGATGCGCCAGTACGCGGGCTTCGCCACCCCGGAGGACACCAACGAGCGCTACCGCTACCTGATCGCGCACGGCTCGACCGGCCTCTCGATGGCCTTCGACCTGCCGACCCAGCTCGGCCGCGACTCCGACGACCTGCTCTGCCAGGGCGAGGTGGGGCGGACCGGGGTGCCGATCGACACGATCGAGGACATGCGGATCTGCTTCGAGGAGATCCCGCTCGACGGCGTCTCCACCTCGATGACGATCAACGCCCCGGCGGCGATCCTGCTGCTGCTCTACGAGCTGGTCGGCGAGGAGCAGGGGGTCCCCTCCGAGAAGCTGCGCGGCACCGTCCAGAACGACGTGCTGAAGGAGTACATGGCGCGCGGCAACTACATCTACCCGCCCGAGCCGACGATGCGGCTCACCACCGACATCTTCGAGTACTGCCGCGAGAACGCGCCGAAATGGAACACGATCTCGATCTCCGGCTACCACATCCGCGAGAAGGGCTGCTCGGCCGTGCAGGAGGTGGCCTTCACCCTCTCCAACGCGATCGCCTACGTCGAGGCGGCGCTGGAGCGCGGCCTGGAGATCGACGAGTTCGCCCCCCGCCTCGCCTTCTTCTTCAACTGCCATAACAACGTCTTCCAGGAGATCGCCAAGTTCCGCGCGGTGCGGAGGATGTGGGCGAAGATCGTCGCGGAGCGGTTCGGCGCCGAGAACCCCGACTCGATGAAGATCCGCTTCCACACCCAGACCGGCGGCGTCACGCTGCAGGCCCAGCAGCCCGAGGTCAACATCATCCGGGTCGCCCTGCAGGGCTTCGCCGCGGTCAGCGGCGGCACCCAGTCGCTGCACACCAACGGCTTCGACGAGGCGCTGGCGCTGCCGACCGAGCGCTCCGCCCGGATCGCCCTGCGCACCCAGCAGGTGCTCGCCCACGAGTCCGGGGTCGCCGACACGGTCGACCCCTTCGCCGGCTCCTACTTCGTCGAGTCGCTGACCGACGAGATCGAGGCGCGCTCCTGGGAGCTGATCGACAAGGTCGCCGAGCTGGGCGGCTCGGTCGAGGCGCTGGAGTTCATGCAGCGGGAGATCGAGGAGTCCGCCCTCTCCTACCACGAGCGCTACAAGACCGGCCAGGACATCGTCGTCGGGGTGAACAAGTACGTCACCGACCAGGTCGACGACGTCGACATCCTCAAGGTCGACCCGGAGTCCGAGCAGCGCCAGCTCGCCCGGCTCAAGGCCTTCAAGGAGTCGCGCGATAAGGCCGGCGTCGACGCCAAGCTCGACGCCCTGCGCGACGTCGCCCGCGGCGAGGGCAACCTGCTGCACCCGATCCGCGCCGCGCTTGCCGCCAAGGCCTCGATCGGCGAGGTCTGCGGCGCGATGCGCGACGTCTTCGGCGAGTACAAGGGCGGAGCGTTCTTCTAACTGAAGGGTCTCGCCCAGGTCTTCGCAGGGGGCAGGAACCGCCGTTTGACGGTTGAAGGCGGCTGCCAATGATCAAGGTCTCGCGGACCCTCGTGAAGTCCGAGCCGGAGCTGGCGGAGCTGGTCGCGGCCGAGTCGCGGCTGCGCGAGCTGGAGGTGACGATGGCCGAGAAGGGCTTCGGCACCCGGGTCGAGATCCACGCCGCGCCGGAGACGGGGCTCGGAGAGGCCGACCTCGAGCGCTTTCTCGACGAGCTGGCCGAGCCCCGCAAGCAGCCGTTCGGCAGCGCCTGAGCCGGCTCCATAGAATCGCGCAACTTCCATGCGTGAGCGCAACCCCGTCACCCGCGAGGAGAAGTTTGCCTACCTGCGCGAGCTGCGCGAAGCGGCGATCCACTCCGCCTCCGAGGAGGCGGTGGAGAAGCAGCACGCGAAGGGCAAGCTGACCGCCCGCGAGCGGGTCGAGAAGCTGCTCGACCCCGGCTCCTTCGAGGAGCTCGACACCTTCGTCCGCCACCGCGCCCACGACTTCGAGATGCAGAAGCGCCGCCCCTGGGGCGACGCCGTGGTCACCGGCCACGGCACGATCGACGGCCGCACCGTCTTCGTCTTCTCCCAGGACTTCACGGTCTTCGGCGGCAGCCTCGGCGAGGTGATGGCGGAGAAGATGTGCAAGGTGATGGACCTCGCCGCCCGGGTCGGGGCGCCGCTGATCGGCATCAACGACTCCGGCGGCGCCCGCATCCAGGAGGGGGTCGTCTCGCTCGGCGCCTACGGCGACGTCTTCGTCCGCAACGTCAAGTGCTCCGGCGTGATCCCCCAGATCAGCCTGATCATGGGCCCCTGCGCCGGCGGCGCCGTCTACTCGCCGGCGATGACCGACTTCATCTTCATGGTCAAGGAGACCTCCCACATGTTCATCACCGGCCCCGAGGTGATCAAGACGGTGACCGGCGAGGAGGTCGAGTTCGAGGCGCTCGGCGGGGCGATGAGCCACAACTCCAAGTCCGGCGTCGCCCACTTCGCCGCGGAGGACGAGGAGAGCTGCCTCGAGGACGCCCGCTACCTGCTCAGCTTCCTGCCCTCCAACAACCTCGAGGCGCCGCCGCGCTTCGAGCCCTCCGACGACCCGGAGCGCGAGGACCCCGAGCTCGACGCGATCGTCCCCGACGACCCCGCCAAGCCCTACGACATGCGCGAGGTGATCTCCCGCATCGTCGACGAGGGCGAGTTCTTCGAGGTCCACGAGCACTTCGCCAAGAACATCGTCTGCGGCTTCTCGCGGCTCGACGGCTACCCGGTCGGCGTCGTCGGCAACCAGCCCGCCCACCTCGCCGGCGTGCTCGACATCGAGTCATCCGAGAAGGCTGCCCGCTTCGTCCGCACCTGCGACGCCTACAACGTCCCGCTCGTCACCTTCACCGACGTGCCCGGCTTCCTGCCCGGCACCGACCAGGAGTGGAACGGGATCATCCGCCACGGCGCCAAGCTGCTCTACGCCTTCACCGAGGCGACCGTGCCGAAGCTGACCGTGGTCACCCGCAAGGCCTACGGCGGCGCCTACGACGTGATGAACTCGAAGCACATGCTGGCCGACTACAACGTCGCCTGGCCGACCGCCGAAGTCGCGGTGATGGGTCCGGAGGGCGCGGTCAACATCATCTACCGCAAGGACATCTCCTCCTCGCCGACCCCCGACGAGCGCCGCCGCAAGCTGATCGATGACTACAAAGCCCACTTCGCCAACCCCTACTCGGCGGCCGAGCGCGGCTACATCGACGACGTGATCGAGCCGCGACAGACCCGCCCGAAGCTGATCAAGGTGCTGCGCATGCTGCAGTCAAAGCGGGTCGAGCAGCCGAAGCGCAAGCACGGCAACATCCCCCTGTAGCGCTGCCGGCGCGCCCGGAGGTTTTCGGATAGTCAACTAAAAGCCGGCCGGGCGGCGGACGGCGTAGCCGCGGCTGCTGCGCATCTCGTCGTGCCAGCGTGGGCCGGAGCCTCTGGCCTGGCCGGAGGTGTCCCAGCGGAGGCCGGCGATCACCGCATAGGTGTGGCCGCCGTTGGCGTAGACGGTTACCCAGCGGCCCTTGCCGTGCTTGCCCCAGCTCGCCAACGGGCCGGAGGGGAGGGGGCTCGTGAGGAACCTGCCGCCGCGCAGGGCGTAGCTGACGGCGCCCGAGCAGTCGTAGCCGCGGTCCCACCAGCGGCCGTGGCCGCCGCCCCAGATGTAGGGTTTGGTGCGAATGCGGTTGGCGGCCGCGATGACCGCCTTGACCCGGTGCGGGGCGGACTTCGGCGGGATCACCATCCCGTTCGGCAGCAGCTTCGCCTTCGCCGTCGGGGTGCAGATGTCGGTCCGGGCGGCTGAGAGGCCGCCGCCGCCGCATCCGGCGGAAGCTCCGGCTGGCGCCAGGGCCAGCACTAGCAGCGCCGCGGTTGCCGCCAACCCCACCCCGAGCCTGTGTTTGTTCGTAAGCAAACCGGTCTCCCTCGTCGGCCTACGGGGTTAGCTGTCGGGCTGGCGCGAAAGGAGCCTGCGCCCCCGCCTATGAACGGCGGGTTAGCCCCGAAAACGTGGTTCCCCCGTTCCCGCGGCGCCTCCGAGCGCACGGGATTCGGCGTTTCGGTCATTCGGAACGGCGGCAGTGTAGACGATCTCCCGGTCGGATGCTCATGAAAAACAAACATTTTGTGGCCTTTCGCACTTGGCGCCCGGATTCCTGTCGACCGCCGCCCGGCTGGTAGCTTGCATCGTGGGATGCGAATTGCCGGCCGCACAGCGCTTCTGACCGGGGCCACCGGCGGTCTCGGGCGGGCGATCGCCCTGGCCCTGGCCGAGCGGGGGGCGAGCGTCGTGCTGAGCGCCCGCAAGGCGGAGGCGCTGGAGGCGCTGGAGGCGGAGCTGCCCGGCGACGGGCACCGGGCGCTGGCGGCGGACCTGGTCGAGCCCGGCGCCGCCGAGGCGCTCGCCGCCGCGGCGGGCGAGGTCGAGATCCTGGTCGCCAACGCCGGGCTGCCGGGGACGGGGCGGATGGAGGACTTCACGGCCGAGCGGATGACCGGGACGCTGCGGGTCAACCTGGAGGCGCCGATGCTGCTCGCCCGGGCGCTGGAGCCGGCGATGCTCGAGAGGGGTTCCGGCCAGATGGTCTTCATCGCCTCGCTCTCGGGCAAGTCGGCGACGCCGTTCTCGGCCGTCTACAACGCGACCAAGTTCGGCCTGCGCGGATTCGCGCTGGGCCTGCGCGCCGACCTCGGCCCGCGCGGCGTCGGCGTCTCGATCGTCTCGCCCGGCACCATCCGCGAAGCGGGCATGTACTCGGATTCCGGCGCCCCCCCGATCCCCGGCCTCGGCACCGGCACCCCGTCTCAGGTGGCCGACGCGGTGGTCAAGGCGATCGAGCACAACAAGGTCGAGATCACGGTCGCGCCCCTACAGCAACGCCTCCTTGCCCACTTCGCCCTGACCAGCCCCGGGATCGCGGTCAAGATCGCTTCTGGGGAGCAGGGTCAAAAGGCCGCGGCCGCCGTCGCCGACGGGCAGTCAGACAAGCGCTGAGTAAGCGCGGGAGGGGGTGTCCGGCCGGCAGCGGCGTCCTCTTTTTCGCCCCACCCACGATCCCGGACGGCTGATCTCGTCCCAGGCGAAAAACCCAGCAACGGCCGGACACCCCCTCCCGCGCTCCCCCTGCCTAGGATGAACTACCAATGACCTCCCTCGACTCCTTCGGCGCCCGCTCGACCCTGCAGGTGAGCGGGCGCTCCTACGAGGTCTTCCGGCTCGACGCCCTGCAGAGCCGCTTCGACGTAGCGCGGCTGCCGTACTCGGTCAAGGTGCTGCTGGAGAACGTGCTGCGGCTCGAGGACGGCGGCGCGGTGACGGCCGCCGACGTCGAGGCGATCGCGAGCTGGGACGCGGCGGCGGAGCCCAGCGTCGAGATCCCCTTCCAGCCGGCCCGGGTGCTGATGCAGGACTTCACCGGCGTGCCGGCGGTGGTCGATCTGGCGGCGATGCGCGACGCGATCGCGGAGATCGGCGGCGACGCCGAGAAGATCAACCCGCTGGTCGACGTCGACCTGGTGATCGACCACTCGGTCCAGGTCGACGCCTTCGGCAACGAGCGCGCCTTCGCGATCAACGCGGAGCGGGAGTTCGAGCGCAACCGCGAGCGCTACTCGTTCCTGAAGTGGGGGCGGGAGGCGTTCGACAACTTCAGCGTCGTGCCGCCGGCGACCGGGATCTGCCACCAGGTCAACCTCGAGCACATCGCCCGGGTCGTCTACAGCGGCGAGCGCGGCGGCCCGCTGCAGGCCTATCCCGACACCCTGGTCGGCACCGACTCCCACACGACGATGGTTAACGGGCTCGGCGTGCTCGGCTGGGGGGTCGGCGGGATCGAGGCCGAGGCGGTGATGCTGGGCCAGCCGATCTCGATGCTGCTGCCGCAGGTGGTCGGGTTCAAGCTCGGCGGCGAGCTGCCGGAGGGGGCGACCGCCACCGACCTGGTGCTCACCGTGACCGAGATGCTGCGCGCCCACGGCGTCGTCTCCAAGTTCGTCGAGTTCTTCGGGCCCGGGCTGGCGACTCTGGGGCTGGCCGACCGGGCGACGATCGGCAACATGTCGCCGGAGTTCGGCTCGACCTGCGCGATCTTCCCGGTCGACGCCGAGACGCTGCGCTACCTGGAGCTGACCGGGCGGCCGACCGAGACGATCGAGCTGGTCGACGCCTACGCCCGCGAGCAGGGGATGTTCCACGACGCCGACTCCGAGGACCCGGTCTTCTCGGCAACGCTGGAGCTGGACCTCGGCGACGTCGAGCCGAGCATCGCCGGGCCGAAGCGCCCCCAGGACCGGGTGCCGCTGGCCGAGGCGAAGGAGGCCTTCCTGGAGGCGATGGCGGAGTTCGACCCGGACGCGGCCGAGCGGATGGGCAACGGGGTCGACGAGGCGGTCGAGGAGTCCTTCCCGGCGTCGGACCCGCCGGCCGAGGAACACGACGACGAGCGGGGGAAGCCGCGCCCGGCGGTCAGCGGGGCGCCGCTGGCGACGATCGAGCACGGCAGCGGCGACGCGATCGAGGTGACGCTGGAGGACGGCACGACGGTCGAGCTCGACCACGGTCGGGTGGTGATCGCGGCGATCACCAGCTGCACGAACACTTCGAACCCCGCGGTGATGGTCGGCGCCGGGCTGCTGGCCCGCAACGCGGTGCAGCGCGGCCTGGCCCGCAAGCCGTGGGTGAAGACCTCGCTTGCGCCGGGCTCGACGGTGGTCACCGACTATCTGGAGAAGGCGGGGCTGACGCGGCACCTGGACGAGCTCCAGTTCAACCTGGTCGGGTACGGCTGCACCACCTGCATCGGCAACTCCGGCCCGCTGCCGGCGGAGATCTCCGCCGCGGTCGAGGAGAAGGACCTGACTGTCTGTGCGGTGCTCTCGGGGAACCGGAACTTCGAGGGCCGGATCAACCAGGACGTGAAGGCGAACTACCTGGCCAGCCCGCCGCTGGTCGTCGCCTACGCGCTGGCCGGCCGGATGGACCTCGACCTGCTCTCCGAGCCGCTCGGCGAGGGCTCCGACGGCGAGCCCGTCTACCTGCGGGACATCTGGCCCAGCTCGGAGGAGATCAAGGACCTGGTGGGCAGCTCGATCGCCGCGGAGATGTTTACCCGCAACTACGGTGAGGTACTCGCCGGGGGCGAGAGCTGGAAGGCGATCGAGGTGCCGGAGGGCGACCGTTACACCTGGCCCGAGTCCACCTACGTACGCAGGCCGTCGTTCTTCGAGGGGATGCCGGTCGAGGCGCCCGGGGTCGAGCCGATCTCCGCGGCGCGGGTGCTGGCGCTGCTCGGCGACTCGATAACCACCGACCACATCTCACCGGCCGGGGCGATCAAGAAGGACAGCCCGGCGGGCAGATGGCTGATCGATCACGGTGTGGAGCCGCGCGACTTCAACTCTTACGGCTCGCGGCGCGGCAACCACGAGGTGATGATCCGCGGCACCTTCGCCAACATCCGCCTCCGCAACCGGCTGGTCGAGAGGGCCGGCGGGTTCACCCGTCGCTTCCCGGGCGGCGGGGAGACGACGATCTTCGAGGCGGCGACGGCCTACGCCTCCGAAGGCGTGCCGCTGGTGGTGCTGGCGGGCAAGGAGTACGGATCGGGCTCCTCGCGCGACTGGGCGGCGAAGGGGACGAAGCTGCTGGGGGTCCGGGCGGTGATCGCTGAGAGCTTCGAGCGGATCCACCGCTCCAACCTGATCGGGATGGGCGTCCTCCCCCTCCAGTTCCCGGACGGCGAGGGTGTCGACTCGCTCGGCCTGACCGGGGAGGAGACGATCGACGTCGGCGACCTCGAGGACGGCGAAGCCAAGTCGGTGATGGTGGCGGCGCGCCGCGACGGCGCCGCCCCGGTCGAGTTCGAGGCAACCGTCCGCCTCGACACCCCCAACGAGGTCACCTACTTCCAAAACGGCGGCATTCTGCAGACCGTCTTGAGAAACCTCCGGCTAGGTCCAGGCAAGTAGATGCAGCGGGGTCGCGGGAGGCAGGGGGGTCCGCGCGACCCACACTGCATCTGTGCGCCGGTAGCCAGGGAGGGATGCCGACGCTGGCCGTTCCCCTGGACGGGACTGCCCAGAGAGAACAGTCACCATCTACCTATACCGCCTGAGTGAGTCTGGGTCAAGGTCAATTTGAGCGTGTTTACGGGGACTCCGCAACTTTCTGCGAGGTTTCCGCAACCCCCCAGCCGCGACGCTCGATCAGCTCGACCCCGATCACACTGCCGAGCGGGCCGACCGGTGTGAGGGTCGCGGCCAGCAGGGTGTAAGGGGCCTCGCGCCTCACGGCGGCGATCCAGATCAGCAGGCAGAGGGCGATGAAGCCGAGCCCATGCGCCCACCCGAACACCATCGTCTCCGCAGCGAAGCCGGGCGTCAGCCAGAACACGAGCAGGCCGGCGAACACCGCCAGCTCCAACCAGGAGAGCCGCTTCACCCAGACGAACAGCCGCCCCGGCACGGGCTTGCGCATCAGGCGCCGGGGGTGAGGGCGGTGAGGACGATGCGCTCCTGCTCGCGGGCGTGGGCGATCGAGTAGCCCTCGCCGGGGCTGGCCCGGGTCGGGCGGCCGACGTAGCCGAGCTCGATCCCCTCGGGCATCAGATCGGGGAGGCGGCGTGACATCACCTTCCAGGCGCCCATGTTGCGCGGCTCCTCCTGCGCCCAGACGACCTCCTTCAGGTTCGGGTAGGAGGCGATCAGCTCGGTCAGCTGCTCCTTGGCGAACGGGTAGAGCAGCTCGACCCGGGCGATCGCGACCTTGTCGGCCGTCTCGCGTCGCTCGTTGGCGTCCATGTCGAAGTAGACCTTGCCGGTGCAGAGCACCAGCCGCTCCACCTTCTCGCGGCGATTCGCGGCGATCGGGTCGTCGAGGATGAGGTGGAAGTGGCCGCCGGTCAGCTCCCGCTGGGAGGCTGCGGCGCGGTCGAGGCGCAGCAGGCCCTTCGGGGTGAAGACGATCAGCGGCCGCGGCTTGCGGATCAGCGCCTGGCGGCGCAGCAGGTGGAAATACTGGGCCGCGGTGGTCGGGTTGGCGATCCGGATGTTGCCCTCGGCGCCGAGGGCCAGGAAGCGCTCGATGCGGGCGCTGGAGTGCTCCGGCCCCGAACCCTCGTAGCCGTGCGGCAGCAGCAGGGTGAGGCGGCTGGTCTGCCCCCACTTGGCCTCGCCGGAGGCGACGAAGCTGTCGATGATCACCTGGCCGGCGTTGGCGAAGTCGCCGTACTGCGCCTCCCAGAGGACGAGGGCGTTGGGGGTGGCGGCCGAGTAGCCGTACTCGAAGCCGAGGCAGGCCATCTCCGAGAGGGGGCTGTTGTAGAGCTCGAACGGGGCGGTGGCGGCGGCGAGGTTCTGCATCGGGCAGTACTCGAGCCCGGTGTTCTCGTCGTGGAGGACGAGATGGCGGTGGGAGAAGGTGCCGCGCTCGGTGTCCTGGCCGGTGAGGCGGATGTGGACGCCGTCGGTGAGCAGCGAGGCGAAGGCGAGCGCCTCGGCGTGGCCGAACTCGATCCCGCCGCTCGCCAGCGCCTCGATCCGCTTGGAGAGCGGCTTGCGCAGCTTGCGGTGGATCGTGAAGCTCTCCGGCGCCTCGGTCAGCGCCTCGTTCAGCTCGCGCAGCCGCTCGGCCGGGACCGCGGTCTCCACCGGCGGGCTGGCGCTGCGATCCAGCTCGCCGGTGCCGGTCGTGGTCAGGGTCGGGTCCTCGTACTCGCCCAGCTCCATCCTGCGGCGCAGGTCCTTCAGCGCCGCCGACATCTCGTCGTGGCGCCGCTTCGCGGCGCGCTCGACGTCCTCGGGGGCGACGACTCCCTCGGCGACCAGCTTCTCGGCGTAGATCTCGGAGACCGGCGGGTGCGCCTTGATCTTCGCCACGGTCAGCGGCTGGGTGTAGGCGGGCTCGTCGGTCTCGCTGTGGCCGCGGCGGCGGTAGCCGATCGCGTCGATGACTATGTCGCGGCCCCAGCGCTCGCGGTAGGCCATCGCGAGGCGGATCGCCGCCGAGCAGGCCTCGACGTCGTCGCCGTTGACGTGGACGATCGGGACGTTGAAGCCCTTCGCCATGTCGGCCGCGTAGGGGGTGGAGCGGGCTTCGTCCGGGTTGGTGGTGAAGCCCACCTGGTTGTCCTGGATGATGTGGACGGTGCCGCCGGTCGTGTATCCCTTCAGCGCCTGCAGGTTGAGGGTTTCGGCCACTACGCCCTGGCCGGGGAAGGCGGCGTCGCCGTGCAGCAGCACCGGGACGGCGCGCTTCGGGTCGTGGCTCAGGTGCGGCCCTTCGAGGTCGGACTGGATGAAGCGGGTGGCGCCGACGACCACCGGGTCGACGAACTCGAGGTGGCTGGGGTTGGGGTAGAGGCGGGCTGCGATCTTCTCGCCCTCGCTGGTCTCGTAGACCCCCTGGTGGCCGTAGTGGTACTTGACGTCGCCGGTGCCGCCGTGGGGGATCGCGGCGACCGCCTTCACCGCCTCGATCCGCTTTGACCCCTCGAACTCGGCGAGGATCGACTCGACCGAACGGCCGATGTTGTGGGCGAGGACGCTGAGCCGGCCGCGGTGCGCCATCCCGAAGACGACCTCCTCGGCGCCGCCCCGGTGGGCGAGGGTGACCAGCTCGTCGAGCATCGGCACGATCGCGTCGAGCCCCTCGATCGCGAAGATCTTCTGGCCGAGATAGGCCCTCTCGACGAAGCGCTCGAACTCGAAGACGTCGATCAGGCGCTCCAGCAGGCGGCGTTTCTCCTCATCGGCGAGCGGCTGGCGGTGGGCGCCGGTCTCGACCATCTCCCGCAGCCAGGCCCGCTGCCGGTGGGAGGAGAGGTGCTCGAACTGGTAGGCGATCGTGCCGCAGTAGGCCTCGCGCATCCGGGGCAGCGCCTCGAGCAGGGTCTCTCCGGGAACGCCGATGCGGAGGATCGAGGCGGGGATCCGGGCCATCAGCTCCGGGGTCAGGTCGAGGTTCTCGGGCTGGATCGCGGGGTCGCCCTTCGGCTCGCTACCGAGCGGGTCGAGGCGGGCGGCGAGGTGGCCGTGGGTGCGGTAGCCCTTGAGCAGGGAGGTCGCGGCCTGGACCGCCTGCAGGAGCTCCTCGTCGGGTTGGACGGGGGTCGCGGCCGGGGCGGCGGCGTCGAGCGGCGGCGCCGAGGCGGAGGCCGGGTGGGCGGCGGCGAGCGGCGCCGCGTCGACGCCGAGGTCGGCGGCGAGCGCCTCGTAGAAGCCGTCCTTGCCCTCGAGCAGCTGTTCGATCCGGCGCAGGAAGGCGCCCGACTCGGCGCCCTGGATGACGCGGTGGTCGTAGGTCGAGGTCAGCGTCATCGTCTTCGAGACGCCGAGCTGGCGCAACCGCTCGGGCGCCGCGTGCGTCCACTCGGCCGGGTGGGCGATCGCGCCGGTCGCGACGATCGCGCTCTGGCCGCTGGGCAGGCGGGGGACCGAGGCGACGGTGCCGAGGCCGCCAGGGTTGGTGAGGGAGATGTTGGTCCCCTGGAAGTCGTCGGCGGTGAGCTTGCTCCCCCGCGTCTTGGCGATTAGATCCTCGTAGCGGGAGTGGAAGGCGGCGAAGTCGAGCCCGTCGGCGCCCTTGATCGCGGGGACCATCAGGCTGTGGGAGCCGTCCTTGCGCTCGACGTCGACCGCGATGCCGAGGTTGACCGAGGCCGCCTCGATCGCGAACGGCTTGCCGTCGCGCTGCTCGAAGATGCGGGTCATCACCGGCCACTCCTTCGCCGCCTGCACGATCGCCCAGGCGACCAGGTGGGTGAAGGAGACCTTCATGCCGCGCTCCTCGAGGACGCCGTTCAGCGCCTTGCGCTTGGCGTCCAGCGTGTCGACCGCGATCGTGCGGAAGGAGGTGGCGGTGGGCACCGCGCGGCTCTCGTCCATCGCCGCGGCGAGCATCGCCGCGGCGCCGCGCAGCGGCTTCGCCTCGCCCTTGGCCGCAGCGGCCGGTCCTCCGTTGACCGCCGCCAGGACATCCTCCTTGGTCACCTTGTTGCCGGCGCCCGTCCCCTCGATGGAACCCAGATCGACGCCGGTCTCTTCCGCGACGCGCCGCGCAACGGGCGTTGCCTTGATCCCATCGGCAGCGACACCGTCGGTCCCGGGGGCGGTTCCCCCGCCCTCGCCAGGCTCCATCTCCGCCAGGGGCGCCCCGACCGGGATCTCCTCGTCGACCTGGGCGATCAGGCGGGTGATCACGCCGTCGGCGGGGGCTGGCACCTCGGCGTCGACCTTGTCGGTTGAGACCTCGACGACGGTGTCGCCCTCGTTGACGAAGTCGCCCTCCGCCACGTGCCACTCCAGCACGATCCCCTCGGTGACCGACTCGCCCATCTCGGGCATCTGGATCTGCACGGTCGCCGTTTGCGCCATCGGTGGTTTGAGTGTATGAAACAAAGGTGAGCTACTTCGTCACCGGCGCCACCGGGTTCATCGGTCGCAACCTCGTCCAGCGGCTCCTGCAGCGCGAGGGGACCGTCTACGCGCTGGTCCGGGCCGGGTCGCGGGGCCGCCTGGAGGAGCTGCGGACTTCCTGGGGGGCCGACGGGGCGCGGGTCGTCCCGGTCGCCGGCGACCTCTCCCAGCTCGGGCTGGGGGTATCCGAGGAGGACCTGCTGACACTGCGCGGCGAGGTCGACCACCTCTTCCACCTGGCGGCCGTCTACGACATGACCGCCGACGCCGAGACGCAGGAGGCTGCCAACGTCGAGGGGACGCGGCACGCAGTCGAGCTGGCCGGAGCGGTCGAGGCGGGCTGCTTCCACCAGGTCAGCTCGATCGCCGCGGCGGGCCTCTACCCGGGCGAGTGGCGCGAGGACATGTTCGAGGAGGCCGAAGACCTCGACACCCATCCCTACTTCCGCACCAAGCACGAGTCCGAGCGGGTCGTGCGCGAGGAGTGCGGGCGGCCCTGGCGCGTCTACCGGCCGGGGATCGTGGTCGGCGACTCCCGTACCGGGGAGATCGACAAGATCGACGGCCCCTACTACTTCTTCAAGCTCTTGCAGCGGGCGCGGCGGCTGCTGCCGGGCTGGCTGCCGACGGTTGGGATCGAGGGCGGCGAGATCAACATCGTCCCGGTCGACTTCGTCGCGGCGGCGATCGACCGGATCGCCCACCAGCCGGGCCTGGACGGCCAGGCCTTCCACCTCACCGACCCCAAGCCGAAGACGGCGGGCGAGGCGATCGACCTCTTCGCGCGGGCGGCTGACGCGCCGCAGGCGGCGCTGCGGCTCGGCTCCGACGTGACCGACCCGGCGGCGACGCTGCTCAGCACCGGGCTGAAGCTGTTCCCGCCGGCGAAGCGGGCCGCCAAGGCGGCGCTGAGCGAGCTCGGCATTCCGCCCGAGATCCTCACCTACGTCAGCTACCCGACCAGCTTCGACTCGACCAACGCGCAGGCGGCGTTGGCGGGGTCCGGGATCGAGGTGCCGCCGCTGGAGACCTACGCCGATCGGGTCTGGGACTACTGGGAGCGCAACCTCGACCCCGACCTGTTCAAGGACCGCTCTCTGTCGGCTGCGGTGCGGGGCAAGGTCGTCCTGATCACCGGCGCCTCCTCGGGGATCGGCAGGGCGACCGCGGTGAGGGTGGCCGACGCGGGGGCGACCGTGCTGCTGGTCGCCCGCTCGGTCGACAAGCTGGAGGAGACGAAGGCGGAGATCGAGGCGGCGGGCGGCGTCGCCCACATCCACCGCTGCGACATGTCCGACGTCGAGGGCGTCGAGCGGATGGCCGCCGAGGTGCTCGCCTACCACGACCACGTCGACATCCTCCTCAACAACGCCGGGCGCTCGATCCGCCGCTCGGTGGCGCTCTCCTACGACCGCTTCCACGACTACGAGCGGACGATGCAGGTCAACTACTTCGGCGCGGTGCGGCTGATCCTGGCGCTGCTGCCGGCGATGCGGGCGCGCAAGTCCGGCCAGATCATCAACGTCAGCTCGATCGGGACGCAGACCAACCCGCCGCGCTTCTCCGCCTACGTCGCCTCGAAGGCGGCGCTGGACGCGTTCGGCCGGGTGATCGCCTCCGAGGTGATCGACGACGGCATCCACATCACGACGATCCACATGCCGCTGGTGCGAACGCCGATGATCGCCCCGACCCGGATGTACGACGTGTTCCCGGCGATCACCCCGGAGGAGGCGGCCGAGATGATCGCCGGGGCGATGGTCGCCAGGCCGAAGAAGGTGGCGACTCGGCTGGGAACCTTCGGCGAGCTGCTCTACGCGGTCGCGCCGAAGCTCAGCGACACGATCCTCAGCACCGCCTACAAGCTGTTCCCGGAGTCGCAGGCGGCGAAGGGCGAGGGCGAAGAGGCGCCGGACAAGGCGCCGACCACCGAGGCGGTCGCCTTCGCGCACCTGATGAAAGGGGTTCATTGGTAGCCCGGCGGGGCCACAGGGTGTCTCCCCGCCCGACTCGCGGGCTTCGCCCGCTCTGACCCAGATCCGTGAGTAGCGCGCCGCCCGCCGCCGGCTCAGGGCGCTCCGCCTCCTGCTGAGCCGGCCGAC
>VRUE01000047.1 GCA_019456285.1 Solirubrobacterales bacterium | reverse complement strand
ACGCACGCTGGTGCCCGAACTGCCGGCGCATGCTGAAGAACCTGCGCCGCACCGCGACGGGGTTGCGGGGCCTCGGCGACGAGCCCACGCCGGTGGATAAGGACCTACCGGGATAGGTCCTAAGCCGATGCCGCCCTCCCCCTGAGGCGACCCCCGTGCGCAGGGCCTTCGTCCTCTCCGGCGGCGCCAGCCTGGGCGCGATCCAGGTCGGGATGCCGCAGGCCCTGTTCGAACGCGGCATCGCCCCTGACCCGGTCGTCGACACCTTGGCCGGGGCGATCAACGGCGCCTACGTCTCCTCTCGCGAGCCGACGGTCGAGACGGCCGAGGGTCTCGGCGAGATCTGGCGTGGTCTGCGGCGCGACTCGGTCTTCCCGGCCAACCCGCTGACCGGCTTCATCGGCTTCATCGGGCGAAGCGACCACCTGGTGCCCGACTCGGGCCTACGGCGCCTGATCCGCGGCGGATCATGAGCCCCCCGCACGGGGGGCCGGCCTGACGCGAATCCCGCGCCAGAAGGCGACGTGGTTCTTGATGTGGGCCGACTCGGGGCTCGACTCGGGGTAGAACCAGGCGCCGCCGGGATTGCGCTCGCCGTCGACCACGACGTCGTAGTAGCTGGCCCGGCCCTTCCAGAAGCAGGTCGTGTGGTCAGCGCTGGGCTCGAGGTACTCGCGCTTGACCGACTCGGGGGGAAAGTAGTGGTTGCCCTCGACGAGGAACGTCTGGTCGCTCTCGGCGATGACGGTGCCGTTCCAGTGCGCCTGGACGCGACCGTTCCTGCCTCTGCTCTCGGCGCCGCGGCGGCGCCTGATCGTCTCAGCGATGCTCATCGTGTCTCCTCTGTGCTCGGGGCCATTGCAGGTCTGACCGGCGCCTCGGAAGCGAGGATTCATGGCGCGGGGGCCTCGGGCAAACCCTTTGGGGCTTTCACGCAACGTTCATGACCTGGAATCTGCTCCATCTCGCGCGCATGCTCAAGGACGCGGGCGGGATTCCCGTGCACGGCAACCAGCGCTCCGAGGGGGATGCAGGTTGCCGCTTTGACTTTCCGAACCCCGAGCATCGCTGAGGGCGGCGGGTTGGCCGCCAGCCGAAGGGCCGCGTCAATCGCGGAGGGTCCGGAGCCTCGGCGACTGGACCCGCAACGCCAGGGCCCAAGCAACGATCGCAAACACACCGCCGGTGAGCCATCCGGCCGCGACGTCGGTCAGGTAGTGCGCACCGAGGTAGATGCGGCTTGCACCCACCGCGAGGACAAGGAGCGCTCCCGACGCGATCACCGCGATCCGGGCCCTGCCGTGCAGGGCACGGACGAGCAGGAACGCGAGCGTGGCGTACACCGCCGCGCTGACTGCTGCGTGACCGCTGGGGAAGCTGAATCCGGCGGCGTGGACCACGGCATCGTCGGCCGGCGGGCGGGGCCGCGACACAAACTCCTTGACGAGGGTGACGGCAAGCTCGGTCATCGAGACCGCGAGCAGCAGTGCGAGCGCGCCTCGCCACCGGCGGCGGACCGCGAGCACGGTGAGTGCGGCAGCGGTCACCAGCACGATCATCTGCGTGCCGCCGAGGCTCGTGACCGCGAGCATCCCCTTCGTGAGCGGGTCGGAAGCGCTCGCGTGGGCCGCACCGACCACCCCGAGGTCCATTCGAGCGACGAGCGCGCTCTGGGTCACGGCAACGCCGAGCGCGGCGATCAGCGTAAGCATCGCGCACACTGAGGGGATCTGCCGGAACCGGGCCCGGCGGAAGGCGTGACGCACCGATCCCCAGGGTAGCCGGGCGGGATAAACACGAGGTAAGCCGCAGGAGGGCGCGATGCGAATCCTCCGGGCCCCGGTCGGGCTCGAATCCCTGTTGGCACCCACCGAGACGCGAGGAGCCCGGGATGCACCGCACAAGTGAGCTGACCGATATGCAAGTTCCGCGACGACCGGCCGGTACTCGACCGCGACAGCGCCACATGATCGTCGCCGTCAACGGGCATTCGAGCCGAGCAGGCGACGCCGCCGAGCTTCGAGACCGGGTCGTTCAGCGCCTGCGCACGGCGGGAGCCGCGGCCGACGGGTTGGTAACGCGCTCCGAGCAGGAGCTGAGCGCGCTGATGGCCGAGACCGCCGAGAGCCGGCTGGTCTTGGTCGGCGGCGACGGCACGGTGCACGCAGCCGCGAACGCCCCCGCGCCGATCCCGGAGCTCGGGCTCATCCCAACGGGGCGAGCGAACAACGTCGCGAGGGCGCTCGGCATACCCCTGGACCTGGACGAAGCGGCGAGAGTCGCCGCCTCGGCCCCCGCCGTTCCGCTCGACGTGCTGCGAGTGGAGAGCGAAGAGGGAGTCCGCCACTATTGCGTCGAGGCTCTGAGCGGCGGCCTTCAGGCCGACGCGAGAGCCGCCTACAGCGGGGAGAACTCGGGCGACCTTCGTGCCGGCATCGGGGCGCTCGTCGCCGCACTGCTTCGTTACCACCCCTACCGGACCGAGCTGCTCGCCGACGGCGTGCCGGTCTACACGGGCTGTGCGGCCCAGGTCTTCCTCTCCAATCTGCCGTACTTCGGCTTCGGATTCCCGATCAACCCGGCGGCACACCACGCCGACGGTCTGCTCGAGGCCATCGTCCTGCGGGCCCGCTCCCGGGGCGCCGCTGCGCGCCTCCTGCTCGCCGCCTATCGCGGCCGTCACCTCATGCGGGGCCGGGGGCAACTCGTGCGGGCGCGGCGTGCCGTCCTTGCCAGCCCACTACCGCTCACCTGCGACGCCACCCCGCTCGGCACGCGCACGGCGTCGGTCAGCGTTGACGCGGGACGCCTGCGGATCGCCGCGCCATGGAGGCGCTGAGCATCCCCGCCGCGGCCCCCGCCGCGGCCCCCCGGCGAGCCAGGAGCGGGCTCGCCTTCCTGATTTCCTTCAGCCTCGCAGCCGCGGGAGTCGGAGCGGCACGTGCGATTACGACCTCATTCCTGCCGGTCCTGCTCGATCGAATCTCCGACTCCCCCGCTCTGATCGGCGCGATCATGATCGTCAACGCGGCCGCCGGCTTCGTCGTCCCCCTTGTAGTCGGGATTTGGAGCGATCGCCGCGGTGCCGGGAGGTTCGGGCGTCGGGTCCCGTTCGTGATCGGCGGGGTGGTCCTCTCAACCGGCGGGGCGGTCGCGATTGCGCTCGGCACCGGGACCTCGTATGGGGTGCTCGCGCTCGCCGCCGCCGCCACCTACATCGGCCTCAACGCGGCCGCCACCGCCCACCGGGCGCTGATCATCGAGGGCTTCGACGATGCCCAGCGCCCCGCCGCAACCAGCGGCCAGGAGCTGGCGATGCTGGCCGGTGGCCTGGCCGGCGTCGTCGTCGGTGGTGCCCTGATCGCCACGGCGCTCTGGCTGCCCTTCGTGATCGCGGCCCTGGCGCTGCCGCTGCTCACCGCTCCCACGGTCGCCGCGGTGCTGCGCCGCTTCGTCGGTCGAAGCCACGAGCACCCGAGCTCGGCGGCGGCGGCATCGGCCAGCCCGCGCGACCTCATCGCCGCCCTGCGCAGGCCCGGGGTACGGGAGATCCTCGTTGCGCAGACGCTCTGGGTGGCGTCCTACGCAGCGCTGCCGGTCTTCTTCGTTCTCTATGCGGAGCGCGTCCTCGGGCTGGGCCCGGGGTCGGCGTCCCTGCTCCTCGCCGCCTTTGGACTCGTGAGCGGCGCCGGGATCCTCCTCGGTGGGCGCGCGCGGCCGGAGCACGTGCATCCGTTGCTGCTTGCGGGGGCGGCAATGCTCGGCATCGGTCTGTTGACCAGCGCCCTCTTCTCCAGCGTGACGGCGCTGGCGATCCCCTTCGCGACCGCTGCCCTTGGATTCGGCCTGGTATCGGCGCTCGGATTCCCTTACTTCGCCCGCTTCGTACCCGATGGCCAGTCGGGCCGCTACAGCGGTCTCTACTTCTCGGCTCGAGCGATCGCGTCGACGGCGGCACTGCCGCTGGCGGGCGTCGTGATCGAGTTGACGGGCGACTATCGCATGCTGATGGTTCAGGGCACGATGGCCCTGATCGCGCTCGTGCCGCTCGCCAGAGCCCGCGAGCGGCGTGCGCGGAGCTACGACTCCGGCGCCGTGCTCCACCCGGCGGCCGTTCGGGTCGCGGCGGTGATTCCCTCATTCGGCTGGACCCCCACGCGTGAGCTCGTGGCCGAGACGCTTCGGCATGTCGATCGTGTCGTCCTGGTCGACGACGGCTCCGCGCCCCCCGTCGCCGAGGAGATTGCAGCGCTTGCAGCGTTGCCCCGGGTGGAGCTGGTCCGGCTCGCGGCCAACCGCGGCAAGGGCAGCGCCGTCACCGCCGGTGCCGCGGCCCTCCAGGACGGTGACGCGCCCCCGGACGCAATCGTCGTACTCGATTCCGATGGCCAGCACCCGCCGGAGCGCATTCCGGCCTTCATCGAGGCGGCTCGTCACTCGGACGTCGTGGTCGGGAATCGGCTCGCCGACACACGGGGAATGCCCCTCTCGCGGCGGCTGGCGAACCGGGTCTCAAGCGGGCTCCTGTCCCTTGCGCTCCGCCAGTGGATTCCAGACTCGCAGTGCGGGATGCGCCTATACCGCACCGACGCCCTGGAGCGGGTCCCCCTACCTGCCGGCAGATACGAGGCCGAGACCACGCATCTGAAGGCGGCGGCCGCCGCAGGGCTCCCGATCGGATCGGTGCAGATCCCCGCCATCTATGAGGGCGCGCCCAGCTACTTCCGCCCGTTCGCCGACTCCATCCGGGTGCTGCGGGCGATCCTCGCCCATTCCGCGACGGGGAACGGGCGCCCGGCGCCGCCCGGCACCACGGCAGCACCCGAGCTGCGCACGGGGCCGATCGGACACCGGGCCGGTTTCGCGGGCGACTGGGTCGCGAGGCTCGGTGTGCTGGTCGCCGCCATGCTGGCGGTCGGGGCGATCGTCCCTCTGCTCGCGCCACTCGACGAACGCCTCTTCCTGGCCGTCAACGCGCTAGGAGACGGACCGGGGTGGCTGTACGGGGCGCTCGACCCGCATACTCGCAACTACGTGGTGCTGTCGGTGCTCGCCATCGTCTCGACCGCGTTCCTCAGGCTGCGCTGGGCGCTGGGCGCCGCGGTCGCGGTGATCTTGGCCGCCTTCCTCTCCGACCTGCTGCTCCAGGCGGCCTACCTGCTCTACGACCGGCCACGGCCCGAGGAGGTCCTGGGCGGCGAGGCACTGCTGTCGCATGGGCGAAGCTGGGCCCATCTCGCGTCCTTTCCCAGCGGCCACATGACCGTGACCGCGGCCATTGCGGCCGCCGCGATGGCCGCGGTCCCCGCCCTGCGCCGGCCACTTTGGATCTACGTGGCGGCCGTCGCCTTCACGCGGGTCACCTTCGGCGCCCACTTCCCTCTCGACGTCATGGTGGGAACGGCTTTCGGCTACGAGATCGGCCGCGCGTCGGCGGCACTGGCGCACAGGCTTGGCCTGCTCCCCGCTCCGGTCCGGCCGCACGCCTCGGTGGCCAAGCTGTGGTGCGCTCTTAGGCCACCCCGCTGTGCGGCGAACTTCCACGGCCGGGAAGTTCCCTGTTGAGGACCGGGCGTGAACCCAGGGGCCGCTTGGCGGCTGCTGAATCCTCCTTGCGGTTCGGCACATCGAACTTCGCAACTGCAAACGCATCAAAAGGAGGGCACTATGGAGGCACACGCTTCTCATCACATACAGGCGAACGCAGCCGGCGGGACCCGTTCACAGGTCGACGGCGCGAGGATCGCCAAAATCGGCGCGATCGCCGGCCTGACCGCCGGAATGATGATGGCGATGTGGCAGATGGTCGTCGGGGCGATAGCCCAGGAGCCGACCGCGGTTCCCGGCATCGACTCGAGCTTCTGGACTGCCATAACGTCGATACCCAGCGTGCTCTTCGGCACGCAGTGGTTCCACGGCAGCTTCGAATTCTGGGCCGTCGCCCTCGGGCTGATGGGCCACATGATGAACTCGATGGCGCTCGGGATCATGGGTGTGGCCATCTCGATCCGCCTGTTGGGGCCGCGACCGAACATCGCGAGCGCGATGGCGGTCGGGATGATGTTCGGCCTCGTCCTGGAGGTGGTGGTCGTCAACCTGATCGTCAACCAGATCCAGGACGTCAACACGCTCTACACCTCCACCCCCGAGTGGAGCTGGTGGGTCGCGCACGGGATCTTCGGCGCGACGCTCGGGATGGTCGCCGCGACGCTCCTGAGGCGTCGCAGCACCTGAGCGGAGCGACGCTCGCGGCAGGGGCCGCCCGGTAGGCGGCCCCTCGCCCCGCGGCTATGGTTCCACCGATGCCCGCAGATAGCCCCGCTCCCCGCAAGGGGCTACCTCCCGCCCAGCACCTCGAACCCGAGCGCGTGCTCGAGGAGATCGGGCACCAGGGTGCGCAGAGGATCACCGGTCTGGGCGTCGGCCAGATTCTCCTGCTGGCGGTGATCGCGGGTGGCCTGATCACCGCCGGGGCGCTGTTCTCGCTCCTGCTCGGCGCCTCGGTCGAGTCCCCGGGCCCCCAGCGTCTCCTCGAGGGGCTCGGCTTCTCCACCGGGTTCTTCTTCGTGATCCTCGTCTCGGCGATCCTCTTCACCGAGGCGAACGTGACGATGCCGTCGGTCATGCTCGCCTGCGAGTCGCCAGCTCGGCGCATCGCGCGCTTCTGGGCCCTGGCCTGGCTCGGGAACCTGCTCGGGGCGATCCTGGTCGGTGGGCTGATCGTCCTCGCGCAGGACTACGGCGCGGATGTCACCGGCCTGCTCGACGAGGTCATCGCGACCAAGCTCACCTGGCGCGAGGACGGCGGGCTCGGCGCCTGGATGCAGGTCGTCGTCTCGGGGATGCTGGCCAACTGGCTGGTCGGCATGGCGGCCTTCTTCGCGACCATGGGGCGCACGATCATCGGCAAGTACATCCCCATCTTCCTCGCCGTGACGCTGTTCGTGGCGGCAAACTTCCAGCACTCCCCGGCCAACATGGGTTACTTCTCGCTCGCCGAGTGGATGGGAGACGGCCCCGGCTGGGACGTCGCCCTGTGGTGGAACATCGTCCCCGCCGGGATCGGCAACCTGATCGGCGGCTCGCTGTTCGTGGCGCTCCCCCTCTGGTACGGGCTCAGACTGCGCGCCCGGAGCGCCGCGTCAGGCTAACCCCGCCGATGGGCCTCCTCCTCCGTTGCCTTCGGTCGCGCCCTCGCGCACCCGGTCGATGTCCCAGGCCGCCTTGATCAGGCCGATGTGGCTGAACGCCTGTGGAAAGTTCCCGAGCAGCTCGCCGCTCGCGGCGTCGATCTGCTCCGCGAGCAGGCCGAGATCGTTGGCGTGGCCCGCCAGGCGCTCGAAGAGCTCCTCCGCCCGCTCGATCTCGCCAGCCTGAGCGAGGCACGAAACGAGCCAGAACGAGCAGATCACGAAGGTCCCCTCCTGCCCCCGAAACCCGTCGGCATTGAGGCCTTCCCCGTTGCGGTAGCGAAGGACCATCCCGTTCTCGGTGAGCTCCCGCGCCACCGTCTCGATCGTCGCGCGCATCCGCTCCTCGCTCGCCGGCAGGAAGCCCACCAACGGCATCAGCAGCGCCGAGGCGTCGAGCTCGTCCGAGTCGAACGCCTGCGCGTAGGCCTGCCGCTTCTCGCTCCATCCGCGGTCGAGGATCGTCGCGTGGATTCGGTCGCGCTCTGCCGCCCACTGCTCCGGCTTCGCCTCTGCCCCGAGGTGGGGGGCGAGGCGAACGGCGCGATCGAGCGCCGCCCAGCAGAGCACCTTGGAGGAGACGTGATGCTTGGGCTGACCTCTCATCTCCCACATCCCGCAGTCGGGCTCGGTCCAACCCTCGGCCGCGGAGTCGGCGAGGTCGGCGACGAAGTGCTGTATCTCGGGGCTCAGCTCGCCGAGTCGCTCCCGGTAGAGCCAGAGGGCGATCAGGAACTCGCCGTAGACATCGAGCTGGGTCTGGGTCCAGGCGCCGTTTCCGACCCGCACCGGCCGCGAGTCGCGCCAGCCGCGCAGGTGGGGCAGCTCGCGCTCGGAGAGGTCATGCTCGCCTCCGATTCCGAACATGATCTGGAGCGGCTCGCCGTGAACGTGCCCACCGGCGGCGCTGGTCATGAAGGAGACGAAATCCGCCGCCTCGTCCGGGCAGGCCCCGACCCACAGCGCCTCGAAGGTGAGGCTCGAGTCCCGGATCCAGGCGAAGCGGTAATCCCAGTTGCGCTCGCCTCCCACCGTCTCGGGAAGCGACGTGGTGGGCGCCGCCACGATCGCGCCGGTCCTGCGGAAGGTGAGGCCCTTGAGCACGCGCGAGGAGCAGCGGACCTCCTCCCGATGGCTGCAGTAGTCGTAGATGTCGTGCTCCGCCTCCCAGGAGCGCCAGGACTCCGCCACCTCCTCGACGCGCTCGGCGACCTCGGTCGACGGGCAGGCTGCGGGGTCGCGCGCATCCAGCGGGGCCCAACGCATGGAGAACCCGGCCCGCTCGCCTTCGCCCAGGGAGAAGGCGGCGTGCATCCTCGCCTCCGACACCTCGACGGGAACCCCGGCCAGGACGACGACCTGGCTCGGGCCCCCGAAGGTTCGTCCGCCGCCGTCGATGCGCCGGAACAGCGGCTTTACGAGACCGTATTCGGGGCGGGGCTCGAGCTCCATCTCCAGGTCGACGGCGCCGGAGACGCCCTCGACCGAACGCAGCACCTCGTGGGGAGCGTCGAACCCCACGTCGTGGCCGCGCTGCCCGCGGCGGAAGGCGAGCGCGTCCCGCATCCGAACGCTGCCGCTGGCGGTGCGGAACACGGTCTCGATCACGAGGCTCCGCTCCAGATAGCGCCGTTCCACCTCGAAGGGCTCCGCGGGCCGAATCGACCAGTGGCCTGCGGCGGGGTCCAGCAGGCGCGAGAAGAGCGCCGGGCTGTCAAAGCGGGGGAAGCACAGCCAGTCGATCGAGCCTGTGCGGTCGAGAAGTGCGGCGCCGTTGCAGTCAGCGAGCAGGCCGTAGTCGGCGATCGGCCGGAACTCGCCCGGCGCCTCGCCCGGCGCTTGCCCGGGGCCATCGTCGAAATCTTTCTGCACTCTCGGCGGACCCTACCCCCGCGGCCCACCGCCTGTCGCCCTGCCCACGTTATCGGCGGGCCAGTGGGCGATGCTCCTCTTGGCGGCGGTCTTCACGTGGTCGATCAGGAAGAAGGTCGCGCACCAGGCTCCGGCCGTCACCGCGGCCGCCAGCCCGAACAGCGCCGAGTAGCTGCCCGAGTCGACGAGCACGGCGCCGAGCAGGCTGACCCCGAGGGTGCCGCCGAGCATCTGCGCGGTCGTCAGCACGCCGCCCGCCTCGCCGTGCTTGTCGAGCGGGACGATGTCGAGCACCGCCGCCCGCGGCGGGGTGAAGAAGAACGGCAGCGAGAGACCCCAGAGCACCAGGCCCGGCAGCAGCAGGGGGTAGCTCTCCTGCGAAGCGAAGATCGCGACCCAGGCCAGCCCCGCGGTCATCGTCGCAGTGCCGACCAGGGTCGGGAGCCTGCTGCCGATCTCGTCGGTCATCCGCCCCGCCCGCCTGATGGTGAGCGCCACCGGCGCCAGCGCGGCCAGGATCGCGACCCCCGCCTCGAACGGCGACATCCCGATCTTGTCCTGCAGGAACAGCGCTCCGAAGACGATCATCGCGATCTTCGAGAACTGGGCAGCCAGCAGGACCAGGTTCGCGCCGACCACGGTGGGGCGGCGAAACAGCTCGATGTCGATCAGCGGCTCGGACACGCGGCTCTCGACCAGCAGGAAGACGGGCAGCGCGGCCGCCGCGGCCGCCAGCAGGACGATCACCGCCGGCGAGCCCCAGCCCCAGTCCGGCGCCTGCATCAGCGCCAGCACCAGGGGCAGCAGCACGGCGCTGAGGGAGGTCAGGCCCGGCAGGTCGAACGAGGGACGGTCGGTGGCCGTCTCCGGGGGCTCGCGCCAGGCCGCGACCGTGACCCAAACCACCCCAGCCGCCACCGGCAGGTTGAGGAAGAAGATCCAGCGCCAGGAGGCGAACTCCGTCAGCAGCCCGCCGACGAAGGGGCCGACCAGCATCGCCGCGGTGCCGCCAAGCGTGTAGTAGGCGAAGGCGCGGCCGCGCTCGCCTGCGGGGAAGACCATCCCGGTCATCGCCACCCCGGTCGACCACAGCGCCGCGGCGCCGGCGCCCTGCGCGGCACGACTGGCCAGGAGCCACTCGCCGCTGGCGGCCAGCCCGGAGGCGAGCGAGGCGGCGCCGAAGACCACGGCGCCGCCGATGAACACCGGCCGGTGGCCGATCACGTCGCCGAGCCGGCCGCCGGCTGCGACGAAGGCGGTCAAGGCCAGCATGTAGGCGTTGACGATCCAGTGCGAGGCGAGCTGCGACATCCCGAGGTCATCGCGGATCGTCGGCAGCGCCACCCCGACCACGACCTCGTCGAGGAGGACGATCGCGAGCGACCCGCCCGTCGCCCCCAGGACCCACCATCTGCGGTTCGCATCGCCGATCACAAGGGGGATGGCCACGTTAGCGACCCGGCCCTGTCAGGGCCATGCAGTGACAGGGGTGAGCCGGCCGGCCGCAAATTACGAGGAGTCGCTCAGCCTGAATCCACCGAAATCGGCGAGACTCTCGGCTTCGCAGGCCGAGTCGGGGGCCGATTCCCGCTCACCCGGGTAGTGGTGCTACCCGGGTGGAGGGAAGTGGCTCCCGGCGAAGGGATGCGGAGTCAAGAGGCCATCGAGATCGGGGGATTCAGGCTCAGGTCCTATAGCCTCCCGGGCCGACTTCACGAACCGAGAAGGAGAATGCGGACTGATGGGACTTCTTGATGGGAAAGCGGCGATCGTCACCGGGTCGGCGCGGGGGATCGGCCGGGCCACCGCTGAGCTGTTCGCCAGCGAGGGCGCCAAGGTGCTGATCAACGACCTCGACGCCGACGTCGCCGAGCAGACGGCCGGCGAGATCGACGGCGAAACCGCCGTCCACACCGGTGACCTGACCGAGGCCGACGCGGCCGACAAGCTGGTCGCCGCCGCGGTCGACGCCTTCGGCGCGGTCGACATCGTCGTCAACAACGCCGGCTACACCTGGGACGGCGTCGTCCACCGGATGACCGACGAGCAGTTCCAGGCGATGCTCGACATCCACACGATCGTCCCCTTCCGGATCACCCGGGCGCTCGCCCCGCACTGGCGCGAGGCCGCCAAGGCGGAGCGCGGCGAAGGCAAGGAGGTCTTCCGCAAGCTGGTCAACGTCTCCTCGATCTCGGGGATGATGGGCAACGCAGGCCAGGCCAACTACTCCGCCGCCAAGGCCGGGGTCGTCGGGCTGACCAAAACGCTGGCCAAGGAGTGGGGCCAGTTCAAGATCAACGTCAACGCCGTCGCCTTCGGCTTCGTCGAGACTCGCCTCACCGCGGCCAAGGAGTCCGGCGGCGAGATGACCTCGCCGAGCGGAGAGAAGATCGAGCTGGGCATCCCCGAGCAGATGCGGGCGATGGCCTCGGCGATCATCCCGCTGGGCCGCCCGGCCCAGCCCGAGGAGGCGGCCGGCCCGGTCCTCTTCCTCTGCTCCCAGCACGCCAACTACGTGCACGGCCAGATCCTCAACGTCACGGGTGGCCAGTTCGGAGGCATGTACACCTGAGGACGCTGCAAACCTGCGCATCTCGGGGTCTTCGGGAGGCCGGATCGGGTCACGCACTAACTCACCGGCCTCCCTGCATCCCCCGTCCTGCTTGGTTTTCGCGCCCTCAGAAATCCCCATGAACTACTTAGACCTCGCAGATCGAAGCTGGCCATTTCTCCGCCGCGCGATGGGGCTGCACGCGTTTGTCTACCGGACCTCAGGGGGGCGGATCGGGCACCGGATGCCCGGGATGGGACCGTCGATGCTGCTGATCGACCACGTCGGGGCCAAGAGCGCCACGCAGCGGACCTCCCCCCTCCTCTACATCCCCGACGGCGACGACGTGGTCGTGGTCGCCTCCAAAGGCGGCTTCCCCAAGCACCCGGCCTGGTACCACAACCTCATCGCCAACCCGGACACGACGGTCCAGATCGGCCGCGAGCGGCGGCCGGTCCACGCCCGCGTCGCCACCCCCGAGGAGCGCCAGCGCCTCTGGCCGATCGTGGTCAAGGCCTACCCCAACTACGCCGACTACCAGGCGCGCAGCGGCGGTCGCGAGATCCCGCTGGTCATCCTCGAGCCGCGCAGGTAGCGCTACTCCTTCGGGCGCCGCTCCTCGGCGACGGGCTCGCCGCCCTCGCCTGCGATCGCGTCCGGCGGCCAGGGGCCGGCCCAGTTGTCGCGGCCGCCGTCGATCGTGATCGTCGTGCCGGAGAAGAAGTCGCCGGCCGGCGAGGCCAGGTAGGCGACCAGCCAGGCCATCTCCTCCGGCCTGCCGGCGCGGCCGACCGGGATCGAGCGCTCCAGGTTGTCGACCACGACCTGCGGGTACTTGGTCAGCAGCGTCTCGGTCGCGAACTGGCCGGCCGCCAGCGCGCAGGTCCTGATCCCGAAGCGCGCCCACTCGATCGCCAGCGTCCGCATCATGTTCTCGACCGCGGCGCGCGCCGCCCCCGAGTGCACCATCCCCGGCATCCCGTTGTGCGGGGAGAGGGTGACGCTGAGCACCTTGCCACCGCCCTGCGGGATCATCGCCTTGGTCGCCGCCGCGTGGGTCATCAGCCACGTCCCCTGCACGTTCAGCTCGATCACGGTGCGGAAGCCTTTCGGCGTGATCGCCTCCGCCGGGCCGAGGAACTGGCCGCCGGCGTTGTTGACCAGCACGTCGAGCCGCCGGTGGCGCTCCAGCACCCCGTCGAAGAGGCGGCCGACCGCCTCCTCGTCGCGGATGTCCATCTCCTCGTGCTCGAAGGAGCCGGGCAGGCCGTCGGCCAGCGCCGCCGTCTCCGCCAGCGGCTCCCCGTGGCGCCCGCAGCCGATCACCGCGGCGCCGAGGCGGGTCAGCTCCAGCGTCGTCTCCCGCCCCAGGCCGCTGCCGGCGCCGGAGACGACGCACACCTGCCCGTCGAGCAAGCCGGGCCTGAAGACGCGCGAATGGGAGCTTTCAGCCATCGGCGCGCAAGCCTATAGCCGCCCCCTTCCCAGGTAATGTGACCCCGCGATGAAGGTGCATGTGGAAGCGAGGCCGTTGCACGAGCCGCTGGCCGGAGGCACGGCGGGGGCCACGGTGACGGTCGAGCCGATCATCGCCGGCCAGGTCAGCTGGTCGCGCTCGATGATGGAGCGGCCCGGCGGCCGCTTCGAGACGCTGAAGCTGCTGCGCGCCCTGCTCACCGGCAAGCCGCCGATGACGGTGCCCTGCCCCGCCTTCCTGATCCGCCACCCCAGCGCCGGGGCGATCCTGGTCGACACCGGCCTGCACCCCTCGATCGCCACCGACGGGCACGAGAACTTCGGCCGGCTGGCGGCCCGCATCGGCAAGCCGGCGCTGGAGCCGGGCGCCGACGTCCCCGCGCAGCTGCGCAGGCGCGGGCTCGACCCCGGCGAGATCCCGGTCGTCGTGATGACCCACATGCACATCGACCACACCTCGGCGATCTCCGAGCTCCCCCAGTCCACCTTCGTCGTCAGCGAGACCGAGTGGGACGCCGCCACCACCGGCCCCCGCCGCACCCTCAACGGCTACCGCCGCGCCCACTACGACTACGCCTTCGACTACCGCACGATCGACTTCGACCGCGGCGGGATCGACTCCTACGCAACCTTCGGCCGCAGCTTCGACCTGCTCGGCGACGGCTCGATCCACCTCGCCTATACCCCCGGCCACAGCGCCGGGCACATGTCGGTGATCGCCCGCCTGCGCGAGCGCGACTTCGTGATCGGCGGCGACGCCGCCTACACCCGGGGCCAGCTCGACGGCAGCGCGCCCCTGGCGCCGCGCCCCTTCGACGCCCACAACTACCGCCGCTCCCTGCAGGAGCTGAAGCTCTTCCGCCGCGAGTTCCCGAACGCGATCGTCACCCCGGGTCACGACCCCGAGTTCTACGACCAGCTCGAAGCGCGCTACGAGTAGTGCTCAGTCCCGCCGTCGGGGGTGGACAGACCCTCGCGCAGGGAGCGGATCACGTTGCGGCGGCCCTGCTCCTCGAGCGCCGTGTACATCGCCCGCACCCTGTCGAAGACCTCCGCCGCGACCTCGAGCTGGCGCTCGCGGCTCGGCGCCTCCTCGACCGGGAAGGAGAGCGGCTCGCCGTACTGCACGGTGACCTTGGGGAAGCGGAGGCGCTTCCAGCGGCGCACCTTGGCGGAGCCGTGGATCGCGACCGGGACGACCGGCACCCCCGACTCCAGCGCGATCCGGCCGATCCCCGGCCTGACCTCGCCCAGCTCTCCCGTCCGCGAGCGGCCACCCTCGGCATAGACGAGCAGCATCCCGCCCTGCTCGAGGATCGTGAAGGCGGTCTTGAACGCCTCCTCGTCCTGGTGGCCGCGGCGGACCGGGAAGACGCCGCCGTGCGTGTAGACGTAGGTGAGGATCGGCGGGCCGAAGAGCTGCGATTTCGCCATGAAGCGGATCTGACGGCGCAGGTACAGCCCCGTGAAGAAGTGGTCCATCTGGCTGAAGTGGTTGGGGGCGAGCAGCAGCGGCCCGGACTTGGGCACGTTCTCGAGCCCGATCGCCCGGGTCCGGTAGGCCAGCAGGGCCGGCGGCGAGACGATCGCACGGACCAGCGGGTAGATCCAGCCGACGCCCTTGCGCGCCCGCTCGTGGAACTGGTCGAAGTACTCCGCGGGGCGGTCGTCCTTGTAAACCTGTGGCTTGGTGTCCGGCATCGGGAGGATGGCCGGTCGGCCATCGCTGTGCCTACCCCCTGCCGCGCCCGCGGTTACGCGGGGGCGACGGCCCAGCCCTTCGCCCGCTCGACCGCGCGGCGCCACTCGGCGAGCAGCGACTCGCGCTCGTCCTCGCCGATCCGCGGCTCGTAGCGGGCGGCCTCGCGCCACATCTCACCCACCTGCTCGCGGCTCCAGCGCCCGGTCGCGACCCCGGCCAGGTAGGCGGCGCCCAGCGCCGTCGTCTCGGCGATCTCCGGGATGATCACCGGGGCACCCAGCACGTCGGCCTGGAACTGCATCAGCCAGCGGTTGGCGACCGCGCCGCCGTCGGCCTTCAGCACCGCCAGCCGCTCCCCCGACGCGGCCTCCTGGGCGCGCACCGCGTCGACCGTCTGGTAGGCGATCGCCTCCAGCGCCGCCCGCGCCAGGTGGGCGCGGCCGCTGCCGCGGGTCAACCCGACGACCGTGCCGCGGGCGTAGGGGTCCCAGTGCGGGGAGCCGAGCCCGGTCAGCGCCGGCACGAAGTAGACGCCGTCGTTGCCGTCCAGCGAGGCGGCCATCGCCTCGGTCTGCGCCGCCTCCTCGATGACCCCAAGGCCGTCGCGCAGCCACTGCACGGCGGCGCCGGTGACGAAGATCGAGGCCTCCAGCGCATAGGCGGTCTCCTCCTCCAGCCCCCAGGCGACCGTGGTCAGCAGGCCCTCGCCGGGCTCGGGGGCGGCCGTCCCCGTGTTGAGCAGGACGAAGCTGCCGGTCCCGTAGGTGTTCTTCGCCATCCCGGCGCTGTGACAGGCCTGGCCGAACAGCGCCGCCTGCTGGTCGCCGGCGATCCCGGCCACCGGCACCTCGCCGCCAAACTCCGTGGTCGTGCCGTAGACGTGCGCGGAGGGCAGCGGCTCCGGCAGCCGCGCCTCCTCGACGCCGAGCATCGCGCAGAGCTCCCCGTCCCAGGCCAGCCGGCGGATGTCGAACAGCATCGTCCGCGAGGCGTTCGAGTAGTCGGTCAGGTGGCGGCCGGTCAGCTTGAAGAGCAGCCAGGAGTCGATCGTGCCGAAGGCGGCGCGCTCCGCCCCCTCGGCGTTGCGCAGCAGCCACTCGATCTTGGTGCCGGAGAAGTAGGGGTCGAGGACGAGGCCGGTCCGCTCCCGCACCAGCTCCTCGCGCCCGGCCGCCCGCAGCTCGTCGCAACGCGCGGCGGTGCGGCGGTCCTGCCAGACCAGCGCCCTGTATATGGGGTCGCCGGTCGCCGGGTCCCAGGCGACGACGGTCTCGCGCTGGTTGGCGATCCCGATCCCGTCCAGCTCCGCACCCTGGATGCCGGCGCCGGCGATCGCCTCGGCGGCCACCCGCCGCGTCACCTCCCAGATCTCGGTTGCGTCGTGCTCCACCCATCCCGGCCGCGGGAAGTGCTGCTCGAGCTCCGAGTAGGCACGCCCCGCGATCCGCCCTGCCTCGTCGAAGACGAGGCAGGTGGTCCCGGTGGTGCCCTGGTCGATGGCGAGGATCACGTCAGCTATGCCCCATGCGGGAAAGGTAGACGCGACTGAAGTCGACGAGCTGGCGGGCGCGGTGGGCGAAGCCGGCGAGGGTGCGGCCGCTGGCGCGGTGGGAGAGGTCGAGCTCGTACTCGCGGAGGCGGTAGCCGGCGCGAACCGCGTCGACCGTCATCCCGACCTCCATCCCGTAGCCGCGGGCGAAGGGGAGGGTGGCGCACAGGACCTCGACCCGCATCGCCCGCTGGCCGGAGATCGGGGCGCTCGTCTCGAAGCCGCAGAGGCGGCGGATCACCCAGCGGGCGAAGCCCAGGGCGACGCCGAAGCCGCCCCCGGCACGACGGCTGAAGGCGGCGACGGAGAGATCGCACTCGCCGCGCTCCACCGCCTCGACCAGCGGGGCGAGCCGGGCGGCGGAGGCGCCGAGGTCGCCGTCGCAGAGGAGGATCAGGCTCGGAGGCTCCTC
>VRUE01000046.1 GCA_019456285.1 Solirubrobacterales bacterium | reverse complement strand
TCGCCGACATCGTCCCCGAGCGCTCCGTCGCCGAGGCGCTGGTCGAGGCGCTGGCCGCGGTCGAGGTCGCCGGCCGCCCGGTGCTGGTCGCCCGCGCCGCCGAGGCCCGCGACGTGCTCCCCGAGGCGCTGCGCGAGCGCGGCGGCGAGGTCGACGTCGTCGCCCTCTACGAGACGGTGCCCGAGGCGCCCGAGCCGGAGGCGGTCGAGGCTGCCCGGGGCGCCGACTACGTCACCTTCACCTCCCCCTCGACCGTCCGCAACCTGACCGACACGCTCGGCGACCGCTTCCCAAGCGGCGCCCGCGTCGTCTCGATCGGCCCGATCACCAGCGAGGCCGTCCGGGGCGCCGGCCTCGAAGTCGCGGTCGAGGCGGAGCGCCACGATGTCGACGGCCTGGTCGAGGCGCTGCTGGCCGACGCCGCGCAGTGAGCGAGGTGGCGCTTTTGCCCGGTATGCGGGATAGAAGCGCCACGGCAAACGCTGCAATGAGATTCGGCGTGCCGCATCGCCATTTCCGCTCCACCGACTCCACCAACACGCGCGCCCGCGAGCTGGCCGAGGGCGGTGCGCCCCACGGCACCGTCGTCACCGCCGCCGAGCAGAGCGAGGGGCGCGGCCGCCAGGGCCGCGGCTGGACGGCGCCGCCCGGCAAGGCCCTCCTCTACTCGGCGATCCTCCGCCCCCTCGACCAGCGCCACCTGCTGCTGCCGCTGGCCGTCCCGCTCGCCGTCTGCGAGGTGGCCGAGGAGCTGGAGGCGGGAGTCGAGTGCAGGGTCAAGTGGCCGAACGACGTCTGGGTCGAGGGGCGCAAGCTGGCCGGCGTGCTGATCGAGGCCGGGTCCAACGGCTGGGCGGTGATCGGGGTCGGCCTCAACCTGGCGGTCGAGCCGCTCGATCTCCCACCCGAGCTGCGCGAGACCGCGACGTCGCTGGCAGGCGGCGCCTCGGCGCAGCAGGCCCGCGAGGCCCTCGACGCCCGGCTCGACCGCTGGGTCGAGGCGGACGCCGACTCGATCCTCGCCGCCTGGCGAGGCCGCGACGCGCTGCGCGGCCGCGAGGTCGCCTGGGAGGGCGGCTCAGGAGTCGCCGCCGGCATCGATGACCGGGGCCGCCTCGTCGTCGCCACCGCCGGCGGCGACCGCGTCGTCCTCGGCGCCGGCGAGGTCCACCTTCGTCCCTGAGCCCTTCCCGGCGCCCTTCCCCTGGTTCCTCTCGGCGCCGTTCTCCGCCCGGCGCTTGTTGCCGCGCTTGCGCCGCCGCTTGCCGCCTTTCGGGAAGTTCCGCAACAGCTCCCGGGCGATCGCCGACGGTTTGCGGGCCATCCGCATCCGCGCGCCGCGCAGCACCTCCTCGCCTTCGGGGGTGTGGGAGACCGCGGCGGCGAGCAGCGCCGCCGCCGGCCGCCGGTCCTGTTTGCGCGCCGCGTGGACCAGCCGCCGCGCGTTGCGCCCGTGCGCCCGCCCGGAGGAGTTGACCAGCAGGCCCAGCAGCCGCTTCGTCTCGGGCCAACGCTGCACCGCGTACTCTTCGTGCAGCTCGCGGGTGTAGGAGGCGAGCCGCCAGACCCACGCCTGGGCCTGGTCGCGGCGCCCGATCCGTTTGTCGACCAGCGCCTGCAACAGCGTCCTCGTCCCGGCCCGCTTGTCGTCGCGGCTCCAGCTGCCGACGATGTCGATCGCGTCGTCGAAGGCCTCCGGATCGCGCAGGTCGGCGATCTCCGCCAGCGCTTTCAGCCGCAGCTGCGAGTTGCGGTTGCGCTGCACGCAGGTCAGCAGGAAGCGCCTCCGCAGCTCCTTGGTCCGGTCGTTCTGCAGCATCGCCCGCGCCCGCCGCCAGCCCTGCGGGTTGACCCGCGCCCCGGCCAGCGCCGCCCAGGCGTGCTGCTCGGGGTAGTCGAGGTTCTCCACCGCGATCCGCCAGATCTCCCGTTCGAGCACCTGCATGCGGCGTTCCTCGTTGTCGGAGACGGGGACGATCCGCCGCTCGACCCGCACCCGGCGGCCGCGGACGCGCCGCACCGGCCCGACCACGATCGCGCCGCCGCGGTAGACGTCGCGGCCGAGCAGGCTGTGGAGGGTGACGATCGTCTCGTCGTGGGTGGTCGCCGGGTGGACGAAGTCGATCACCAGGCCCGCCTCCTTGCCGGCCGCACGCCGCGTCACCCGGCCGACCCGCTGCTGGTAGACCCGCCGCGAGGCGGTCGGCGCCAGGTGCATGCAGATCGTCGCCCGCGGCGAGTTCCACCCCTCGGCCAGCAGCATCGCGTTGCAGAGCACGTCGACCTCGCCGCGCTCGAAGGCGGCGAGGATCTTGGCAAGCTCACGCTTCGGGGTCTCGCCGGAGACGGCGCGGGCGACGATCCCGGCGTCCTGCAGCGCTTTGGCGACGTGCTTCGCGTGCCGCACCCCGGCCGTGTAGAGGACGCCCGGCACCTTGCGGAAGCGGGTCTTGTAGAGGTCGGCGATCGCCACGTTGAAGGGCTCCTGGTCCAGCAGCGCGGCCAGCTCCTCCTGGTCGAAGTCCTGGTCGACCTCGCCTTTGCGCAGCGGCACCTTGGCGATCGTCCGCACCCCCGGCCCGGGCGGGATGCGCATGCAGCGCAGCGGCACGATCACCCCGCGCCGCGCCGCCTGGGCGAGGTCGAAGCGGGAGGTCTGGGTCGGGAAGAGATCGGCGACGTGGCGGGCGATCAGCGCCCCGGTCGCCGTCATCCCGATGAAGACGGGACCGATCCAGGCGCGGATGCAGGCGCTGGTCTTCTCGCCCAGCGCGGTGTGCGCCTCGTCGCAGATCACGATCGAGTAGGTGTCGGAGACCCGCTTGTGGTTGCGGACGAACCACTGGTAGGTCTCGACCGTGACCGGCCCGTCCGGGTCGTCGCGGCCGTCGAGCAGCGGCGGCCGCAGCCGCTCCTTGTAGCCGCGCTCGGAGATCTCGCCGATGAACTGGTCGACCAGGTTGCGGCGGTGGGTGAGGATCAGGACGCCGCCGGTGCGGGAGGCGTCGATGAAGCCGACTGCGGCGACCGTCTTGCCGGCGCCGGTCGCGTGCTCGAACCAGAAGCGCCGCTCGGCGCCGGGGTCCTCCGCCGCCTCGCCGATCGCCTCCTCGCCGATCGCCTCCTCGCCGATCGCCTCCTCGTCGAGAACCTCCTCGTCGGGCGCCTCCTCGTCGGGCGCCTCCTCCTCCCAGTCCCGGGGCTCCTCGTCCTCCTCGAGAACCTCCTCGCCGTCGACCGAAGGGGGCTCGATCCCGTTCTCGGCCGCCGTCTGCTGCTCGGCGATCAGCTCGGTCAGCGTCCCGGAGAGCGCGTCGACCTGGTGGGGCGACAGCTCCGCCCCGTCGCGCAGCGTCGGCGGCTCGTCGGCCAGCAGCCGCTCCAGCCCCAGCAGCAGCGAGAAGTCCCGGCGCCACTCGATCGAGGGCTCCTCCGCCGCCTCGCCCAGCTCCCTCAGCGCCGCGTCGAGCGCCCGCCGCCGCGCCGTCCCCGGGGCCAGCGCCTCCGGCCCCTCGCCGTCGAGCAGGAATGGCTCGCGGGCGAACTCCGTCGCCCGCTCGATGTCGGCGCTTGAAGGAACTGCCACTGACGCGGCAACTTCGCTGGTCTTGGCCATAAAGGCTTGTGGGTCCGTCCCCGCCGCGACGCGCAACGCGCGGCCGGAGCACGTGGGTGAGGATGCCGGGAGTTTGCTTTCCCTTTTCCCCCGACGCTCTCGGCGGTCCGCAATCCAGACGGACCGAATGTGACACGTATTGTAATCACGGAAGTGACGGCAGCGCGCCGAAACCTGCCAATCGCCCTGGCGCTCGCCGCGGCGATGGCCCTCGCCGCGGGCGGCTGCGGCTCCTCGGAGCAGGGGGGCGACTACGGCGGCGGGCACCCCGACTACGCAAAGTCGCTGGCCGGGTCGCCGGCCCCGCTGGCCGCCCTGCACGCCCAGGCCAACCGGCTGCTGCCCGGCGGCACGGACGCCTACGAGCGGCGGATCGCGGCGCTGCGCGGCTACCCGGTGGTGGTCAACGTCTGGGCCTCCTGGTGCGGCCCCTGCCGCTTCGAGTTCCCGGCCTTCCAGGAGCTGGCCGCCGAGTACGGCAAGCGGGTCGCCTTCCTCGGCATCGACAGCGAGGACTCCGACGACGCGGCCCGCACCTTCCTCGCGCAGGCCCCCGTCCCCTACCCCAGCTACACCGACCCCGACAAAGAGATCGCCAACAGCATCGGCGCCAGCCTCGGCCTCCCCGACACCGCCTTCTACGACCGCCGCGGCAAGCTCGTCCACCTCAAGCAGGGCCCCTACTCCGACCGCGAGGAGCTGCGGGCCGAGATCCTGCGGCACGCCCTCGACCCCGAAACCCGCTGATCGGTCGGCAGCGGCGAAAAGGAGGATAATCGGACCATGGACGTCTTCATCGTCATCGCCCTGGTCGCCGTCGTCGTGCTGCTCGCCGAGCTGCTGCTGCCGACCGGCGGCGTGCTGGCAGCGCTCGGGGCGCTGGGCCTGGTCGCCGCCGGCGTCGTCGCCCTCACCGCCGAATCCGACTCCGGCGCCAGCGACTGGGCGGGCCCGGCGCTGATCACCCTCGGCCTGCTTTCGATCGTCAGCTTCTACTTCGTGACGCGCAAAGTGGTCGCGGCCCACCGCGACGAGCCGGTCCGCACCGGCTACGAGGGGCTGCTCGGCGCTCGCGCCGAGGCGCGCACCTCGCTCGACCCCGACGGCCAGGTGTGGATCGAGGGGGCGCTCTGGTGGGCGCGGCTCTCCGGCGACGGCGGCCCGCTGCGCCCGGGAGATAGAGTCACCGTGGAGGCGGTCGACGGGCTGACCCTGATAGTCCGGCCCGAGCCGCCGGCCGACGTCCCCGCCGAGGAAGGAGCAGGCTGATGGAAGTTGCGCTCGTGGTGCTGGCTGTCCTGGTGATCTTCCTGCTGATCGTCGCCGGGCTCGCGGTGCGGGTCCTGCGCGAGTACGAGCGGGGGGTGGTCTTCCGGCTCGGGCGGCTGATCGCCACCAAGGGGCCGGGGCTGATCCTGCTGATCCCGCTGGTCGACCGGATGGAACGGGTCGACCTGCGCACGGTGACCCTCAACATCCCGCCGCAGGAGGTGATCACCCGCGACAACGTCCCCTCCAGCGTCAACGCGGTCGCCTACTTCCACGTGGTCGACCCGAACCGGGCGATCGTCGAGGTCGAGAACTTCCTCCTCGCCACCTCGCAGATCTCCCAGACGGCGCTGCGCTCGGTGCTGGGCAAAGCGGAGCTGGACCAGCTCCTCGCCGAGCGCGAGCGGCTCAACGAAGAGCTGCAGAAGATCATCGACGAGTCGACCGAGCCCTGGGGCGTCAAGGTGACGGCGGTCGAGATCAAGGACGTCGAGATCCCCGAACAGATGCAGCGGGCGATGGCGCGCCAGGCCGAGGCCGAGCGCGAGCGCCGCGCCAAGATCATCAACTCCGAGGGCGAGTACCAGGCGGCGCAGAAGCTCACCGACGCCGCCGACATCATCAGCACCAACCCGGCCTCGCTGCAGCTGCGCTACCTGCAGACCCTGCTGGAGATCGGCAGCAACCAGAACACGACGGTCGTCTTCCCGCTGCCGATTGACATGCTCGAGCCGTTCCTGGGCGGGAGGCAGGGCGGGGCGAAGCCGAAGACGCCGCCCGCGACATCCGAGCCGGACGCCGACGACAGTTCCCCCTCACAGTCCTGAGCGCGCCCGAGATCCGCATCGACCAGCTGACCGGGCTGCGGACGATCCTCGCGCCCGGCCGGGCCGAGCGCCCGGAGGGTTTCTCGGCAGCGGCAAGCGAGCCGGAGGGACCGGGCGAGTGCCCGTTCTGCGAGGGACGCGAGGGGCGGACGCCGCCCGAGGTCTACGCGGTGCGACCGGGGGGCGGCGCGGCCGACACCCCCGGCTGGACCAGCCGCGTGGTGCCGAACCTCTACCCGGCGCTGGGCGAGGCGGGCGGCGCGGCGGACGGCGAGGTGGACGGCGGCGGGCCCGCCGCGGAGGCGGGCGCCTTCGCCAGCGCCGGCGACCCGCTGCTGGAGTCGCGCCGCGCCGGCGAGCCCGACCTCTTCGCCTCGCGCCCGGCCAGGGGCGCCCACGAGGTGATCGTCAACGCCCCCGAGCACGTCACCGCGATGGCCGAGCTGAGCGAGGAGCGCTTCGCCGGGGCGGTCGCCGTCTGGCGGGAGCGGATGCGCACCCACTCCGATGCCTCCTACGTGCAGCTGATCGTCAACGAGGGGGGCGGCGCCGGCGCCTCGCTCGGGCACACCCACGCCCAGCTCTACGCGCTTCCCTTCGTGCCGGCGGCGGTGGCGCGGGAGCGGGAGCGAGTCGGCGCCTACCGCGAGCGCAGCGGCGGCAGCGGCCTGCTCGGCGAGATCCTGGTCGAGGAGGTGCGCCGCCGCGAGCGCCTCGTCGCGATCGACGAGGAGGCGGCGCTGATCTGCCCCTGGGCCTCGCGCTCGCCGTTCGAGCTGCGCGTGGCGCCGCGCGCCGAGTCGGCCAGCTTCGAGGACGACACGACCGGGGCGGCGATGATCCACACCGCTCTCCGCCTCCTCGCCGAGCGCTTCGGCCGCCCGCCCGAGCTGAACCTCTGGGTCCGCACCGCCCCCCACGGCGCCGAGCACTTCCACTGGCACGTGGACATCGCCCCCCGCCTCGCCGTCAAGGCCGGCTTCGAGCTGGGCACCGGCGTCGACATCAACACCTATCCCCCGGAGCGCGCCGCCTCCGATCTGCGTGAGGCGCTTGGCCAATAACACGGGCGGCCGTCCCGTTTCCGATGCCGTCACTAGATGGTTGATTCCACGACCCCGCACACCTGGATGACGCGCCTGGCGCTGCGCATCTCTGCGTCCTCGGGCTTGCCTTTGGCACCACCAAAGGCTGCGCCCTGCGTCCTTGATCTACTTGGCCACGCACGCCCCCAGCCACACGCGGCCGTGGAATCAACCATCTAGGCTCAGCAACCCATGCCCCCCAACCCAAGGCCGATCCCGAGGTTCATCGCCGACTCGACCCAGGAGGGGATCCCGCACGGCCGCTTCGCCGAGCGGCTGAGCGCGGTTTTCCGCGAGGCGTGCGCCGGAGTCGAGGACCTGCCCGAGGGGGTCGAGATCCCCGAGCAGCCGGACTGGTTCCCCGAGCGCGCCTGGGGCGGCCGCATCTGGGTGCCCTGCACCGCCCGCGCCGAGGGGCCCGAGGGCGTGCTGGAGCTGTTCGGCCACGTCTCCTACGTGCAGCCGAAGGGCGGCGATCCGGGCGACTACCGCGCCAAGGCCGACTTCACCGACGTCCTCGCCGAGGACAACCCGGACTGGAAGATCGACCTCAACGACGACGTGATCGGGCGCTGGCGGGGCGAGAACCGCCGCGCCGGCGACGTCACCCTGGTCTGGGGCCGTCCCTTCGTCCGCGGCGCCGTAGCGGCCAGCGCCGAGCTTGAGATGGAGACCGTCGACCAGGAGGCCCTCTCCAAGGAACGCTTCACCCTGATCGCCCTCGACGCCCTCGAGGGCTACGGCGACGACATCTTCATGCAGGTGAAGCTGTGGAGCCGCCGAGCCCAGGAGCTGGCCTCGGAGAGCCTCTACGCGGCCTGAGCCAGAACCTCGACCTCAGCCCGGATCCCGTTCGTCCGGCACATTGCGAAGGTTGATGTCGTCCGCCGCTCCGCTACCTTGTCCCAATGGCATTTCGGGACCCGACTCAGCAGGCGGACAAGGCCACGGGAAATGCGACTGCAGCGGCTGAGGCGGTCCGAGTGCATCGACTGCGTGAGGATGCACGCCGTCCCATGAGTGTGAACCTGGCCGAGGGAATCGCGCTGAGCCACATGCTGATGCGGTTTGTCGGCGCCGCGCGCCAGCGGTGACCGAGCCTGCCTTCGATCAGCTGCTGCGACGTCTCACCGAGGCCGAGGTGGAGTTCGTACTGGTGGGGGGGCTTGCCCTGAACGCCTGGGGGGTCGTCCGGGGAACCAAGGATGTCGACGTGGTCGTCGCGCCAGACCCCGGGAACCTCGACCGTGTCGCCGAGGTGGCCGTGGCGGCCCACGGTCATATTCAGGCTGGCGAATCCTTCCTTAGCAGTCAGCCCTCGATCGCCGCCCAGCTCAGTGGCGGCGAGCAGGTCGCCATCGAGACCGAGCTGGGGCGGCTGGACATCGTCCAGGGCCTCGATGGCGTCCCGGCGTACGACGAGCTGCAGGCCCGGGCGACCGAGGCAGACGTCCTGGGCATCACCATCGCCGTCTGCTCGGTCGACGACCTCCGAGAGATGAAGCGCGCTACGGGCAGAATTCGCGACTTAGCCGATCTAGAGGATCTCGATGCCGCGGGTAAGTGAGCAGGTGGGTCGAGTCATCTGTGGCTTTTCAAGATTCCCCGTTCGCTGCCCAATAGACCCTTCGCCGTAGCCACCTCTACTCGCTCCCGAGCAACCGCTCCAGCGCTCGGCCAACCTGACGATAGATCTGCTCCTCGTCGCCGTAGGGAACCTTGAGTCCGATGCGAATCACCTCAACCTTCGTCGGGCCGTCTTCGTCTGGAAGTAGGCGATAGACGACCCGGTAGCGAGGGTCGATGTCGCGCTTCTCGTCAAAGTAGAGCTTGCGGCAGTCGGAGAGGTTGCCGGTGCTAAACGCGAAACCACAAGGCTTTCCGAGCCACGGATTCTCCTTCGAGACCTGAGCCAGCAGTTCAAGCGCGCGGCGCTTTAGCTCTTTGGAGGGAAGATCGAGAAACTGCTGCTTGGCGGTTGGGTCGAAGAACTCGACCGGGAGCCGCGCCACCTACAGACCGAACTCCGCCGGATTGAAGCCGGCCTCGCGAGCGACATCGGCCAGCTCGACCCGCTTGCCCGTGTCCTCTGCCAGAGCCTCGCGAACCTCCTCTGACGCCACCAGCTCGTCCAGAACCTCGGTCAGCCACTCGTACCGCTCGTAGGAAAGGATCACGCCCTCGGGCTTCCGATGGGAGCCAAAGACGACCGGGTCTGCCTGCCCTCCCTGCTCACGAAAGAGCCTCAAATAGCTGGAAAGATGGTCCCTTGCCTCTGCGCTGGGAACAACGGTCTGCGACGAAGCCATAGCGGGACTCTAGCAGACATGTACATCTTTTTGTCCGTCTTACTAGGAAGCGCTGCGGCCACGGATTCGCTTCGATTACGCACGATGGATGCCGATTTGGGCAGCGAGAACGGCCCGCTGCCCAATGGGTTGCAGCATCGGCCTCTTGCTCCGCTACCGTGTCGCCATGGCATCTCGCAACCTGATCGACCGTGCCGGGGTGGCGCTGGCAGAGAGGGACCTCACCCACATTTTGATGGAGAAAGCAGTGGAGGACGAAACGATACGAACATCGGCGACCGCAGATTTTTCAAGTTTGGTCGGGTTTATCAAGTTCCGATAAAACTTGATAAGCCTGATAAGATCGCCTGATGCGTCCTCACGACAACCCATACACGCCCAATGCTGGCGCCCGACCGCCGGCGCTGGTGGGGCGCGACGATCAGATGGAGTCCTTCGAGATCCTCCTTGACCGGCTGCGCCGCGGTCACACCGAGCAGTCGATGTTGATTACCGGCCTTCGCGGAGTCGGCAAGACGGTGCTGTTGACGAGCTTTGAGGAGCGGGCACGAGAGCGAGATTGGACTACGGTCGAGGCTGAGATCACCAAGAGCACCGAGTTCGGCGCGCGGATGGCCCAACTTGTCCGCCGGGCACTTTTTCAGCTGGCGCCGAAGGCACGCTGGAAGGAGCACGCTGCCCGAGCAGCGGCGGTGCTGAAGTCCTTCCAGGTCACTGTGGCGAGCGACGGAACGTTGAGCGCGGGGCTCGACATGGAGGCGGCCGAGGGCTTCGCGGATAGCGGCGAACTCAACGAGGATCTGACCGACCTCCTGGTCGCGCTCGGCGAAGCGGCACATGAGCAGGAGAGCGGCGTGGTCTTTCTGATCGATGAGGTTCATTTCCTCACCACGCCTGAGCTGGAGGCGCTGATCGCGGCCCTTCACAAGACGGTGCAGCGCCAGCTACCAATCACCCTGGTCGGGGCCGGTCTGCCGCAGCTACCCCGCCTCGCCGGCGAGGCGAAGTCCTACGCCGAGAGGCTGTTCAAGTTCCCGCAGATTGGCCAGCTCACCGCCGCCGAGGCAGAGCAGGCGCTGGTCGATCCCGCCGAACGGTTGGGTATCGCCTACGAGAGTCAGGCGGTCCAGGCAATCGTCGACTACACGGAGGGATACCCCTACTTCCTGCAGGAGTACGGAAACGTGCTGTGGAGCTTCGCCGAGGCCTCGCCGATTACCGCGACGAACGTCAAGGATGCATGTACGGCGGTCGAGGCAAAGCTCGACGGCAGCTTCTTCCGCGTCCGCGCCGAGCGTACTACCGAGCTGGAGCTGCGCTATATGAGGGCAATGGCCGAGCTCGGGTCAGAGCCCCAGCAGGCCAAGGATGTGGCGGCTCTCCTAGGCCGGACATCCGAGCAGATGGGTCCGACCCGATCGCGCCTGATCGACAAGGGCCTGCTCTACACCCCCGGTCACGGCCTCGCGGCCTTCACGGTGCCGCAGTTCGACCGCTTCATGCGACGCACCTACCAACTCTAGCCATCCGGCTCGCCCCGCCACATCCGGGCGTCAGAGAGCCTTTACGATGATCCATCGAGCCCCGATAGCTCAGCTGGATAGAGCGACTCCCTCCTAAGCGACCCTCTGGGGTCCGGATTTCTGGCTCTGCAGAGCGGAATGCGCCGTGTTACTCACGGCCTCGGATTCGATTCGATCACGCATGATTGATGCCGATTTGGGCAGCGAGAATGCTCCGCTGCCCAATGACTGACGACGACAACAAGATTCCGCCGACAGCGCGGGTAGCTTGGATAGAAATGGTGGGGGAGTTCGAGAAACTGGCCTACGAGGCTGCGCTACGCGGTCTCGACAAGCAGGAGGGGCTGCTGGAAGAGCTGCGTTCGCGAACCGGCGTCCTGCTAGCCGCCTCCTCACTCGCCGCATCCTTCCTCGGACAGCAGGCGTTCCAGAATCCAAGCCCCCGAACGCTTGCGATCGCCGCCCTCGTTGCTTTCGTCGTCTCGATCGCTGCAAGCGTGTTCATTCTCCTGCCGAAGAAGAACCTGATCTTCGCTGAGGCTGGCGCCGGGCTGTACGAGGGCCTCTATGCCTTTCGCGACGACATGCCCGAGGTCTATCGGCGCCTCGCCTACGACCTCGACCTATTCTGGGATTCCAACGACAAGAAGATCACGTGGCTAACCCGTGCCTACACCGTCGCTGCAAGCGCCCTCGTGATTGAGATTCTTTCCCTGGCCGCCCTGCTGGGCGATAACATCTTCTAGGCGATGGCAGAAGCACCAAAGCCCCAGACTGGTAGCGGCGGAACCCCGCCGCCCCCGCCGCCGCCTACTCCGGGCCTTGGCCGCCCTGAGACGCGAGGCGGATCGTCCGGCCAGAGCAAGTAGTCGGCGCATTGGCGTCTGACGGACCGGCCGCCTCAGCATCCGATACTTCGTTCGAGGCGATTCGCATTCGCCTTGGTACAGAACCAGCAACGCTGGCAGAATTCGAAGCCGAGTACGACCCGATCCATCCGCCTGATGGCGAGGGGTAGCTTACGCACAAAATGCCGCTGGGATTGACAACCTCTGAGTGTCTCGACTTGGCGGTCGCCAGCGGAACGCTGGCACTTGCTGCCGCCACCTTCTTCATGGCGCTCTTTGTGCGATCCCAGGCAAAGGAGAGCCGCCGGCTCGCGGATATTTCAGAGCGGCAGGTTGTTGCGTCAACTACGCCGGTCCTCCGGATCATGGGAAAGACTGGGACTCCCGGGGAGGCAGACATCATGACGTTCAACGCGGGGACTCCAACCGAGACCTTGACGATGCGTTTCGAGAATCGCGGACCCGTGGCCGCCGAGGTCGAGCGGATTGCGATGACCCCAGGTGGCGAAGGGCACCTTGCCGATACGGGAAAACCCGAGACCCCTGTGATTGAGTCCAAAGGCGAGTGGGACGTGGACTTCCGTCCCTCCCAGGAGGAGAAAGAGGCACTCTCCACCGGAGTCGTTGCCAAGGTTGTCATTACGTATGTCGCCGTCGGATCGGGCCTGCGATACGCAGTCGCGACTTGGGTGCAACGGGAAGACGCCGAGCATGAGCGCTGGTTCATCCAGAAACGTGGGAAGACCCAGGAATTGCACTGACTTGGCTCACATGGTCAGGTCTCGTGAGTACTGGCGAGCTTCGTTAGCTCGATCATTGATGCGTCAAGGGCTGCGGCGATTGCTTTGACGGTGGCCCAGGTTGGGTTGGAGTGGCCGCGTTCGATCATTGAAAGGTGGCCGACCGTGACGCCTGCGGCGTGGGCGAGGGCTTCCTGGGTCATGCCGCGCTTGTCGCGTAGCTGACGGATCGCTTTGCCGAGGGCGAGCTGGGGCTGATCAGAGCGGCGCATCCTTCCCGGCACAGTCTCAAACACGGGCGTCTCAATCCACCTGTTACAGCACTTGTATTGTAGCGGAAGCTGCTGTACGCTCGCTATCCCGACAACGAAGTGCCCCCGCGCTGCAGAAACAGCCGGGGGCGCGGCACAGGAAAGGAGTCTTTCCCATGCAGGACAACTCTAGAGGGGCGGGCGACGAGCATGTCCCGCCCACCGCCGCCGAAGACATCCGCGATCAAGGCATCGTCCTGATCCACGTTCTCGCGCTACACCCGACCCTTCTCACGATCCCCGACCTGGTCCGTGAGATCACCAGCGGATCGGAGGACTTCGCCGAGAGCGACGCCGTCGAGCGCGCCGTGCGCGACCTGACCGGCGTGGGGCTGCTGCATTGCCCCGGCGCCCTGGTCGTGCCCACGCACGCGGCGCTTCGCTTCAACGAGCTTCTGGGCGGCTGAGGCGTGGCCTCGCTGCAGTGCAAGGCCCGCTTCGGGGAGAACCTGGCCCGCGCTCGCAGGCGGGCGGGGGTGAGCCAGGAAGCGGTCGGCCTGCGGGCCTCCCTGCACCGGACCGAGATCGGGCTGTTGGAGCGCGGGGAGAGGCTGCCCCGGATCGACACCGTGTTCAAGCTCGCCGGTGCCCTCTCGGTTCCAGCAAGCGAATTGCTCGATGGAATCGCCTGGACCCCCGGCAGCACCCAACTTGGCGAATTCTCGGTTGCCAGCCCCGACGATGTCGCCAACCGCTAGCCCCTCCTAGCCCCTCACGCACTATCACTCGCGCCTCGGAAGTCCGAACCCCGGACCCCCGACACATTATGAACCCGAACAGATGTTCGATTCTGGACGAATATCCAGGGGGCGTTTGGCCCGCTTTTCGGACATACAAGCCGATGGCATCGAAACGCATCCAGCTCGACCCGCAAACCGTCGAGGCAATCGCCCGCCGTGTGGTCGAGTCGCTGGAACAGCGCGGCTTGCAGAGTCGGGAGCTGGTCGATGCCGCTGAGTTGGCGCGGCGCTTCGGGATCGAGCGCTCCTGGGTCTACTCCCACGCGATCCAGCTTGGGGCGGTCAAACTCGGTGCCGGGGCGAAGCCTCGGCTGCGGTTCGACCCGCAGATCGCGGAGAAGGTGCTGCGGAAGGCTGGCGGCGATTCAACGGCTGACCCACCCGCCCGCTCGGGTGAGCGGGCGGGCCAGCCGCAGGGGGTCGGAGGTTCCGGGGTGCCGTTGCTGCCGATTCGCAGGCAGGGGGAGAACGAGTCGCCCCCGGCGGCTTAGGTAGTTGATGGCGCGCAAGGCGACCGGACAGGTCATCGAGCCGAGTGGCGGGCGCGGGTGGGCGATCCGGTTCCGCGCCTACGGCAAGCGGCGCTACCTGACGCTCGGCACCGCCGCGGAAGGCTGGAGCCGCAAGCGGGCCGAGGACGAGCTGCGACACGTCCTGGCGGACGCCGAGAGAGGCATCTGGCGGCCGTACGAGCCTCCGGCGGCGCAGGCCCCGCCGGAGGCTCCGACCTTCCACGAGTTCGCCTCAGAATGGCTGCGGAACCGCGAGCCGGAACTGCGGCCGAAGACCATCGCCAGCTACCGCTGGCAGCTCGGCGGCCACCTGCTCCCCCACTTCGCTCGGATGCGGCTCGACCAGATCGGGCCGGAGGACGTCGACCGCTACAAAGCCGCGAAGCTGCGCGAGGGGGCGCTCGGGCCGAACCAGATCAACAAGTCGCTCGGGTTGCTAGCGATGATCCTCGACGCCGCCGGCGACTACGGCCACGTCGACCCGGCCCGCAACCCTGCCCGCGGCCGACGGCGGCGCGTCAAGCGCACGGCCCCAAGCCGCCCGACCGTCGAGCCCGAGCAACTGCCGTCGCTGCTCGAGGCCGCCGGGAGGCTGCGCCCGATCCTGGCGACGATGGCCGGAGCGGGGCTGCGGAACGGCGAGGTCTGCGCGCTCGACTGGCCCGACTTCGACCCGGCGAGCGGCACGTTGACCGTCGCTGCGTCGAAGACCGACGCCGGGGTCCGGCAGGTCGATCTTCCCCAGGCGCTGCGCCGGGAACTGACCGACCATATGGCCCGTTCGCGCCGCAGCGAGGGGGCGATCTTCCCGAACCGGAATCGGCGGCGCCAGAGCGTCAGCAACGTCGAGCGGCGGATGAAGACCGCGATCCGCCGCGCCAACGAGCGGCTCGACCGGCTCGACATCCGGCCGATCGACGGGGCGGTCAGCCCGCACTCGCTGCGCCGCCTCTACGCCAGCCTGCGCTTTGCCCTGGGCGACGATCCGGTGTACGTGGCGGCCCAGCTCGGCCACACCGAGCCGGGCTTCTCAATGAAGGTCTACGCTAGTGCTGTGCGTCGCCGCGAGAGGCTGATCGGCGCGGCCCTAGGCGAGTTCGATGCCGCCCTCGATTGGGCAGCAATGGGCAGCGGGGAGCCGATTTCTGTCGATTCTGAGCCGACTGCGAGCGACGGACAATCGCCGGAGACAGCTCAGCAGAGCCTTTTCCCGGCACCGGCCCCGATAGCTCAGCTGGATAGAGCGACTCCCTCCTAAGGAGTAGGCCGCAGGTTCGAATCCTGCTCGGGGCATAGCGGTCACCGGTCGCTACTCGGGAAGGAGTTGCAGCGCCTCGCAGTGGCTGGGCCGGACGGCAGCGAAATGGCGGTGATCGAGGGTGAGAACGGTTGGCGTCCCGAGGCGCTCGGCGAGGGCGACGACGGAAGCGTCCACACCGCCGAGCGGGAAGTCCGCGTAGCGCTCGACCAGCTCTGCGACCCGTGCCCAATCCTCGGCGGTGGGCGATTCGACCTGAAAGCCGGCGAGGCCGGCGAGGAAGCTCGCCTCGGCTCGCGGGCCGTGCCTGCGGCCGAGGATCTGCGTCACCTCCGTTACGGCCAAGGCCGCGATCACCAGCTGGAGGTCGGTGCGCCGCAACGCCTGCACCGATCGAGCGTGATCGGAATCGGCAGAGTTGGTTGCCGCGTAGAGCGGCCCGGCGTCAACGACTGCGACGGCCGAGGGCATCCTGTTCCGCTTCGTCGAGGATCTCGTCGAGCGACTCCTCCATCCGGGCAGCGGCGTGGCGCGGGTCCCCATCGCTGACAATCCCCGCGAAGGGGATCTGACGCTCTGCGCCTGGGTCGAGGCCGAAGCGCTCGGCAAGCACCTCGCGGGCAACTGCGGAGACCGAAAGGTGGCGGCGGCGAGCCTCGCGCTTCAGCGCGTAGGCGACCTCGTCGGAAAGGCTGAGGGTAGTGCGGTTCATACGTGCATAATAGCCTACGGTGGCTTGGGGATGTCCCGGATGTGCGCCGCGGGTCGGGGTGACGCCTCAGGCGAGCCAGTTCTCGACGGTCAGGTCGGGGACGCGAGCGAAGTGGCGGACGTTGCCGGTTACGAGCGTCAGGTCTCGGGAGAGAGCGATCGAGGCGATGCGCATGTCGGGCTCGTCGAGGCGCCGGCCCTCCGCCTCCAGCCGGGCGCGAAGCGGCCCATACACCTCGGCGGCGGATTCGTCGAACGGCAGGACGGTCAGAGCGCTGCGGATCAGGTCGCGGACTTGCCGATTGAGCCTGGCGCTGTCGCGGCGGGACGCTCCATAGAGCAGCTCGCCCATCGTGATCGCGGTCGTGAACTGCTCGCTGGGCGGGATCTTCGCGAGGCGTCGGATCAATGGCAGGGACGGATCGCGCCGCATGGTGGCGCTGAGGACATCGGTATCGAAGCAGTGCACCCGCTCAACCCAGATCGGGCGCGGGACGATCCGCGCTGCCGCGCCTGGCGGCGTAGATCTCCCCGACGGCCTGCTCGAGGTCCTCCCAACCGGCGAGCGCCCCCGCGAGCGCCGCCAAGCCGCTAGGTGGCTCGCCGGGCGTCTCGAACAGCTCGGCCGTGGGAGGCACCAGGGCGACCGCGGGACGACCTCGCCTGGAGACCAGGAAGCGCTCTCCCGCGCCGACCCGGTCGACCAGCTCCGAGAAGCGGCGCTTCGCCTCGGCCGTGCCGACGCTCTCGGGGCCGGAGGCGCGAGCGCTGCCACCCTCTTGCGAATCTGTCTTCGCTGTCATCTCGACCCCATTATGTCATAAAGACCGGGCTGGCAACGACGCCCGGAGGGTAGCGCGCCTTGCGCCTGCTGCTCGATGCTCATCTCTCGGGCCCGCACTACGAGCGCACCCGGGTCGAGGGCGCCAACGGGGGCGGTTCAGTCGATCAGCGGCTGGACGGTAGTGACGAACTGGCGCAGAGCTCAGGGGGCGTGGACATCGACCAGGTCCTCGACGATCTTGAAGTCCTCGAGGTTGTGGGTGAGCAGCACGGAATCGTGGACGTTCGCGGTCGCCGCGATCGCGAGGTCGGAGTTGCGCGTCCGCG
>VRUE01000004.1:7788-58247 GCA_019456285.1 Solirubrobacterales bacterium | reverse complement strand
GCTCGGTCGGCCGGCTCAGCAGGAGGCGGTGCGCCCTCAGCCGGCGGCGCGCGGCGCGCTACTCACTGATCTGGGTCAGAGGCCGACGACGGCGACCCCCGGCTCGGTGTAACCGCGGTGGTCTGCGACCTCGTGGCGCAGGGTGCGCTCGACCTGGCGGGCGAGCAGGTCGAGGTCGGAGCCAAAGTCGCGCGCGACTGAGCCAGGCCAGGTTTGACGGAGTCGCCACAATGCAGGCGATGTTGGAGAAGGGCCACCAGTGGCAGGAGAATGGGAATCCTCTTCTCGACTTCAACCTTCGCCTGGGTGATCGTGGGGAAAAGATGAAAGACATCCACCGTCAACTCGATGAGGCCATCAATGCCAACCCCGTCCGTAGTAGAAGACTGCGCTGAACGCTGCCGCTTTGCGTGATTTGCGAGCGCCCGCTGAACTTTCTCTAGGCGCTCGCTCTGGACGAAAAGGGGTAGCGGTCGGTTGAGAGTCGGCACCCCGAGCGAGATGCAATTCGGGGTACTGCCTAGCGAGAACCCGGGACCTTGCGGTAGCGCTGCGCCGCCACCGACAGCAGCGAAGTGCTGCCATAGTCGTCGGCGATGAGGCGCCGCGACCCCGTTGCGCGCCAAGCGACATTGAGGTCGCGGAGTGTCGCTCCCCATGCAAAGCGACACTGAGGGCGCGGAGCGTGCTCCCCATGCAGAGGAGTCGCCAAGCGGCGGCGGATGGGAGCGCGGCCAAGTCCAGGTTGCCTCGAGCAGGATTGCCCGCATAGCAGCGCCCTGCCACAGACCCGCGGAAACGGGCCGCTTTATCTCACTCAGATGCGTTCAAGGGGCGGCGCCGAGAGTCTCGCTATCCGTCGTCACCGTGACGCTCGACGTAGTCGGAGACGCCGGCGCGTACCGAGGCGAAGATGCGGTTCTCCCCGATCTTGTCCTCGAGCCCGGCGCGCCGCAGGATGTCGCGCACCTTTCCCTTCGCGCGGGCGAGCAGCAGCTCTACGTCTTGGTTCGACAGCTCGTCGATGAGCTCGCCCAACATGTCGGTTCCCGTGGTGTCGATGTGAGTCACCGCACCGATGTCGATGAGGATCGCTCGTGCGGGAGGGTCGGCTTCGCGGAGTCGCCGTCGCACCTCCTCGCGAAAGTAGCTCGAGTTGGCGAAATAGAGCTCGTCGTCGAAGCGGAAGATGACGAGCCCCGGGAACGTCTCATACCCCGGATGGCGCTCGACATCCCGGTAGCGATAGTCCTCGTCGCCCTCGTCCGCGTGTGGAACCCTTCCGAGCAGGGCGCTCTGGGGCCGGTAGCTGCGATGGATGAGGACGATCAGTGAGGTGACGACGGCGACGAGTATCCCGATCAGGACGTCGAACAGGAGCACGGCTCCCGCGGCGATCACGGCGAGCCCATAGTCGGCTCGGTCCAGGCGCAAGAGCCGTCTCAGCTCGCGGATGTCCACCAGGCGCGCGACTGCAGCGATGATCACGGCCGCCAGCGCCGCGTCGGGAAGGTCGTGGAACAGCGGCATGAGGACGACGATCGTGATCAGGACGAAGCCGGCGTTCACTATCCCCGAGAGCTGGGATTTGACACCCGCCGCGTCGTTGACCGCGCTTCTCGAGAGGCTGACGTCGACCGCGAATCCCTGGCTGAGGCCGGTCCCCACGTTGGAGGCGCCGAGCGCCACCATCTCCTGGTTTGCGTCGACCTCGTATCCGTGTTTGGCGGCGAAGGAGCGAGACCCGGCTATCGACTCCGCGTAGGCGACAAGCGCGATCGCGAGCGCGCCGGGCAGAAGGTCGGCCAGGTCGCCGAGCTTGATGTCGGGGAACCCGAACGGAGGAAGCCCTGCTGGGATGTCGCCCGCAATCTCGACGCCCTCCGCTTCGAGGTTGAGGAGGGCCACGAACGCGATTGCAAGGCCGACTGTGATCAGGGCAGAGGGCGCCTTGGGGACAAAGCGGTTGAGCGCCAGCATGAGCACGAGGCTGCCGGCGCCCACAGCGAGCGTTGCTACATGAGTCTCGTCGAGCGAGGTGATGATCTCCCACAGCTCCTCGAAGAAGTTGCCGCCCGCAATCTCGATGCCGAGCAGCTTCGGCACCTGGCTGATCGCTATCACCAGTGCGAGGCCGATTACGAAGCCGGTGAGCACTGGCTTGGCGAGAAACTCAGAGATGAAGCCGAGCCGCGCCAAACCGCCGATGATGAGAACGACTCCGACCAGCAGCGCCAGGCCGGCCGTCAGCGCGATATAGCGATCGCCGTCGCCGCCGGCAAGGGGCGCGACGGTAGCCGCCACGAGGATCGCGATGGCTGAGCTGGGGCCGACCGTGACGTGGCGGGAGGTCCCGAACACGGCGTAGAGCACGAGCGGCGCGAGGGCCGCGTAGAGGCCCGCCTCGGGTGGGACACCTGCCAGCGAGGCGTAGGCCATCGCCTCCGGGACGACCAGGGCCCAGACCGTGAGCGCTGCGATGACGTCGGGACGCAGCCACCTGCGGTCGTAGCTCGGCAGCCAGCGGGCGATCGGGGCGAGCTGCTCGAGCGTCGATGGTCTTTCGGGCGCTTCTAGGCTCATCGGAGCGTATGCTGTCTACTCGAATAGGGCGTTCAACTGTACGTGGTGACCGCTCGCCCTAATCTCGACGAACCCGATAGCCAAAGGAGCCAAGCCGATGAGCACCACACCGGGTGGATACCCGCTTCCGCTACAAGGCAAGGCACTGACCGACACGCCCGTGGTCGTGAAGGAGGAGGGCGCCTCTCTCGAGGAGTACCCGGAGCGCTTTGTCCCGCACCGGGAGGAGCTCGGCGCGGACGAGATGCGGATCACCTGCTGCGGGTCGGGCAACCCGATCGTGCGCAAGGGCCAGGCGGCCGCCTCCTGGCTCGTCGAGCTCGGCAACGGTGACAAGTTCATCTTCGACGTCGGCGGTGGCTCGGTCCAGAACCTCTGGAGCTTGGAGATCCCGCCGGCAGAGCTCGACAAGCTCTTCCTAACGCACCTCCACCTCGACCACGTCGGCGACCTGCACGTGCTTTTTGACGCGATGGGCTGGGCCCGCAACACGCCCCTGCGCATCTGGGGCCCGTCGGGCTACACGAAGGAGATGGGCACAGCGTACCTCGTCGATTGCATGGAGAAGGCGGCCACATGGCACGTCGAGAGCAAGAGGGGACTCGTTCCCAGCAGCGGCGCCAAGATGATCGCGCACGAGTTCGACGCCGAGGAAAGGAGCCTGGTCGTCTACGAGGAGAACGGCGTCAAGATCACCTCCTACGCCGTCGTGCACTGCATCTACGGCGCGCGCGGCTATCGCCTCGACTGGAACGGTCTCTCGATGTCGTTCGCCGGCGACGGGTCGCCCAGCACGTTCGAGGCCGAGCAGTCAAAGGGCGTCGACGTGTTCATACACGAGTCGTTCATGACGGCTGAAGTGTTCTCACAAAAGGTGGGTCTGCCGCTCGAGCAGGCTCGGAACGTTGCCGGTGAGCACACCACACCGGACAGGCTCGGACAGGTCTTCGGCATCGCGGCGCCGAAGCTCGGAGTCGGCTACCACTACTTCCTCGACGACGACACCGTCGATCTGTTCTTCGAGGGCGTGGGTAGCACTTACGACGGCCCGATCGCGCTTGCCCAAGACCTGATGGTCATCAGCGTCACACCTGAGCAGATCGTGACGCGCATGGCGGAAACGAAGGCCTTGCATTGGCCTCCCGTGCCCGAGAAGCCCGACAGGCCGCCAGAGATGGCAAGCCCCAGCGAGGCAGAGATCCCGGAGTGGCTGCTCGACACCGTGATCGACTCTCTCACGCCTGGCCGTCGGGCTTAGTCACTTAACGTGGCCTTTGCGGGTGGGGAGCTCCTCGACCGCGTGCATCTCGGGCTCGTGCTCGGGCAGGCTCTCGCAGTGGCGGGCGTAAAGGTCGGTGAGGGGAGCCGCGGTGAGGCCGTGGGCGAACACGCTGAGCAGGACCACGGCCCCCATGATGAGCGTGATCTGCTCAGTGCCGGCAAGCTCAGCCTCTTCCTCGAGCACGATCAGCGCCAGGATGATCGAGGCGAGACCCCGGGGGCCGAACCAGCCGAGGAACAGCACCGAGGTGCGACGCAGATGGGTGCCGATCAAGGCGATGGCGACCGGGAGCATGCGTACGGCAGTCAGGCTGAGCACCGCGTAGGCTGCTGTTTGCCAGCTGAGGCCCTCGATCGCCTCGGGTGCAACCGTTGCGCCGAAAAGGAAAAACACGCTGAGCGTGAGGAGGTCTCCCTCCTCCACAGCGAACAGGGTCAGTGCCTCTCCGGCCTTGCAGACATGGCCGAAAGCCAGGCCAGCGACGAAGGCGGCGATGAAGCCATTGCCATCGAGCTCACCGGCCAGGGCCCAGCCGCCCAGCGCAAGGGCGAGCATAGCGAGCTGCTGAAACGTTTTCGTCATCCACCCCCGCCGCATGGCTCGTGCCACCAGCCAGCCGCCGACGGCGCCCACTGCGAGCCCCGTCAGCACGCCGAAACCGATCTGCTCAAGCGCGAACTGGGCCCAGAAACCCGCCGACTCGATCTGCTCCCCGGCAGCCGCGAGGGCAACGAACAGCGTCAAGAGCGGAACCGACAGCCCGTCGTTGAGGCCGCTCTCCACGTTCAGCGCCTGGCGGATGCGCGCTGGGAGCCGCGGGCTGGTCACGACCGCCTCGCCAAGAGCCGCATCCGTTGGGGCGAGTATCACCGCCACGACCGCGACTTCCCAGAACTCCAAGCCCCCCAGGAGGAGCAGGCCGATGGCAAGCCCGGCGACGATAGTGAGGGGCATGCCGATTCCCAGCAGCCGGGCGGGCAGCTGTCCGCCTCGCGCGGGATGGCGGACGCGCGCTGCGTCCGTGAACAGGATCAGGACGAGCGTCACCTCGGCGATCAGCAGGAAGCCCTCGCTGTCGACATCGATGTCGAGGACGCCCGTCACGCTGGGCCCGAGGACGATGCCCGCTGTGACGAACACCATCACGGAGGTGATGCCCGTGTGCTCAAGTCGTCGTGAGACCAGTGCGAAGGCGAACACCACGGTCGCCACCACGACGACCTCAATCATCGCCGCTACCCCTGTTCATGCGGGTCAACTCTGCCTCTAATGTGGGCTTTTGTGACAGGGCCCCATCCGTCGGTCCACCCCCGAAGAGAGTGCTCGGTCGGTATCGGTCACAGGGTACGTCAGCCCCCAGACCCTCCCCGCAACGGCCAGCGGAAAGGCGTACGTTGGGGGTGCGACTACGAGCTGCCCGCCTAGCTCAATTGGCAGAGCACCTGATTTGTAATCAGGAGGTTTCCGGTTCAATTCCGGAGGCGGGCTCTCCGATCAGGTGTCCGTGTCGCCCCCGCCGCCGAGGATGCGGGCCTTCTCGGTGGCGAACTCCGCGTCGCTGAGGGCGCCCTTGTCGTGCAGGGTCGCGAAGCGCTCGAGGCGGGCCAGGCGGGCGTCCTCGTCGTCCGCCGGAGCGGCGGCAGATTCTCCATCCGCCTTCCGTATCTCCGGCAGGCGCAGCTTCGAGGCTCGCTCGCCGAGGTTGGCGCCCTTGACAGCGCCGACCAGGCGCTCTTTGGCGCGGCCGAACACGCCGCTCAGCTCGGCGTCGGGGAACTCGGCCTCCGTCTGTTTGCGCAACTCGTGGATGCCGAAGGCGGCGAGGCCGGCGATCACCAGGGTGGTGAGGAAGGAGCGCAGGTTCTGGGTCGGCCCCGAGAGGAAGTAGATGCCGACGACGATCGCCAGGGCGGCGTAGACGTAGGCGGCGTGGTCGCGCAGGACGGGGGCGACTGCGCGGCGGCTGGCGCGGGCGGGGCCGGTCGGCGAGCTGAGCCAGCCGGCGACCCCGAACAGCACCCCGACCACGATCACCGTCGTCGCGATGCTGGCCATCAGCGAGGTGGAGATCGACCAGGTCGCGTCGGCCGCGGCCTTGACGCTGTCGTCGGTGACGAGCTGGGCGACGACGATCCCGCCGGCCACCTGGCGGGCGACGATCACGGCGAAGCCGGCGGCGATCAGCCCGACCCCGCAGGACAGCACCGTCACCCAGCGCCCCTCGCGCGAGAGGTAGATCGCCAGGCCGAAGGCGAGGAAGGTGAGGATCGAGAGGAGCAGCGCCAGCCCCTTTATCGCGACCGCGATGTTCTGCGCGGTCTGCAGCTGGTCGGAGCGCAGGATCGTGATCTGGCCAGCGTCAGGCGGCAGCCTCTTAGCGAGATTGCCCCCGATCCCGACCTGGTCGGCGAGGTTGGTGACAAGGCTGCCGAGGTTGAGGCTGACGTTGCCGCCTGCGGTCGAGACAGCCTCGCCTTCGTCCTCCAGAACGGCGACCAGCTGCTCGTGCGCGGTCCGGTTGGCGTCTTCCCAGAGGCTCTGCGCGGTCGAGCTCTTCAGCAGCTCGTCGGCGCCGCTCCCGGCCACCTGCCGCAGCCCGCCCGAGATCGGCCCGGCGAGCTCCTTCGTGTCGCCGGGGAGGATCCGGCTCAGTTCCTGTTCGACGTCGACGTTGGCGTAGAGCTGGTCGACCAGGTAGTCGCCGAGGGCGGCGCGGATCGTCGAGTCCTGGAGAAGCTGGTCGCTGGTGTCGACCCAGTCGTTCGTGTTCAGCGCCTGCCGCTCGATCCAGATCGCGAAGACGCTGAGGAAGGCGAGCACCGAGCCGAGCGCGACCAGCGCCTTGACTGTGCGTCGCCGTCCAGGACCCATCGGGAGGATGCTATACGTGACCCGGTGAGACTCGAGGGGATCCACCACATCACCGCGATCACCGCGGACGCGCAGCGGAACGTCGACTTCTACGCCGGCGTGATGGGGCTGCGCCTCGTCAAGAAGACGGTCAACCAGGACAACCCGTCCGTCTACCACCTCTTCTTCGCCGACGAGAAGGGCAGCCCCGGCTCCGACCTCACCTTCTTCGAGTTCCCGGGCGTGCCGCCCGGCCGGGCCGGGGCGGGGGACGTCCACCGGGTCGTCTGGCGGGTCGGCTCCGGCGATTCGCTCGACTTCTGGGAGAAGCGACTCGGCGTGAACGGGATCGAGTCGGAGCGAGCCGAGGGCAGTCTGCGCTTCTCCGATCCGGAGGGGCTCGATCACGAGCTGCTTGTGGCCGCCGTCGACGACGAGCCGCTGATCGCCGACCACCCGGAGGTCCCGGCTGAGCTGGCCCTGCGGGGCTTCCACGCGGTGCGGGCCTACAGCGCCGCCCCCGACGCGAGCCGGGGCCTGTTCGAAGCGCTTGCGCTCGAGCCGGCCGGCGAGGGCTGGGAGGCGCGCGGGGAGCAGCGCGGCGGGCTCTACCTCTACGACGAGCCGCCGGCCGAGCCGGCGCTGCAGGGCGCCGGCAGCGTCCACCACGTCGCCTGGGCCTCGAAGATCGACGAGCACACCGAGTGGCGGGAGAGGGCGATCGCGGCCGGCGCTCAGCCGACGCCGGTGATCGACCGCTTCTACTTCCGCTCGATCTACTTTCGCGAGCCGAGCGGGGTGCTGTTCGAGATCGCCACGCTCGGCCCCGGCTTCACGGTCGACGAGCCGCTGGAGCACCTGGGCGAGAAGCTCTCACTGCCGCCCGACTACGAGCACCTGCGCGCCGAGGTCGAACCCAAGCTGCGACCGGTTAAGGACCTATCCCGGTAGGGAGCGCACCCCTGGCTGCGGCCTGGATGGCGTCGCGGATGCTTCGTCCTCAGTCGGCCCGCTCGCGGATAGTCGCGCTCGGCGCCGGATCGAAGCCGCCTGGTAACCGCGAGTCCGGCGCCGTGTAGCGCTCTGCGTGATCGAAGAGCGACTCCGCCGCTACCACGAGCACGCCCGCCGCCACGGCGTCAACTGGCCGATGTACCTGGTTGCCAGGGTCTTGATGACCCCGTTCTTCCTCGTCTACTTCCGCTACGCGCGCAACGGCCGCGAGCACGGCCGCGTCAAGGGCGGCCTGATCGTCGCCTCCAACCACCGCAGCTTTCTCGACCCCTTCGTGATCGGCAGCACCCTGCCGTGGCGTCGGCCGATGAACTACGTCGCCAAGGTGGAGCTGTTCGAGCGCCGCTGGCAGGGCTGGCTGCTCTCGCGGCTCGGCGCCTTCCCGATTCGCCGGGGCGAGTCCGACGAGGACTCGGTGGAGACCGCACGCCTCGTGGTCGAGCGGGGCGGCACCGTCTGCGTCTTCCCCGAGGGCACGCGGATCCGCAGCGGCTCGCTGGCCGCCCCGAAGCGCGGCGTCGGCCGCCTGGCGCTGCAGACCGGCGTGCCGGTGATCCCGGCCGCCGTGCTCGGCACCGAGCAGGTGCGGCGCGGCTGGCGGATCCGGCCGCGCAAGGTCAAGGTCCGACTTGGCCGGGCGATGACCTTCCCGCGCGCGGCGCATCCCTCGCCCGCCCTGGCCGAAACGGTGACGGCGCGAATCTGGCCCAACGTCGAGCTCCAGTGGGAGGACCTGGGCGGCCTGCCGCCGATGCGCCGCGCCGCGGTGATCGGCGCCGGCAGCTGGGGCACCGCCGTCGCCGTCCTGCTTGCCCGGGGCGGTCTCGAGGTGCAGCTCGGCGCCCGCACCGCCGAGCAGGCGGCGGAGCTCTCCGAGGCGGGCGAGAACCGGCGCTACCTGGAGGGCGTCGAGCTTCCCGAGTCGCTCAAGGTCCGCCAGGCTGCCGAGATCGAGCTGGCCGGGCTCGACCTCGTCTGCCTGGCGATCCCGTCGAGCTCGCTGCCGCAGGCGGTCGGGGCGGTCGCCGATCGGATCAGCGGCCGTTCCTCGGTGCTGCTGCTGACCAAGGGGTTGATCGCCCCGCTCGGCCAGCTCCCAGCCGAGTACGTCGGGGAGAGGATCCGGGCTCGGGCGATCGCCTGCCTTGGCGGCCCAGCCCACGCACGCGAGGCGGTCTCCGGCTCGGCGGCGCTGGTCCTCGGCTCCGCCGACCCAGACCTGCGGGGGCAGCTCGGCGAGGTCTTCGACCGCGCCGGCCTGGTCTGCGAGCGCTCCGGCGACGTGACCGGCGTCGAGATGGCGGGCGCGGCGAAGAACGCTGCCGTGCTTGCCGCCGCAGCCACCGAGCCGCACGGTCTGAACGCGGCCGGGATCGCCGCCGCCGAGGTCTGGAGCGAGTGCGTCGAGTACGCGATCGGGCGCGGCGCCGAGCTGGAGACCTTCTCCGGCCTGGCCGGGGTCGGCGACCTGACCGCGACGGTGATGGCGCCGGCCGGCCGCAACCGCCGCGCCGGCGAGCTGCTCGGCCGGGGAACGCCGGCGGAGGAGATCCCGAAGCTGATCGGCCAGGCGTCGGAGGGGCTCGACGCGGTGCCGCTGCTGGCCACCGCGCTCTCGGCGGCGGGCAGCCCCGCCGGGGCGTTGAACGGGCTCGCCGCCCTGATCCGGGGCGAGATCGACACCGAGGCCTGGGTCGCGGGGTTGCGCCTGGTCGAGCGGTCGAGGAGGGCGGCCTGATGGAGCTGGCACGGCTTGATGTGGGTTATCCACGCACGTGCCGGACCCACATCAAGCCTCTAGGCTTGGCGGGTGAGCGGCGGCAAGGAGAGCTTCGAGCCCGCGAGCCTCGATCCGGCCGCCAAGGCGGAGCTCGATCGGGCCTTCGAGGACCTCTACCGGGCCCACCTGCGCAACGTCTACTCCTACGCCTACTACCGGATCGGCAACCATCACGACGCCGAAGACCTAACCGAGCAGGCCTTTCTGCAGGCCTACCGGCACTTCGACCGCGCCCGCCGCGAGTCAGACGGCCGGTCGCTGCGTCCCTGGCTGATCCGAATCGCCCACAACCTCGTCTCCAACTACTACAGGGATCGTGCCCGCCGGCCGCAGACCTCGCTGGACAGCGCCGACCCGATCGCGGCCCGGCACGGCACCGAGGCGATCGCCGCAGGCCGCGAGGAGCTGCGGCAGGTGATGGAGAACCTCGAGCACCTCCCCGACGACCGCCGCGAGGCGCTGATCATGCGATTCGCGCTCGGCATGGACAACCGCGAGATCGCCCGTGCCCTCGGCCGCACCGACGGCGCCACCAAGGTGCTGATCCACCGCGCGATCAAGCAACTTCGAGAGGAGATCGGAGGAGAAGGAGATGGAGATGACTGACGTTGAGCAGATGCTCGCCGACGCGCTGCGGCCGATCGAACTCCCGGAAAGGCTCTCGGGGCGGGTCGAGGACACCCTCTCGGCCGTCACCCAGGCGGCGGCGGAGGAGCTGTCCGACTGGGCCGGGGAGCTGTCGGACAGCGAGCTGCGAGCCCTCCGCGACCCGCGCAACTGGGTGCGCCCGGTGGTCGCGATCGGGGCCGGCGGCGTCGCCACCGGCGCCCTGGTCCTGCTGGAGGTGAGGCGACGCGGCCGCCAGCGGGCCAGCGGCCGCATTCGCGCTCTGGCGAGCCGCCTCAGGTAGCCGGGTCAATCGGCGTGGCCATTGCCGCACCGACGCCGAGCAGGCCGAGGATCAGGTGGAGGAAGTTGTCCTCGGTGTTGACCGGGACGAACCCGAGGATTGACTCGCCGCCGCCGATGATGAACCCCCAGATCGCGATCGCGATGTAGATGGCTCCCAGCCACAGCGCGTACTGGCGCGCCGCGTACCCGGCCACCAGCAGGCCGATCGCCCCGGTGACGATGTGGACGAGGTTGTGCCACGCGTTGACCGCAAGGATTCCGAACACGTCGTCGACGTTGCCGGGGCTTCCGAACGATGAGCTGTAGAAGAAGCCGACGATGCCGATGACCACAAGCACGCCGCCGACCAAGGTCGCGTAGAGCCTTGCTGGACTTGCGCCTTCCATTCCTCTCCTCCTTCGCCGCGGGCCGGGCCGCCGCGATTGTAGGCTCTCCGGTCTCGTATGGCGCAAACTTGCTACCGGCATCCGGACCGGGAGACCGGAGTCACCTGCTCCTCGTGCGGGCGGCCGATCTGCCCCCAGTGCATGACCCCGACCCCGGTCGGGATGCGCTGCCCCGAGTGCTCGAAGCAGCGGACCAAGGTGACCGCCGGGACGGGCGCGTCCAGCGCCGCTGCCGGCGCCCCCGCGACCTTCGTCCTGATCGTGCTCAACGCCGCCGCCTTCCTCGCCGAGATCGCCGGCGGCAGCGGGGGGCTCAGCGGCACCGGCAGCCCGCTGATCGGCGATTTCGGCCTGCGCGGCGTCTCGGTGGCGGACGGCGAGTGGTACCGGCTCGTCACCGGCGGCTTCCTGCACGCCGGCCTGTTCCACATCGGGTTCAACATGTTCGCCCTCTTCATTCTCGGCCGGCTGCTGGAGCCCGCGATCGGGACGCCGCGCTTCGTTGCGCTCTACTTTGCCTCGTTGTTCGCCGGCTCCTTCGGGGCGTTGGCGCTGACCGATCCCCTCCAGGTCACGGTCGGCGCCTCCGGGGCGGTCTTCGGCCTCTTCGGCGCCGCCTTCGTGATCGCCCGCGGCCGCGGGCTCAACACGATCGCCTCCCAGCTCGGCTTCCTGCTGCTGATCAACCTGGCGCTCACCTTCGGCATCCGCGGAATCAGCGTCGGCGGCCACCTCGGCGGGCTGGCCGGCGGCCTGATCTGCGCAATGTTCATTCTCGCCGGCGAGCGCGGACTGATGGGGCCGCAGCGGCAGCGGCTGCCAGCCGAACTGCTCGGGATGGCCGCGGTGGCGGTCTTCTCCATCACCGGCGCTCTCAACGTCGTCTAAGTGACTATCCGAAAACCTCCGCGCACGCCTGGCGGCGGCGGACGCTGCGCGGATGCGTCGTCCTCAGTCGGCCGAATAGCGCACGACTATTCGGCCTCCCTGCGTCCTGGCCCCGCTTGATCCGGCGCTCGCCAGCCACACACGCGGGTTTTCGGATAGTCACTGAGCGGTGGATTCATCAGGGCGCGCGGCCGGGGCGGGGCACGGGCGCTCGCAGCTCGGCGGAGCCGATGTTCCCCGGCGAGTCGGCCAGGTCGGGGTGGAGCAGGTGGGCGAGCAGCTCGACCCCGTCGACCAGCCGCGGCCCGGGTCGGGAGAAGGCGGGCGCCGCGTCGACCGCGAAGACGCGCTCGGCGCCCAGCGCCTCGATCCGCCCCCAGTGCTTGATCGCCTGGGCCCGGGCGTCCTCCACGTACCAGCCGCACGGCATCACGATCACCACGTCGGGGTTGAGGCCGGAGAGCTCGCCCCACCAGACCTCGGGCGACTTCAGGCCCGGTGGCCCGGCGACGTCCTCTCCTCCGGCGATCGAGATCATCTCGGGGATCCAGTGGCCGCCGACGTAGGGTGGGTCGAGCCACTCCAGCGCGACGACTCGCGGCAGGCTCGCCCCGGAGACGACGGCGCGGATCGTCGCCAGCCTGCCTTCCAGCTCGCCGCGCAGCTCGTGGGCCTCCGCCTCGACCTTGGCCGCCTCGCCGAGCCGGACCACGTCCTCGAACGTCTCGCCGAGGGTGCTCGGGTCCTGCTGGACGACGCGCGGGCGGCTCGGCAGCCGGGCGGCGACCTCGAGCACGTCCTCGTAGGAGACGGCGCAGACCGCACAGACGGCCTGGGTGACGATCAGGTCGGGGGCCAGCTCGGCGAGCAGCTCCTCGTCGAGCTCGTACAGCGCCCGGCCCTCGTTGACGGTCGTCTTCGCGGCGGCGTCGATCTCTGCGGCTTCGAGCTCCCGGGGCAAGACCGTGCGGGTCAGGTGAGGAAGCGAGCGCCCCTCCGGCGGGTAATCGCACTCGTGCGTGACGGCGACGACGCTGTCCCCCAACCCCAGGGCGAACAGCATCTCGGTTGCAGACGGTACGAGGCTCGCGATACGCATCCGACGGCCAATATGGCACTTCTCGTAGAAACGGTGGAGCGGAAAGCTATATTCCCTACGCCGAATGGCCGAAGACGACCTCCCCCGAAGTACCGGGTCAGATAGCCGATGAGCGCCCTCCTGCTCATCCTTCTGGTCTTCGCGCTGATCGCCGTCAACGGATTCTTCGTGGCGGCCGAGTTCGCGCTGGTGCGCTCGCGCCGCAGCAGGATCGAGAGTCTCGCGGAGGAGGGAGGGGGGGCGGCCCGTGTCGCCCTCCACCAGATCGACCACGTCGACGAGTACATCGCCACCTCGCAGGTGGGGATCACGCTGGCCTCGATCGGGATCGGCTTCCTCGGCGAGCCGGCGATCGCGACCCTGGTCGAGCCGGTCCTGGGGGGGGTCTTCGGTACGGCGGTCTCCTACATCCTCGCCCTCGTCTTCGCCTACGCCGTGGTCACCCTGCTGCACGTGATCTTCGGTGAGCAGGCGCCGAAGATGGTCGGGATCGCGCGCGCCGAGAGCCTGCTTCTCGGCATCGCCCGGCCCCTGACCGCGTTCCGCCGTCTGTTCCACCCGCTGATCGTCCTCACCAATGCGCCGGCCCGCTTCCTCGTCACCCGGGTGCTGCGCATCGAGCCCGAGGCCGAGGAGGACATCGGGTCCTCCAAGGAGCTGCGGCTGATGATCGTGCGCGGCGCCCAGCGCGGGCGCCTCGACCCCGGCGAGGCCGGGATGCTCGGTGGCGTCTTCCACCTGCACGAGCAGGAGGCGCGTGAGGTGATGACCCCGATCCCGGCGGTGGTCACCGTCGACTCCTCCGACACGGTCGAGACGGCGCTGCGGCGCTGCGTCACCTCCGGCCACACCCGCCTGGTCGTGATCGAGGGCGAGAACCCCGACCGGGTGAAGGGGATCGTCCACAACAACAGTCTCGCCCGGCTCTACATGAGCGGCGGGCCGGAGGCCGCGATCGAGCCGCTGGTCCGCGGCGCGGTGATCGTCCCCGAGACCCGCCCCCTCGACGACCTCCTCCACGACCTCCAGATCCAGCGCACCTCGCTCTCCGTCGTCGTCGACGAGTACGGCCGCACGGTCGGGATCGTCACCGTCGAGGACATCATCGAGGAGGTGGTGGGGGAGATCGAAGACGAGACCGATCCCCGCGCCGCGGCGTTGCGCAAACTCGCCAGCGGCGAGTGGTTCGTGCGTGGCCACGTCTCGCTCGCCGACCTCGCCGACGCGGGGATCCAGCTGCCGGTCGATACCGACGCCTACAACTCGGTCGGCGGCTACGTCTTCAGCGAGCTCGGCCGGCTGCCGAAGCGCGGCGACTCGATCACCGCGAACGGCTACACGATCAGGGTCGAGTCGGTGCGGGAGAACCGGATCGAGGCGGTCCGGATAAGCGGCTTCGTCCGCCCCGCGGTTTAGGACTCGGCCGGCAGGCGTCAGTCGTACTCGTAGAAGCCGGCGCCGCTCTTGCGGCCCAGCTTCTCCTCGCCGACCATCTCGACCAGCAGGCCCGGGGGCTTGTGGGCGGCCTCCGAGGAGTCGGCGTAGAGGGCGTCGCCGATCGCCTCGGCGACATCGAGGCCGACGAAGTCGAGCAGGGCCAGCGGGCCCATCGGGTGCCCAGCGGCGAGCTTCATGCAGGTGTCGACCTCGCCGGCCTCCATGCCGGTCCGCTCGACCATCCGCACCGCGTCGAAGAGGTAGGGGAAGAGCAGCCGGTTGACGACGAAGCCCGCTTGGTCGGGAACCTCGACCGCGGTCTTGCCGAGCGCCGCGCACCAGGCCAGCGCCTTCTCGCGCGTCTCGTCGCCGACGCCCTTCGGGAAGCAGACCTCGACCAGCTTCATCCGCGGAACGGGGTTGAAGACGTGGAGCCCGAAGAGGCGGCCCGCGGCGCCGCTCGCCGCGGTGATCTCGCCCACCCCGAGCGAGGAGGTCGTGGTGGCGAGGTCGGCGTTGGGGCAGGCCTCGGCGATCGCGGCCAGCACCTCGCCCTTGGGACCCAGCTCCTCGATCACCGACTCGACCACGATGTCGCAGTCGGCGAGATCGGCGCGGTCGGTGGTGACCCGCAGCCGCGACGGCTCGGCGCCCTCGATCTTGGCGCAGGCGGCGACCGCCTTCTCCTCGGCCCGCCAGGCCGAAGCCTCGCTCCTCGCAAGCAGGATCGTGTCCGCGGTCGTGGTCGATACAGCAGCCAGCCCCGTGGCTATTGCCCCGCTGCCGGCAATCCCGGGCGACTCGTATCCCTTACTCCCACTCCCACTCATTCGAACCGGGTTCCTATCACGCAGTCCAGCTCACGGGCCTCGTCGTCCCTCTCGAGCTTCCACAAGGAGGTGCCGGGTGTCCCCCGGACGGAACTTGTGAGCAGCCGGGAAAAGCGCCCTCGCCCAGCGATTCGACGCGGGTTCCGGGAGGGGGACACCCGGCCCCCTCCCTCGGCCTGGCTGCCTCGCCACTCAACTTGGCTAGAGTTGACATTCCAGTCGATCGCGAACGGAGGGCTCCGATGTCAAGCAACGGAAACGGCAGGTTCGGCGGTCGCGAGGTCGTGATCGTCGAGGCGGTCCGCACCCCGATCGGGCGCGGCCATCCCGAGAAGGGCTACTACAAGGACGTCCACCCCTCCAACCTCCTCGCCAAGGCTTACTCGGAGGTGATCGAGCGGGCCGGGATCGATCCCGCCGAGGTCGGCGACGTGGTCGCCGGCTGCGCCCAGCAGTTCGGCGAGCAGGGGATCAACATCGGCCGCAACGCCTGGCTCGAGGCCGGCCTGCCGATCGAGACGCCGGCCACCACGGTCGACCGCCAGTGCGGCTCCGCCCAGCAGGCCGTCAACTTCGCCGCGGCGCTGATCGCCACCGGTGTCCACGACGTCGCGATCGGCTCCGGCGTCGAGCACATGGGCCACATCTCCTTCGCCGACGGCTACTCGGTGATGGAGGAGCACGGGATGCCCTTCTCGCCGGCCCTCATGGAGCGCTACGACCTCGTCCCGCAGGGGATCTCGGCGGAGATGATCGCCGACAAGTGGGAGATCCCCCGCGCCGAGCTCGACGAGATCGGGCTCCGCTCCCATCAGCTCGCCGCGAAGGCGACCGAGGAGGGCCGCTTCGAGCGCGAGATCGTCCCCTTCGCCGTCGACGGCGACACCTACGTCACCGACCAGGGGATCCGTTCCGACACCTCGCTGGAGAAGCTCTCCGAGCTGAAGCCGGCCTTCAAGGAGGACGGCAAGATCACCGCCGGCAACTCCTCCCAGGTTTCCGACGCCGCCGCCGCGGTGCTGCTGATGGCTCGCGAGAAGGCCGACGCCCTGGGCCTGGCGCCGCGGGCGCGGATCTACGACCAGACGACGGTCGGCGTCGACCCGGTGATCATGCTGACCGGCCCGATCCCCGCCACCCAGAGGCTGCTGGAGCGCAACGGGATGACGATGGACGACATCGACCTGGTCGAGATCAACGAGGCCTTCGCCTCCGTCGTCGCCGCCTGGCGGCGCGAGCTCGACCCCGACATGGACCGGGTCAACGTCAACGGCGGCGCGATCGCCCTCGGCCACCCGCTCGGCTCGACCGGCGCCCGGCTGATCACCACCCTCCTCCACGAGATGGAGCGCTCCGACAAGGAGATGGGCCTGGTGACGATGTGCTGCGGCGGCGGCCTCGGAACCGGCACGCTGATCGAGAAGATCTGAGGCCGCCTGACCGGCGCATATCTGCGTCGATCGTTGGATCCAGGCTCAGACGGATGAGCAATCCGTTTGGCCAGGCGGCCAGGTACTCTCCGCACTGATGGACTTGAGCCTCTCTCCGTCCGAGCGCGAGTTCCGCGACGAGGTTCGCGCCTGGCTCGAAGAGAATCACCCCGGGCCCGAGCCGGAGAGCGGGCTGGAGGAGGTGATGGCCTTCCGGCGCGACTGGCAGGGCCAGATGCACGCCGCCGGCTGGGCCGGGATCTCCTGGCCGAAGGAGTACGGCGGGCGCGGCGCAACCCTGATCGAGCAGGCGATCTTCGTCGGCGAGGCGGCGCGGCTGGAGGCGCCCAGCCCCGCCAACGTGCTCGGCCTGGCGATGGGCGGCCCGGTGGTGATCGCCCACGGCACCGACGAGCAGAAGAAGCGCTACCTGGAGCCGATCCTGACCGCCGAGGAGATCTGGTGCCAGGGCTTCTCGGAGCCCGAGGCCGGCTCCGACCTCGCCTCGCTGAAGACGCGGGCGGTCAAGGACGGCGACGAGTGGGTCGTCACCGGGCAGAAGGTGTGGACGACCTTCGCCCAGTACGCGAAGTGGTGCATGCTCGTCGCCCGCACCGACCCCGACGCCCCCAAGCACAAGGGTCTCACCTACTTTCTGATGGACATGGAGCAGCCCGGGGTGCAGGTGCGGCCGCTGGTCCAGATCACCGGCGAGGGCGAGTTCAACGAGATCTTCATGGAGGAGGCGCGGATCCCCGACGCCAACGTGATCGGCGGGGTCGGCAACGGCTGGACGGTGGCGATCACGACGCTGATGAACGAGCGCGCCGGGCTCGCCTTCGGCGCGCTCGCCCAGATCGCCAACAGCCTCAAGCGGCTGAACGAGCTGGCCGCCGAGACCCGCGTCAACGGCGGCGCCGCGGCCGAGGACCCGGTCTACCGCCAGCGGATCGCCCAGCTCCACATCGAGGCCGAGACGATGCGGCTGAACGCCTACCGCGGCCTGACCAAGACGATGCAGTCCGGCACCCCGGGACCGGAGGGCTCGCTGGGCAAGTGGCAGTGGGCCGACATCAACCAGCGGATCACCGAGCTGGCGCTCGACATCGAGGGCGCCTACGCGCCGCTCGACCGCGGCGCCGAGCAGGCGATCGAGGGCGGCGCCTGGCAGTACCGCTTCCTCCGCTCCCGCGCCAACTCGATCGAGGGCGGCACGACCGACATCCTCAAGAACATCATCGCCGAGCGGGTGCTCGGCCTCCCCAAGCTCCGTTAGACATGTACTTCGACCTGACAGACGAGCAGCAGGCGATCAAGTCGACCGCCCGCGACTTCCTCGCCGCCCGCTACAGGTCCGAGCGGATCCGCGAGCTGGCGCAGAGCGAGCACGGCTTCGAGCAGTCCGACTGGGAGGAGATGGCCGAGCTGGGCTGGCCCGGCCTGGCGCTGCCCGAGGAGTGGGGCGGGCAGGGCCTCGGGATCGTCGAGCTGGCCGTCCTCTTCGAGGAGATGGGCTACGCGCTCGCCCCCTCGCCGCTGCTCTCGACGACCGTCGCCGGCCTGGCCCTGGCCGAGCGAGGCACCGACGAGCAGCGGCAGCGCTGGCTGCGGCCGCTGGCCGCCGGCGAGGCGCGCGGCGCCGTCGCCCTCTTCGACGCCGGCACCCCGGCCACGATCGGCGGCTTCGAGATGGAGGCGAAGGCCGACGGCGACGGGGTCGTGCTGGACGGCGAGAAGGTCCTTGCGATCGACGCCGGCAGCGCCGACTTCCTTCTCGTCGCCACCTCGGACGGCCGCCGCCACCTGGTCGAGCGCGACGCCGAGGGAGTCACCGTGACTGCGGAGCCCTCGATCGACCCGACCCGCCGCCTCTGCTCGGTCCGCTTCGACGGCGTCCGGATCGGCCCCGGGGCGACGCTGAGCGGCGGGCAGGCCGACTACCTGCCGGTGCTCTGGCGGGCCTGCGTCGCGGTCGCCGCCGAGTCGACCGGGATCGCCCAGCGGACGATGGAGATGGCGGTGGAGTACGCCAAAGACCGCAAGCAGTTCGGGCGGCCGATCGGCTCCTACCAGGCGGTCTCCCACCGCTGCGCCCAGATGCTGCTGGAGACCGAGAACTCCCGCTCCGTCGTCTTCGGCGCCGCCTGGGCCGCCGACGCCGAGCCCGAGTCGCTGCCGCTTGCCGCCTCGATGGCCAAGGCCTACGCCTCGGACACCGGCTGGCGCGTCCCGGACGCGTCGATCCAGGTGCACGGCGGGGTCGGCTTCACCTGGGAGCACGACCTCCACTTCTTCCTCAAGCGGGGGAAAGCGAACGCGGCGACCTTCGGCGACGCCAAGTGGCACCGCGACCGCGTCGCCGACGCGGTCCTGGCGGGGGCCGCCGAGCCGGTCCCGGCCTGAGCTTGAGCGCCCTGGACCGCATCTCGGTCGCGGCGATCGGCACCTCGATCGCCGACCTGGAGGCGGAGGCGAAGCGGGCCGAGGCGGCTGGCGCCGAGTGCGTCTGGGCGCCGGAGCTGTTCCGCTCCTCGATGACCCAGGCCGCCTACCTGGCGGGGAGGACCGAGAGGATCGGCGTCGCCACCGGGATCGCCTGGGCCTTCACCCGCAGCCCTTTCATCCTCGCGGTCAGCGCCCTCGACATCGACGAGATGTCGGGCGGGCGCTTCCGGCTCGGCCTCGGCTCGGGGGTGAAGCGGCTCAACGAGACCTGGCACAACGCCGAGTACGGACGCCCGGCCCCGCACCTGCGCGAGGCGATCGAGGCGACCCGGCTGATCATGCAGCAGGCGGGGGCGGGGGAGCCGATCCGCTTCGAAGGCGACTACTACGACATCGACATCAAGGGCTGGGTCCGGCCGCACCCCGCCGCCCGCGAGTCGGTGCCGATCTACACCGCCGGCGTACAGGGCGGGATGTGCCGGATGGCCGGCGACGTCGCCGACGGCCTGATCGGCCACCCGATCCAGAGCCTGCGCTGGATCGACGAGGTCGTGGTCGACTCCTTCGAGCAGGGCCTGCGCCGTTCCGGCCGCGAGCGCAAGGACTTCGACTACCTGCCGACCGTCTGCTGCGCGATCGACGACGACGAGGGCCGGGCGATCGAGATGGCCCGCCGCACGATCTCCTTCTACGCCACGGTCAAGACCTACATGCCGCTCTGGGAGCTGCACGGCTTCGCCGACGACGCGGTGGCCGCCGGCGACGCCTTCCGCCGCGGCGACCTCGCCGCGGTCCCCGCCGCGATCGGCGACGAGATGGTCGATACCTACTGCGCCGCCGGCCCCCTCGACAAGGTCCGCGCCCGGGTCGAAGCCACAGCCGAGCGAGCCGACGGCCTCTTCCTCACCCCGCCCACCTACTTCATCTCCCCCGAGGAGCTGAGCGAGTACCAGAGCCGCCTCATCGACGCCTTCGGCCCGGAGGCCTGAAAACCCACGCCGGGACGCCTCCCGCGTGCTACAAAGACGGTGCACGCCCGGGTACAACGCGGAGGTGGTGATGAACAGCTGGGACCTGAAGTCCGTCGATGTCGAGCCCCGCGAGCCGCGGATCCTCTCCACGGCGGACGACGCGCGGACCATCGTTCTCCGCCTCCTCGCCGGCGAGCAGCTCCAGGAGCATGAAGTCCACGAGCACGCCCGCCTCCTCGTGATCGACGGCGAGATCGAGGTGACCACACCGGACGGCGAGCGCGTCCCGGCGAACAGCGGGCACATGTTCGAGTTCGCCCCCGCCGAGCGCCGCACGGTCACCGCCACCTCCGACGCTCGCCTCCTCCTGCTCCTAACCCCCTGGCCGGGCTACGGCCACCCGGGCGCTCTCACCCTCGACCAGAAGGAACAGGTCCGCCAGCGCGCCGCCGACGCCCGGGGCTGAAGCTCCCCCTCAGGGCGGAGAGCTTGCCCACCTACTTCATCTCCCCCGAGGAGCTGAGCGAGTACCAGAGCCGCCTCATCGACGCCTTCGGCCCCACTGCCCGAGCGGGGCGTGGCTGAGATTTATTCCCGATATGGATGGGCAAGCTCACGCACGTCCCGACGGGGAGCAAGCGCTCGGCGTTATCGCCGAGGACGGCACCAGGCTGATAAAGTGGCGGCTCACCGACGCGTGGAGGGGGAGTTGTGAGCAGGAAGAGAAGCGGCAGGGTACTCTGGATTGCGGCATTGAGCCTTACGTTGGCGATGGCGGTGCAGGCCCCGGCGCTCGGGGCCGAAGGCAAGGGCCCACGCGTGGTTTCAGCGCTTGGCACAACCCAGGTCGGCGCCCGCGCCGTGCTGGTGGACGTGGTCGTTGTCGTCCCCCGCGGGCAGAACGTGCGCGCCGCAAAGCGCGCGGCGCTAAAGCGCCAAGGGGCGCGACCGATCGGCTCCGCCGCGCTTGGATCCGCGGGGTTCACCCTGACCGGCTTGGTCTGGGATACCCCGCCCGCGACGCAGAACTACAACCCGGCAAACGAGCGGGTCGCCGCGTTGCCGGCCCTCCAGAACACGCATACGACGTGGAACGGAGTCGAAAACTCCCTCTTTGGCATTACCTACGGTGGGGAAACCAGCCGCTGCCCATCGCTCGTCCAGCAGTGTTCCGGGCCACAGACCTTCGACACCAACAACGACACCGGCTGGCTCAGGCTTGATCGCAGGACACTTGCCGTGGCCTGGTTCGGGACGTCAACCGACGAGGTTGACATAGCGGCGAACACCCGCTTCAACTGGCACCAGACGTGCGGGAATGTCAAAAAGAGCTACGACATCGAGACGGTCCTGGGGCACGAGAACGGCCACTTCGTCGGCCTCGGTCACTCAAAGGACATCAGTGCGCTGATGTACCCCTCCTACCAGGGAGCACGGTGCTCGCTCGCTGGTGACGACGCCGAAGGCGCGAGGTACCTCTATCCGACACAGACGGCCACGGTCGAAGGCACCGTGACGGACGGCAGCGGCCCGGTGAAAGGCGCAGAAGTGGCGCTGGCGGTCACGCCCTTCTCCGCGACGACCGACAGCGGAGGCAACTACTCGATGTCCGGTGTCCCGTACACGGTGACCTACGACGTCACTGCCTCCAAGGGCAGCCTGAGCTCCACGACGCGGGTGCAGGTCAATAGCGGATCGTTCACCAACCTCGACTTCGTGCTGAAAGCGAGCGACGGTGACGGCGGAGGCGGCGGCGGGCCACCGTGTAGCAAGAAGCCCGACCACCCCAACTGCAATTCCAACAAGTAGCTAGTGGAGCATCAGGCAACGTTTGCCGTGTCGACGATGGCGCGTAGCTTTGTGTCGTCGATGTGGTGGTTGCGCCAGGCGATGTAGCGGCGGTAGAGCGCGTCAAAGCCGTCGCGGTTGAAGTTGTGGATCACCTCGCGGATCGTGTCGGGATCGGTGAAGACGACCTCGCTGATCTTTGTCGGGCTCATCCGCTGCGCAGAGAGCAGCACGATCTGCGCCCGGCGCCAGGTGACGACCGAGCCGCTCCCGCGGCCACTGATCCGCAGCAGCCGGTTGCCCTCCTCGTTGCCGATCTCCCGAAGCTCCACCCTCGCCGCCACTGTGGCCTCCCGATTCGTCGATTGCGCCGGAAGGCCAGTTCGGCGGCGAGGCGTCCAGGCCTGGTTATGGAAACCGGCAAACGTTGCCGGTCACACCAGCAGCACGATCTTCTCGGTGAACGTGCTGAAGGGTGGGACGCCGTGCTACTCGTCGCGCGGGGTGATGCGGAAGACCGAGACGACCTCGGCCTGGTGGGCTTCGGGGTGAGCGACATAGGCGCTGGGGCCGCCGCCGAACCAGCCGGTGCTCTCGTTGTCGCCGACGAAGATCCCGGAATGGTGTTTCCCGTCGCCGTCCTCGACCCAGACCGGGTCGCCCTCCTTGAACCCGTGGTCGATGACGTCTGTGTGACCCGCCTTCACAGCCGAAGCGTAGCCGGTGGCGGGGCGGAAGCGATGCAGCCAGGCCAGGTCGAGCACGACGCTGAATGCGAGGTGGGAACGACCGATCGAGACGTGCCTGAGCTTGACCCCCGCTATGGGTGGCTAACCTCAGGCACGTCCGGTCAAGGGCCTATCCCGGTAGGGAGCGTGCTGCTGGGGTGGTCTGGGGGCGAGCGGGGCGAGGACGCAGGGAGGCCGAATAGTCAGGCGCTATTCGGCCGACCGAGGACGAAGCATCCGCGACGCCATCCAGGCCGCAGCCAGGGGTGCGGGCCCTACCGGGATAGGCCCTAAGCGGGGAGCCGGGAGACGAAGCGCTCGAAGGCGGCCATGTCGGTGACGGCGGGGCCGTGGCCGGGGAGGATCAGGGTCGGGTTGAGCTCGGCGAGCTTGCGGATCGAGCGGCGATTCTCGGCCGGGTCGGCGGTGAAGATCTCCGGCGGCTCCTTGATTCCCGGCAGGGCGGTGGCGTAGCTCATGTTGCGGATCACGTCGCCGCAGATCGCTACCCGGTCGGACTCGCGGAAGAAGATCACCTCGCCGCGGGCGTGCCCCGGGGCATGGACGACGCGGAAGCCGGCGACCCCGTCGCCCTCGTTCAGGACCCGGTCCACCTTGTGGTGAGGGCCGGTCCAGAGCCGGTCGAAAAGGCGGTTGACCGGGTGGCTCTGGTGGGCCTCCTGGATCGGTCGCCGTCCCTCCATCGCGTCGACGTCATCGGCGTGGCAGGCGAGCGGGATGCCCCGTGCCTCGCAGACGTCCTTGGCGACGCCCTGGTGGTCGGGGTGGACGTGGGTCAGGGCGAGTATTGAGAGATCGCGGCCCTTGATCTCGCTGAAGACGCGGCGCCGGTCCCAGCGCCGGCCGGCGTCGATCAGCACGTCCTCGGCCAGATAGACGTTGATGGAGGGCGCCGGGAACTCCTTCAGGCGCCAGACCCCCGGGGCCAGGTTCTTCATCCGTGGCCGATCCCCATCGTCCCGCGCGGGTCGCCGCTGTGCTCGGCCAGCTCCTCGAGCTCGGCGATCCGGCGCTCGCCCTCGATCCGGGTCGGGTTGTCCGGCGGCAGCGGCTCGATCAGCCGGCGGATCCGGTTGCGGACCTGCAGCGCGAAGTGGGGGGTGGAGGCGCCGGCCAGCGTGCGGATGTCCTCCGCGGTGACCTGGCGGCGACCGGCGAGCAGGTCGGGGCTCTCCGCCTCGCTCACCGTCCGCCCCCGATCTTGGCCAGCTCGGCCAGGCTGTCGATCTCGGCCTGCTGGCTCACGTCTATCGCCTCCTGGTCTCCGATCACCCACACGTGGTTGTAGAAGGCGCGCGTCGGGTCGGTGGTGTAGCCCGGCTTGACGTCGAGCAGGTACCCGCGCAGCGCCGCGGCAAGCGTACCGGCGCTGTCGGTGAGCAGCAGCGGCCCCCAGGCGCCAGAGGCGGAGAGCGGCGCCGCGGCGGCCGCGTCGAGCGGCGAGTCGTCGCGGGCGACCACGAACCCGTGGCCGGGATCGTTGATGTCCCAGCCGAAGCCGCCGTCGGCGTAGCGGGCCAGGGCGATCGCGTTCGCCACCGGGCCCTCGCCGGAGACGCGCCGCACGCTGTCGACGATCTTGGCGATCTGGCGGACCACGCTCGGGGAGATCGCCGCGGGCGGGCCGAGAACGTAGGCCGGGGTGTCGGGGCGCCGCCTCAGCGCCGCCGCGGTGGCCGGCGGCAGCTTGTCCCTGCCGGTGAAGAGGACCGGGTCGCCTGAGCGTGCCGCCCAGGCCGCGGCGGGCATCGCGATGCCGGGCCGCCCGGCGGGCGCGATCACGACGTGCTCCGGGGGGGCGCCGAACAGCGTGTCGCGCAACTCGGCGATCGCCGCCGCGGTCGCGGCGGGACCGGCGGCTTCGGCCCGGGTCGTCTTCGATCCTTCGGGGGCCGCCGCTGCGCCGACCGCGAACACCTGGGCGCCGCCGGTCGCGTCGCTGCCCTGCGGGTCGAGGGCGTCAAGGGCTTCGGAGGTCGGCTCCGGCAGTCCGTCCGGGCCGGAGATCAGCACCGGGGCCCCGACCGGCTCGGCCATCAGCACCGCGGCGGCGATCGCGCTCTGCCACTCGTCCGCGTCGACCAGGGTGACGGCGGCGGGCCGCTGCCGGGGCGCGGCCGAGGGGAAGGTGGCGAGCGCCACGCCGGCCGCGTTGGAGGCGGGGTCGCCGCCCCCGACCCTGGTCGTGTTCTTGGTCGCGAAGGCCGGGTAGCCGAGCTTGGCCGCCGCCTCGGCGACGGGCGCCTCGGTTGCCGCTGGGGCCTCGCCGGCCGGGGCGGGGGCGCCGGGGATCGAGCTGCCGCCCCCGGAGCCGCTGCCGCCGAGGATCGCGGCGACGATGAAGATCACGGCGACGACCACGAGCGCGGCGACCAGCTTCAGCGCCGTGGGGATCGGTTGACGCCGCCGCTTGGCTCGGGGCGGCGGCTTGGGAGGGGGAGGGGGCTTGACGTCTGCAGGTTTCGGGGCGACTTGCGAGGAAGAGGGGGGAGGCGCCGCGTCCGGCGGTTGCGGCGGCGGCGCCTCGGGCGGGTCCGGCGCTGGAACGTCGGCGTTGATCGGGCGCTCTCGGGCCACGCCCGGAAAGCTACACGCGAGGGCTGACTGGTCAGGTAGAGTGGTTGACTGACCAGTCAATCAGTGGCTGCCGAGCGAGCGGGGATATCGAATGGATTTTGCGCTGAACGAGGAGCAGCAGGAGTTCAAAGACCGCTGCCGGGCCTTCGCCCGCGAGGTGATCCGCCCGGCGGCGCGCAAGCACGACGAAGAGGAGAGCACCCCCTGGGAGGTCATCAAGGAGGCGCGCAGGCAGGGCCTCCAGGGCCTCGAGCACCTGCAGCAGATGGCCAATGACTCCGACGGCCAGATGATGGTGATCGCCGCCGAGGAGTTCCACTGGGGTTGCGCCGGCATCGCGCTGGCGATCTCCGGCTCCGGGCTCGCCGCGGCGGGGATCGCCGCCTCAGGCACCCCGGAGCAGATCGCCCAGTGGATACCGGAGTGCTTCGGGACCGGCGAGGAGGTGAAGCTGGGCGCTTACGCGGTGACCGAGCCGCAGGCGGGCTCCGACGTGAAGAGCCTGAAGACGACCGCCAAGCGCGACGGCGACGAGTGGGTCCTCAACGGCACCAAGGTCTTCATCACCAACGGCGGCATCGCCGACGTCCACGTCGTCGTCGCCACCGTCGACCCGGCACTCGGCACCCGCGGTCAGGCCTCCTTCATCGTCGGCAAGGGCGCCCCGGGCCTCAGCCAGGGCAAAAAGGAGTCGAAGCTCGGCATCCGCGCCTCCCATACCGCCGAGGTGATCCTCGACGAATGCCGCATCCCGGCCGAGAACCTGCTGGGCGGCGAGGAGAAGCTGGAGAGGAAGCTGGAGCGCGCCCGCTCCGGGCGGAAGTCCCGCTCCGCCGACGCGCTGGCGACCTTCGAGGTGACCCGGCCGTTCGTCGGCGCCTCGGCGCTGGGGATCGCCCAGGCCGCCTACGAGTGGACTCTCGAGTACCTCGACGGGCAGTCCGAAGGCGGCACGCCGCTGCTGCAGACGCAGCGGATCCAGCAGACCCTCGCCGATGTCGCGACCGAGATCGAGGCCGCGCGGCTGCTGGTCCAGCGTGCCGCCTGGATGGGCCGCAACGGGATCCCGATGGCCGGGGGCCAGGGCTCGATGTCGAAGCTGAAGGCCGGCGACGTGACGATGTGGGCGACGACCACCCTGATGGATCTGGTCGGCCCCGACGCCTGGAGCACCGACTGCCCGCTGGAGAAGTTCTTCCGCGACGCCAAGATCTACCAGCTGTTCGAGGGCACCTCCGAGATCCAGCGGATGGTGATCTCGCGGATGCAGGCGCGCGAGTACGCGGAGCGCTTCGCCTACGGCGCCGAAGTGGCGGCGAGGGCGATCGGCGAGGGCGGCAAGGCCGAGAAGAAGCCGGTCGCGGCGTAATCCTCGGCGCCCGCCCGCGGGTAGGCTCGGGGCGTGCACGACCACGCCCACGGCCTGGAGGCGCGGCGCAGCGACAGCCGCCGCCGGATGTGGATCGCGCTGGCGATCAACGGCGCGATGCTCGCGATCGAGGTCGTCGGCGGCATCCTCACCGGGTCGCTGGCGGTGCTCGCCGACGCCGGCCACGTGCTCTCCGACGTTGGCGCGATCGCCCTGGCGCTGCTCGCCGCCGGGCTCGCGTCTCGCCCCGGCGGCGCCCGTCGCACCTTCGGCTACCAGCGCTCCGAGGTGCTGGCGGCTCTGGTCAACGGGCTGATGCTCGTCGCGGTCGGAGCCGGGGTGGCGGTTGCCGCGATCGGGCGGCTCGGCGACCCGCCCGGGATCGACGGCGCCGGCGTGCTGGCGCTGGGCATGCTCGGCCTCGCTGGCAACATCGCCGCGACCCTCGTGCTGGCGCGGGGGTCGCGGCAGGACCTCAACCTCGAGGGGGTCCTTCGCCATAGTTTCGCCGACGCGCTCGGTTCGCTCGGCGTCGTCGCCGCCGGCGCCGTGGTGCTGGCCGGCGGCTCGGTGATCGTCGACCCGATCGTCGGCCTCCTGATCGCCGCCCTTGTCCTCGCCTCGTCCTGGCGGCTGATCAAGGAGCCCTTCGACGTCCTGATGGAGGCGGCGCCCGCCGGGCTCGACGTGGAGGGCGTTGGCGCGGCGATCTGCTCGGTGGACGGCGTCCGCTCCGTCCATGACCTGCACGTCTGGACGGTGACGCCGGGGTTCGGCGCGCTGGCCGCCCACGTCGTCGTCTCCGGCGGCTGCGACCGCGACCTGATCCGGCGTAGACTGGAGGTCCTGCTGCACGAGCGGTTCGAGATCGATCACACTACGCTCCAGATCGAGGAAGAGGCGCCGGGAGGCCTGCTGGAGGTGGAGCGGGCGCCCGGCGATCCCTGATCGCAAGCCGGATTGCAGCTCTCAAGCTCGCCGTCGGAGGGATTCCCGTGTCAGCTAGCCTCGCCGTCATGCTCAAGACTCGCCTTGCCCCGGCGGCTCTTCTCGCCGCCGCGGCGGCGCTCGTCGCGCTGCTCGTCTTCAGTGCGGCCGCGCCGGCCGAGGACCTCCAGTCCGAGCTCGACGCCAAGCAGGCGAAGCTGGACGAGATCCACGATCGCCAGGGCGTGCTGACCACGACCATCTCCCGCTACCGGGAGCGGATCGAGCGGCTCACGGCCGAGGTCGCCGCGCTGCGCGCGCGGGAGGCGGCGGCGCAGGTCCGCCTCGACGCGAAGCAGGCCGAGCTGGACCGCGCGGTCACAGAGCTGGAGGTTGCGAAGAAACGCCTCGTTGTGGTTCGCGAGCACCTGAAGCGGGCTCTGGTGGCGCTGCGCGAGCGGCTGGTGGCGATCTACGAGGCCGGCACACCCGACATTCTCACCATGATCGTCGGCGCCGACGGGTTCGACGAGTTGGTCGGCCGCACCGAGTACCTGAACCGGATCCACGGGCTCGACGAGGCGATCGTCGACCGGGTGCGGGACCTGCGCGATCAGGTGAAGCGCACCGTCGCCCGCCTGCGCACGGTCAAGGAGCGGATCGAGGCTGCCCGCGACGCGATCGCGGCCGAGCAGCAGGCGCTGGCCAGCGCCCGGTCCGCGGTCCAGGGGCGCCAGGCGGTGCTGGCCGCGGCGAGGAAGCGCCGCGGGGCGGCGCTGGCGAAGATCGACGATCGCGCCCGCCACGTCGAGGGCAACCTCGCCGGGATCCAGGCGAAGATCGCCGCCCAGCTCCAGTCGACCTCTTCGGCGCCGCTGCCGGCGGGGCCGATCCGCCACGGCTCGGGCCAGCTGATCTGGCCGGTCAACGGCCCGGTCGTCTCCGGCTTCGGGCCGCGCTGGGGCCGGATGCACGAGGGGATCGACATCGCCGTCCCCGCGGGTACGCCGATCCGCGCCGCCGCCTCGGGCTCGGTTGTCCTGCTCCAGTCCGACGCCGGCAGCGGCGGCTACGGCAACTTCACCTGCCTCGACCACGGCGGCGGCTTGCAGACCTGCTACGCCCACCAGTCCTCGTTCGCGGTCGGCTCCGGCCAGAGCGTCTCTCAGGGGAGCGTGATCGGATACGTCGGCTGCACCGGCCACTGCTACGGCGATCACCTCCACTTCGAGGTGCGGGTCGGCGGCGCGCCCACCGATCCCCTCGGCTACCTGTAGCCCCGTGAGGGCTCGGCTTCCCGGGCCCTTTCCCGTCACAATGCCGTCCGATGACGGAGCGTGGACAGGTGGGTGCAGTGGCTGACCCAATCGCGGGCTCCCCGGTCTATCCGGGCGGGAGCCGCGTCAACGAGCGCGGCCACCTCGAGATCGCCGGCTGCGATCTCGTCGACCTCGCCGCTGAGCTCGGCACCCCCGCCTACATCTATGCGGAGGACGACATGCGGGCCCGCGCCCACGCCTACCGCGAGGCGTTCGAGCGGCGGACCGGCGACTTCGAGGTCCTCTTCGCCAGCAAGGCCTTCCCCTGCACCGCCGCCTACCGGCTGTTCGCCGAGGCGGGGCTCTCGGTCGACGTCGCCTCCGGCGGCGAGCTGCACATGGCGCTGCGCGCCGGCTTCGACCCGGCCCGCATCCACATGCACGGCAACAACAAGAGCGACGAGGAGATCCTCTTCGCGGCGCGCGCCGGCGTCGGCCACCTGATCCTCGACTCCTTCGACGAGATCGAGCGCTGCGAGCGCCTGCTCGACGGGCCGCAGGAGGTGCTGATCCGGGTCACGCCGGGGATCAAGCCCTCGACCCACGACTACGTGCAGACCGGCCAGCTCGACTCGAAGTTCGGCTTCGGGCTCGGGGACGGGCTGGCGGCGCGGGCGATCGAGTGGGTGCTGGCCTCCGAGACGCTGAACCTGGTCGGGCTGCACGCCCACATCGGCTCCCAGATCTTCGCGCTGGAGCCCTACATGCTGGCGATCCGGGCGCTCGGCGAGCTGGCCGGCGAGTGGTGCAGGGCGGTCAACGTCGGCGGCGGGCTCGGCATCGCCTACACCGGCGAGGACGAGCCGCCCTCGATCGACGCCTACGTCGACTTCAAGGTGCGGGGCGTCGCCGAGGTCTTCGGTGACGGGGTGCGGATCCTGGTCGAGCCGGGGCGCTCCCTGGTCGGCAACGCCGGTGTCACCGCCTACCGGGTCGGCACCGTGAAGGAGATCCCCGGCGTTCGCACCTACGTCGTCGTCGACGGCGGCATGTCCGACAACCTGCGGCCGATGCTCTACGGGTCCCGCTACGAAGCGACGATCGCCGACCGGGCCGGTGCCGCCCCCGACACCCTGGCGACGATCGCCGGCATGCACTGCGAGTCCGGCGACATCCTCGTCCGCGACGCGATGCTTGCCGCACCGGCCGTCGGCGACGTGCTGGTGACGCCCGCGACCGGCGCCTACGGCTACGCGGCGGCGAGCAACTACAACGGCGTGCGGCGCCCGCCGGTCGTCTTCTGCCGCGACGGCGAGGCGCGTCTGGTGGTGCGGCGCGAGACCTACGAGGACCTCACCGCCCGCGATGTCTCCTGACCCGGTTCGCATCGGGCTGTTGGGGCGCGGCACGGTCGGTCGTGCCTTCGCCGAGCTGCTCGCCGAGCGGGCCGGCGCCGTCGAGGCGGCGAGCGGCCGGCGGCCGGAGCTGGCCGGGACGCTGACCCGCAGCGAGGGCGACTTCGGCGAGATCCTCGGGCGCTCCGACCTGATCGTCGAGCTGATCGGCGGGACAGACCCGGCGCGTGCCTACGTGCTGGACGCGCTGCGGGCGGGGCGGCCGGTCGTCACCGCCAACAAGCAGCTGCTCGCCCGGCACGGCGAGGAGCTGTTCGGCGTCGCCCGCGAGGCGGGCGTTCAGCTTCGCTTCGAGGCGGCGGTGGCCGGGGTGATCCCGATCGTCCGCGTGATCCAAGAGAGCTTCGGCACGACCGAGGTTGCCAAGGTCTTCGGCATCGTCAACGGCACCACCAACTTCATCCTCAGCGAGATGGCGGCGACCGGCGCCGCCTACGGGGACGTGCTGGCCCGCGCCCAGGAGCTGGGCTACGCGGAGGCCGACCCGACCGACGACGTCAACGGCGCCGACGCCGCGGCGAAGATGGCGATCCTTGCCCGCCTCGCCTTCCACACCCCGGTGACGCTGGGCGAGGTCGCCTACGAGGGGATCGAGCAGGTCAAGCCCGACGACCTCGCCTACGCCAAGGAGCTGGGCCTCTCGCTGAAGCTGCTCGGGATCGCCGAGCGCCACGAGGGCGGGATCAGCGTTCGCGTCTTCCCCTGCTTCCTCTACGCCGGCCACCCGCTGGCGCCGGTCAGCGGCCCCTTCAACGCGGTGATGGTCGAGGCGCCGGCGATCACCGAGGTGACGATGTCGGGGCCGGGGGCCGGCGGCGTCCAGACCGCCTCCGCGGTGCTGGGGGACGTCGTCTCGATCCTGGCCGGCGAGGCGCCGGTCCACGAGACGCGCCAGGAGCTGCCGGTCGTCACCGATGTCGTCTCCTCCTTCTACCTGCACCTGGAGGTTGCCGACCGCCCCGGCGTCCTCGCCAAGATCGCCCGGGTGCTGGGCGACAACGAGATCTCGGTAAAGAGCGTCGTGCAGCGCGGGGTCGACGACGACGCGCGGCTGGTGATGGTCGTGCACGAGTGCCTGGAGTCGCGGTTCGCAGCGGCGATGCAGGAGATCGGGGAGCTGGAGGATCTGCGATCGGCGCCGCGCTCGATCCGCGTGATCGAGGAGGAGTTTGTTTGACGGCCCCTGCAAACCGACGCATCTTGGCGTCCTCGGTCGGTCGGATCGGGTCACGCACGGAAATGTGCGCTCCCTTCACCGACCTCCCTGCGTCCACCAACCTGCTTGGTTTTCGGGGCCGTCGGTAGTGCCAACTCCTCTTATAGATCGCTATCGAGATCGGCTGTCACTGGAGGCAGGCGATCCCGTAGTCACTCTCAACGAGGGGTCGACGCCGCTGATCGAGGCGTCGCGGCTGTCGGAGAGGCTTGGTGTTCGGGCGTACCTGAAGCTCGAGGGGGCGAATCCGACCGGCTCGTTCAAGGACCGGGGGATGACCGTCGCCGTTTCTCGCGCCAAGGGGAGGGGCGCCGAGGCGGTTATCTGTGCTTCGACCGGGAACACCGCGGCCAGCGCCGCCGCCTACGCCGCCCGGGCCGGGCTGCGCGGGGCGGTGATCGTCCCCGAGGGGAAGATCGCGATCGGCAAGCTGGCCCAGGCGCTGATGCACGGGGCCAGGGTCGTCGCCCTGCAGGGGAACTTCGACGACGCGCTGCGGATCGTGCGGGACCTCGCCGGCAAGCACCCGATCGAACTGGTCAACTCGGTCAACCCCTACCGGATCGAGGGGCAGAAGACCGCCGCGTTCGAGGTGGTCGAGGAGCTGGGGGAGGCGCCGGGGGCGCTGGCGATCCCGGTCGGGAACGCCGGCAACGTGACCGCCTACTGGCGCGGCTTTCAGGAGGGGGGGGCGGCGCCCGTGCTCTATGGGTTCCAGGCCGAGGGGGCGGCGCCGCTCGTCCACGGCGCCCCCGTCGCCGAACCGGAGACGGTGGCCTCGGCGATCCGGATCGGCAACCCGGCCCGCTGGGAGGAGGCGATGGCCGCCTTCACCGCGTCGCGCGGCCGGGTCGCCGCCGTCTCCGACGAGCAGATTCTCGACGCCTACCGCTGGCTCGCCGCCAACGAGGGCGTCTTCTGCGAGCCGGCCTCCGCCGCCTCGGTGGCCGGCCTGCTCGCGCACGGCATGCCGGTCCTCGAGGACGCGGCCCCGCCCGAGTCGGTCGTCTGCGTCCTCACCGGCCACGGCCTCAAGGACCCCGACACGGCCCTCTCCAAGGCCCCCGCGGTCGTCAACTGCGAGAACGACCTGAGCGCGGTGGAGCGGGCGGTCTTCGAGTGACCGTCCGCCGCCGACTCGTCCGCGTCCCCGCCTCCTCGGCCAACCTCGGCCCGGGGTACGACGTGATGGCCGCGGCCGTCGCGATGCACCTGGAGCTGGAGGTCGAGGAGGCCGGCGAGTTCTGCTTCGACCCGGGCGGGATGGATGTGCCGACCGGGCGCGACAACTTGATCGTGCGCGCCTTCGAGAGCCTGCATCCCGCCGACGGCATCGCCTTCCGGCTGCTCGGCGGGATTCCGCTCGCCCGCGGGCTCGGCTCCAGCGCCGCGGCGATCGTCGCCGGGCTCTTCGCCGCCGACCACCTCTTCGAGCTGGCGCTCTCCAGGGAGGAGATGTTGGTGCGGGCGACCGCGCTGGAGGGCCACCCCGACAACGTCGCCGCGGCGATCTACGGCGGGTTCGTGATCTGCGGCCGGGAGGACGGGGGCGCCCCGAGCGCCGCCCGCTTCGACCCCCCGGACGGCCTGGAGGGCGTCGCGGTGATCCCCGCCGAGGAGGTATCGACCGAGCGCGCCCGCGATGCGATTCCGGCCGAGGTCCCGCTGAGCGACGCCGTCGCCAACGTCTCCGCCGCCTCGCAGCTGGTGCTCGGCCTGCAGCGGGCCGACCTCGACCTGGTTCGCCGCGGGCTCGCCGACCGCATCCACCAGCCGCGCCGCCGCGACCTCTACCCCCGCTCGATGGAGCTGGTCGACGCCGCCGCCGAGCTGGGCGCCCTCGGGGCGACGATCTCGGGCGCTGGCCCCACCGTCCTCGTCTGGACGACCTGGCAGGACGCCGGCAAGGTCACCGAGGAGCTGGAGCGTCGCTGCCAGGGCTGGGCCGAGGTCCGCCGCCTCCCCTTCACCCCCCACGGCGCCGACGTCCCGGAGCTTTAGAGAAGGTTGTCCGGCGGGTCGCTGCGGCCTATAATGCGGTGACTCGTCAACCCGTCGCGCGCCCGCTCGAAGAAGGCGCGGAAACCGGGAGGTTGGATGTCCAAGCACCAGTCAGCTTCTGACGCGGTTTCGGGGCGTTACTCGCCTGAGCTTCCATACCGGCCGCTCGTCTCGCCGCCCAGCGTTGAGGACAAGGACGCCTGCGCGATCTATGCCTCGGTCCGCAAGGACGCGACGCCCGGCCGCGAGCCGCTCGAACGGGCGATCCAGGCGCTGCAGAAGATGCTGCACCGGGCCGGCAACGTCGACGGCGAGGGCGACGGCTGCGGGGTGCTGCTCGACATCCCGCGCAAGATCTGGGCCGAGGAGGTGCGGGTCGGGGGCCACGACCCCTCGCTGGCCCTCGGCGACGCCTTCGCGGTCGCCCACGTCTTCGTCGAGCGCCCCCGGGACCGCGAGCGGGTCCAGCACGATGCCCGCGAGCTGCTCGGGCGGGGGGGCTTCCGCATCCTCGCCGAGCGGATCGGCGTCGTCGACTCGACGGCGCTCGGCCCCACCGCCCGCGAGGAGGAGCCGCACTTCTGGCAGATCGCCGGCCTGGTCGCCGACGCCTCCCGCCGCGACCGCGTCCTCTTCGACCTGCTGATCGAGCTGGAGCAGCGGCTCGACGTCCACGTCCCCTCCTTCTCGGCGACGACCTGCGTCTACAAGGTGATGGGCACACCCAAGGTCCTGGACGCCTACTACCCCGACTTGCGCGACGAGCGCTTCGAGGCGGTCGGCTGCTTCGGCCACAACCGCTACTCGACCAACACCTGGCCCTCCTTCAAGCGCGTCCAGCCCTTCTCGATGCTCGGCCACAACGGTGAGATCAACACGATCGAGCAGCTGCGCCAGGAGGCGCGCATGCTCGGCGTCCCGATCCAGCCCGGCTCCTCGGACTCGCAGGACCTCAACCGGACGATCGACACCCTGGTCAGCCGCGACGGGCTCAGCCTCGCCGAGGCGATGGAGATGGTCGTGCCGCCGGTCGTCGAGGAGATCCGCTTGCTGCCGGCCGACCTGCACCCCTTCTACATGTACCTGCGCCAGGCGATGGGGCCGTTCGCCCAGGGCCCGGTGGCGCTGATCGCACGCCACACCGACGAGTGCGTGTTCTCCGCCGACGCGCTCGGCCTGCGGCCGCTCTGGCAGGTCGAGACGGCGGAGGATTTCGTCTTCAGCTCCGAGCCGGGCGTCGTCTCGGTCGGCTCGATGGTCTCCGAGCCGAAGCCGCTCGCCCCCGGCGAGAAGGTGCTGGTGAGGATCGACCGCGAGCGCAAGCGCTCCACCCTGCACCCCCACGATGAGATGCTGCGGATCGTCCGCGAGCGTTGGCTGCGGCGCACCGGCGCCGAGCGGGCCGGTCCCTACGATCGCGCCCTCGACACCGGCGGCCCGCTGGAGGGCGGCGAGGTCCCCGGCTACTCCGACGCCGGCCCCGAGGAGCCGGTCAAGGTCACCGACCGCGTCCTCGCCGGCTTCGGCTGGCAGCGCGACGACGTCAAACTCGTCCAGCAGATGGCTTCGAACGGCGCCGAGCCGATCGGCTCGCTCGGCTACGACGGCCCGCTAGCCGCCCTCTCGCCGGAGCGCCAGAACCTCGCCGACTACTTCAAGGAGACGGTCGCCGTCGTCACCAACCCGGCGATCGACCGCGAGCGCGAGGTCGAGCACTTCTCGACCCGTGCGGTGTTCGGGCGCCGCCCCTCGCTCGCCGCCGCCGGCGAGGACACCGGCACGGTCGAGACCTCGTTCCCGGTGATCCTCGGCGGCCACCACGGGATGGCGCCGCTCTCCGACAAGACGTACCGCCGCATCGCCCGTGAGCACCGCACCCACCTGCTCGAGGACCTCTGGGAGGAGTTCCGGGGCCGTGCGGCCGCGGTCGACATCTCCCTGCTCGAGTCCGAGACGACCCGGGGGGCGATCGAGCGGATCAAGCAGGAGGCGGTGAAGAAGATCCGCGACGGCGCCGAGCTGCTGGTGCTCACCGACCGCACCGTCTACGACGCCGAGCGCCGCTACCTCGACCCGCACCTGGCCACCTCCGCGGTCGACCAGGCGCTGAAGCAGTTCCGGGTCGAGCCCGGCGAGGATAACCTGCGCCGCCGCTGCGGCATCGTGCTGCGCTCGGCGGCGATTCGCAACGTCCACGACACGATGCTGGCGCTGGGGCTCGGCGCCAACGGCGTCTGCCCGTACACGATGGTCGAGGTCGTCTGCGTCGAGGACTACCAGACCGACATCTCCAACCTCTGCGATGCGCTAACCAAGGGGATCGAGAAAGTGATCTCGACGATCGGGATCCACGAGGTGCGCGGCTACGCCCGCCAGTTCTCCTCGATCGGGGTGAAGCCCGAGTTGGTCGAGATCTTCCAGACCGAGGCGTTCGCCGCCTCCGAACGGGGCGGCGCCGGCTTCGCCGACCTCGACGAGGACAACAACGAGCGGGCGCGGGTCCTGGCCGGCGACGAGGACGCAAAACCGGCCAAGACCTTCCGCTTCTACCCCAGGGTCTACAAGGCGGCGATCGCCACCGCCAACGGCTCCGGCTCCTACGCCGAGTACTCCGAGAAGGTGCGCGACCTGGAGCGCCAGAACCCGATCTCGATGCGGCACATCATCGGGCTGAAGGGCGACCGTGAGCCGGTCGACCCGGCCACGGTCGACGCCGGGGTGGGTCACCACGACTACCCGGTCGTGATCTCCTCGATGAGCTTCGGCTCGCAGTCCGAGCCGGCCTTCCGCGCCTACGCGGAGGCGGCGAAGGCGATCAACGTCCTCTGCATCAACGGCGAGGGGGGCGAGATCCGCGACATGTACGGCCACTACCGCAAGTGGCGCGGCCAGCAGGTCGCCTCGGGCCGTTTCGGCGTCTCAGCGGAGATGATCAACTCCTCCTACGTAGCCGAGATCAAGATCGGCCAGGGCGCCAAGCCCGGCGAGGGCGGCCACCTGCCCGGCAAGAAGGTCTCCGAGAAGGTCGCCGCCGCCCGTAACGCGGCCCCCGGCACCGACCTGATCTCGCCCTCCAACAACCACGACCTCTACTCGATCGAGGACCTCGCCGAGCTGATCGACGAGCTGAAGACGGTCAACCCCGACGTGCGAGTCTCGGTCAAGGTTCCGGTGGTGCCGAACATCGGCACGATCGGCCTCGGGATCGCCAAGGCGGGCGCCGACATCATCACCCTCTCGGGCTTCGAGGGGGGGACCGGCGCCGCCCGCCAGCACGCGCTGCGCCACGTCGGCCTGCCCTCCGACATCGGTACCCGAGCCGTCCACCGGGCGCTGATGGAGGCGGGCATTCGCAACCGGGTCGAGATCTGGGCCGACGGCGGCTACCGCACCGGGCACGACATCGTCAAGCTGCACTGCCTCGGCGCCAACCGGGTCGGCTTCGGCACGCTGGCGATGGTCAGCCTCGGCTGCACGATTTGCCGCGGCTGCCAGCTCGACACCTGCCACGTCGGGATCGCCACCCAGATCGAAACCACCGAGCAGGCCCAGCAGCACGGCCTCAAGAAGTTCACCCCGCAGGAGGTCGACAGCGCGGCCGAGAGCTGCGCCCGCTTCTTCGCCGCGGTGGGCGAGGAGGTCAAAGAGGTCGCCGCCTCGCTCGGCTACGAGCGCGCCCAGGACCTGGTCGGCCGCTACGACCTGTTGGAGCAGATCTCCCACCACGAGCAGATCGACCTGACGTCGCTGATCACCCCGCTGGATGAGTTCCTCGACCTCGAGCCGCTCGATCTGCCGGCCCCCAGGGAGGCCGAGGCTCGCGCCGAGGCCGGCCTGGTCGTCGCCCGCCCGATCCGGATGGAGGCCAAGCAGGCCTCGGCGCAGATCGCCGCCCTCGCCGGCGAGGTCTGCTTCGGGCGCACGATCCGCAGCGAGTTCCCGCGTCCCACCGACGCCCACGACCGCGTCCTCGGCACCGAGCTGGCCGGGGCGATCGCCCGCTCCCGGATCTTCGGCGACGGCCCGGAGCCGGGCGAGGACGTGCTCGCCAGCCTCGAGTTCAACGGCGGCTCGGTCGCCGGCCAGGGCTTCGGCGCCTTCAACGCCTACGGCGTCTCGATCCGGGTCGAGGGCGGCGCCCAGGACGGCGTCGGCAAGGGGATGTTGGGCGGGACCGTCGCGGTGCTGAAGGGCAAGGGCGCCAAGGGCCGCCGCCTCAACGGCTCGGTCGGCAAGTCCTTCGCCTACGGCGCCCAGCGCGGCCGCCTCTTCGTCCAGGGCTCGGCCGACTCGCGCTTCTGCATCCGCCTCTCCGGCGCCGACGTGGTGCTGGCCGGCGAGCCCGAGCACGAGGTCGACGACAGCCGCGGCTGCATCGTCGACCGCGCCAACGCCAAGGGCTTCGCCTTCGAGTACATGACCTCGGGCCGCGCCGTGGTGCTCGGCGACATCGGCCCCTGGGCCTGTGCCGGGATGACCGGGGGCCGCGTCTACGTCCGCCAGAACGCCTTCGGCATCGACCGCGACGTCATCCAGAGCCGCCTCGGCGAGGGCGCCAAAGTGGAGCTGAAGGACCTTGACGCCGAGGGCCCATTGGACATAGACGACCTTCTCAGCCACTACGCAGATGAGCTACGCGCCACCGACCAGAACGAAGAGGCCGACCGGATGCTCGGCCTGGCGGCCGATGCCGCGGACAACTTCCTGATGGTCGTGCCGCACAGGGTTCAGGCGGATCCTTCTATCTCGACCGAGTAGGTGCAGGGACGGGCGCCCCTCCGCCTGAACCCGCGCCCGCACTTGGCGAGGGCGCCGACGCATTGCGGCTCACAAGTTCCGTCGGAGGGGCACCCGTCCCTCCCTTGCGACCTTGCTCAGCGGGTTCGAGTTAGAAGGTCCGCGATAGCTCTTATCTCGCGCAGCAAGCCGTCGAGCATCGCCTCGGTGTTGGCGTGGATCCGCCACTCGGCGTACTTGCGGTCCTGCTCGACGCCGTCCAGCCGCCGCTCCAGCTCCCGCGTCCGCTCGTCGATCTTGCCCACCGACTTCTCGATTCGCCTCTCGCTCTTGCGAACCCGCCGCTTGACGTAGCGCCGGGTCTCCCTCCGCAGCTCCTCCAGCTCACGCCGCAGCTCGCCGTCGCCGCCCTCCTGCTCGGCCAGCATCTCCTCGACTCCGACCCGCATCCGCTCGATCTCCTCGTGCAACCGTTCGCGCGCCCGGTCCGCCGCTGCGGATATCCCGGGGGCGCCCGGCGGGAATGCGGGGTCGACTGGATCGGGCGCGGCACTCACACTCTCCATGCTACGACCGAGGGTGGCCGGAACCGCGGCGCTTAGATCTTTAGCTTCCCAGCGCGAAGACGAAGAGGCGGTAGCGGCCGATTTTCAGCTCGTCCCCATCCGCCATCTTGCTCCAGTCGATCAGGACGCCGTTGAGGAAGACGCCGTTGAGGCTGCGGTCGTCCAGCACCCGCAACGGCGCATCGGGTTCCGAGACCACCAGCGCGTGGCGGCGCGAGACGCTTGGATCGTTGAGGCGGACATCGGCGGTGACGCTGCGGCCGATCCGGATCCAGCCGCGCTTGACCGGGAAGACCCGGATCTCCTCCTCGTCGCCGCCGCAAACCAGGTAGCGGCTGTGGCGGGGCAATTCCGCCCGCGCCTTCTGCAGCCAGCCCGGGGGCGTCAGGTGGGAGGGGATGGCAAGCTCGGCGGTGGTCTCTCCGTCCTGCATCGACTCGAAGATCGAGTCGCGGCGGAATCTGGAGGCCCCGCAGCGGGGGCAGTCGGGTAGGCGATCATTCTCGCGGAGCGAGAGCTGGGAGCTGCAGTCGAGACAAAAAAACGTCCCCGAGCCGGGGACCATACCGGTGGCAAGGCTATCGGCGACCGAATTGCGACTGACACTGGTGAAGATGACCACTCTCCTTTCCGGCGCCTCCGACAGATGATGATAGCGCGCCGCGAGCGGCGCCGCACCCGGTCTTTGCCGCATAATCGAGCATCTCGGGGCCGTCCTTGACTCTCTTTCCGCACTTCTCAACGTCTATTTCTCCCCCCACGCCTCGGCGTTCATCGCGATCCGCAGTGAGAGCCCCTCCAGCATTGGGGGCGAGAAGTGCGGAAAGAGAGTCCTTGATCTGCTTAGGCCCTTATAAACTCCCGCCGCCGATGCCCCGCCACCGCAGACTCATCCTGCCGCTTCTCGCCGCGCTGGCGCTCTGCGCGGCCGCTCTCGCCGTCTCCGCCTGCGGCTATTCCAGCCACTCGAAGGAGGTGGTGGAGGGCGAGCCGGTCGAGCTGGGAGAGGTCCAGTACAAAGCGATCTTCTCCCGCTTCCTCAACCCGAGCGACACCGAGGACTCCGCCTATCTGGTCGACCAGCCCCCGCCCCCGCCCGACGCCAGCTACTTCGGCGTCTTCTTCCAGATCGAGAACGAGGCCGACAGCCCGCAGCCCCTGCCCGACTCGATGACGATCTCCGACGCCGACGGCGAGGTCTACGAGTCGATCCCGAGCGAGAGCCTCTACGCGCTCCACCTCGGCGCCGACCTCGGCGCCGAGGACCAGCTGCCGGCGCTCGACTCGACCCCCCAGCAGGGGCCGATCGAGGGCTCGCTGATTCTCTTCCTGCTCTCCGACTCCGCCTCCCAGAACCCGCCGCTGATCCTGGAGATCCCCGGGCCCGACGGCCCCGCCGAGGTCACGCTCGATCTCTAGCCCGGCCCGCCGCTAGAGGCCGGCGGAGAGGACCTGCGCCGCCGCCGGGGCGGCGACCTCGCCGCCGGAGGCGCCGGCGTCGACGAGCATCACGGCGATCGCCAGCCTCGGGCTGTCGGCGGGGGCGAAGGCGGTGAACCAGGCGTCTTTGATCTGGATCGGTTCGGCAGGATCCTCCTGGCCGGGCTCGGGGCCCAGCTCCGCCGTTCCGGTCTTGCCGGCCACCTGCGCCTCCACGATCGCACCCGCGATCCCCGTCCCGCCCGTCACCACCCCGACCATCAGGTCGGTCAGGTCGTGGGCCATCCTCCGCGACATCACCCGCACCGGCTCGGCTTCGGGCCGCAGCTTGCGGTTGGCGACTACCGATGTCGGTTCACGGACGCCGCCGTTGGCGACCGTCTGGGCGACGCTCGCCATCTGCAGCGGCGTCGTCAGCACCTCGCCCTGCCCGATCGCGCTGACACCGAGATCGAGGTCGTCGCCGATCTCGACGGGGATGGTCGGCTGGGGAGGGTCGACGGCGCGGACGATTCGCGGCGCGTAGAGGCTGGGGGGCGAGTTGAAGCCGAGCCGCTCCGCCGTCGCCACCAGCGCGTCGTTGCCGATCATCGGCCCGAGCGGGGCGAAGTCGGCGTTGCAGGACTCGGCGAACGCTTCCGGAAAGGTGCCGCCGCAGAGCTCGCCACCGGCGTTGCTGATGAAGCGCCCTCCGACGTTGACCCCGTCGAGGATCGGGAACTCGTCGTCGAGCGAGAGCACGCCTCGCTGCAACGCCGCGGTCGTGGTGACGATCTTGAAGGTGGAGCCGGGAGGCTGGGGCGCCGAGAAGGCCTGGCCGGCGAGGGCGCGGACATCGCCGTTGCGGGCGTCGAGAACGGCGATTCCCCCGAAGCGCCCGGCCAGGGCCGAGACGGCGGAGGCCTGGAGGTCGGGGTCGATCGTGGTCTTCACCGGCGCGCCGGGCCGGGGCTCCGACTGGGCGAGGATCCTCGCCGACCCGCCCGAGTCGGAGACGGCGAGCAGCGAGCCGCCCGGCCTGCCGGCCAGCCGCGCGTTGAGCGCCTGCTCGATGCCGCTGATCCCGACCGGAGTGCCGGGCGGGAACCCCTGGCGGGCCAGGGCGGCGAGGTCGGCGTCGTCCGCGGCTCCGACTTCGCCGGCGACGTCGATCGCGGCGCTGCCGAGCGGGTGCGAGCGCGCCCCGGCCGCGCCTTCCGCCAGTGCCGAGCCGTCGGCGGCGAGGATCGGCGCCCGCGGGGCCAGCTCGATCCGGTTCTCCAGGTGCTCGTCCTTGACGAGCCCGGGGAAGGCGAGGCTCGGGTCCCAGGCGATGCCGCCGTCGGAGAAGGGGATCTCGAGGTCGGCCTCGACGCGCCCGAAGGCGACCGTGCGAGCCTCGATCGTCACCGGCACGACCGTCCCTCCGTCCACGGAGATCGCGTCCTGTGGGGAGGCCGGAGTCAGCCCTCGCAGCGTCGCCGCCTCCTCGGCGCCCCGGTGGGCGGCTGAGAACTCGGCCTCGCTGACGGCTCGGCGCGAGGCCAGGTTCAGCTCCCGGTGCATCGCGGCGAAGTCCTGACGCGCCCACGCCTCGGTGAAGCGCTCGGCGGCGTCCTTCTCGGGCGACCCCGGCGCCCCGGCCGTGGCTCCCAGGACGAACGCCACGACCGCGACGAGCATGAGGGGGAGCGTGCGGGTGACGAGACGGCGCCGCCGCTTCACCTCAGGCAGAAGGCTTTTCACCAGGGAGAAATCTAGTGGGGAGAGGGGTCGGGTACTACTCTCCGCTCAGCTCAGCCCGTGCAAGGACCCGTGTCGACGGGCGCCGCCGTCTCTCTCAGGGCTGAGAGAACAACTTCGTTTGGGATGACGAAACCGCCCGGGGTGCCGGAGGTTGTGGAGGCGAAGACAGTGCCGAGGACTCGACCGCGGGAGTCGACCAGGGGCCCACCGGAGTTGCCGCTGCGGACGCTGCCGCGCAGGGAGGCGACGGTGCGGCGGATCGGGCCGCGGCCGTAGGAGTCCTCGCTGATCACCTCGCGGGTGTCGCCGAGCCGGGCGGCGGCGACCGCGTAGGGGCCGTTTTCCGGATAGCCGAGCACGGCGCCGGACTCTCCCCGGCTCGGGTCGGGGGCGACGGAGAGGGCCGGGATGTCGGCGCCGATCCGGAGCAGGGCGAGGTCGTTGCCGGGGTCGTAGCGCACCGCCGTCGCGTCGAGGGTGGCGCCGTCCTGGGTCGTGACCGTGGTGTCGTCCTCGCCGGCGACGACGTGGGCGTTGGTGACGACCAGCCCGGGCGCGCCGACCCAGCCGGAGCCCTCGGTGCCGAGGCCGCAGGCGGTGCCGAGGACGCGGACCACCGAGCGGCCCGCCCGCAGCACGTCGGGGTCGGTGGCGATCGCCGCGTCGGGCGGCGCCACCGGGGTTGCCGGCCCGACGATCGAGGGGGCAGGGTCGACTCGGTTGAGGGCGTTGAGGACCGGCCCCGAGGGCGGCAGCATGTCGTTGAGGTTGCGCAGGATCACCGAGCGCTGGACGTCGGCCCGCAGCTGGGCAGTCCCCGGCGCGTGCAGGGCTACCGCGCCGAAGACCCAGACGAGCCCCAGCGCGACCGAGGCGACCAGCGCCGCGCCGCTCGCTCCGTCGGCCAGGTGCAGCCCCTTCCCCCGGATCACCCGCGCCCGCAGCCCCAGCGCGAAGCTCTCCAGGGTGACCGCGACCAGGGCGCCCACAAGCAACGCCCCCAGCGCGGCGCACAGCGGCGCGTAGGGTGACTCGGACCCCTGCGCCAGCACCAGAGGCCCAACTCGGCCACCGGCAAATGCCCCGGCGCCGAACCCCACCAGGGTCAGGACCCCGACGATCAGGCCCTGCCGGTATCCCCAGAGCCCGAGGGCCAGCGTGAAGGCGACGATGCCCCAGTCGAGAACGGTCACGGGCGAATACAAGCAGGCTAAGGTCCTAAGCCCATCACTTACGTTCAGTAAGCTGCCTCAACGTGGAAGCAACATCCACGACCCAGGAGTCCCGGGGAGTCTGCCCTCACTTCCATGCCGCGATCGAGCTGATCGGGAAGCGGTGGACCGGGGCGATCCTCTGCGCCCTCACCGAGCGGCCGCTGAGGTTCGGGGAGCTGGCGAGGGCCGTGCCGGGGCTCTCGGACAGGCTGCTCTCGCGGAGATTGCGCGAGCTGGAGGACGAGGGCGTGGTTGAGAGGGATGTGGAGGCGGGCTCTCCGGTTCAGGTCACCTACTCGCTCACCGAGAAGGGTGCGGAGTTGCGGCCGGCGATCGCCGAGCTGCGGTCCTGGGCGCGCCGCTGGCAGCGCGCCGGGTAGCCTCGCTAAGAAGCTGGAGCAGGGCCCGAGCACATCCGCCCCAGCGCCGGGCAGCCCCGGCACAGCGACTCGCTGCGGTCGTCGGGCGCGGCGGCCGGGAACTCACCGCGCCCGATCCGCTCGATCGCCGCGCCGAGGCGCTCCCGGGCGGCGTCCATCTCGGCTGGGCCAAGCAGGGCGATGGCCGGTTCGTCAGGCCGCTCCAGGAAGACGTAGGCGACCTCGACCTGCGGAGCGCCGCGGGACTCGCTCGCGGCGAGGGCGTAGATGCCGCGCTGGACCTCGTAGCGGCCGGCGTGCTCGGCCGGGTCGGAGCCGTCGAGGCGGTCGGTCTTGTAGTCGACGACGAGCGGCGCGGCGCCGTCGCGCTCGACCAGCAGGTCGATCGAGCCGCGCAGCACCGTGCCGGCGACGCCGAGCAGGACCGGGACCTCGGCGCGGGCCTCGGCCTGGCCGGCGGCGACCCGCTCGCGGAAGAGGCTGGACCCGAGCCAGCCGCGGACCGGCTCGAGCAGCTCCTCGACCGGCCCTCCGGAGTCGAGGTCGAGGCCCGCGGCGAGGGCGTGGCGGCGGGCCAGCTCCCCGGGTGGCTCGCGCCACCCGTTGGCCTGGCTCCACTCGAGCAGCGCGTGGACGGCGTTGCCGCGAGCGGCTCGCTCCTCTCGCACCGAGGAGAAGACAGGTGCGTTCGCACTTTTGCCCGGTATGCGGGCATAACTGCGAACGCACGCGCCCAGTCCGAGCACGCGCTCCATGTAGAAGCGGTAGGGGCAGTCCTCGTAGGCGGAGAGCGCCGAGTAGGAGAGCGGTCGGCGCGGCACGGCCGGAGGGCGGCGCTCGACCAGCGGCGCCGGCCCTTCGCCAAGCGGGCGTGCGGCGTCCTCCCCCCGCCTCGTCACCGCCAGCTCGGCGGCTCGCGCGGGGGATGGGAGGCTGGCCCGGACTGCGATCTCGGAGGGCTCGAAGGCCGCGTCGAGCCCCTGGCGCGGCTCGGGCGCGGCGATCGGGACCGCCGAGTCGCCGTCGCGGGCGATCTCGAAGGCGTCGACGATCCGCTCGACGACCGGGGTGCCGGGCGCCGTCTCCCGCCCGGCCTTCGGCTTGACGACGCCGCTGAGGATCAACCGATCGCGGGCGCGGGTGGCGGCTACGTGGAAGAGCCGCAGCCCCTCCTCGGCGTCGCGCTGCTTCGCCTCCTCGCAGAGCTCGGCGTAGGAGTAGAGGTTGACCGAGCCGGCGCCGAGCCGGCGAAGCTGCATCCCCACCCGCGGCTCCTCGCCGCGGCCGAGCGCCAGCAGCGGCGGCCGCGAGCCGGCCAGCAGGCTGCGTGAGAGGTCGGGCACGGCGACCACGCCGAACTCCAGCCCCTTGGCGTTGTGGACGGTCATGATCCGCACTCCGTCGTGGCCCTCGGCCGCCGTCGCGGCCTGCGCCTCGCCGTCGGTCTCGGCTCGCGAGGCGAGGAAGTCGAGCAGCCCGCGCAGGTCGCGCCCCTGGCGCGACTCGAACTCGGTGGCGAGCCGCATCAGCTTGCGCACGTTGGCGAAGCGGGCCTCGCCGGCCGGCCGCATCAGCACCGCGAGGTCGTACCCGGTCTCGCCGATCGCCGCCTCGATCAGGCCCGCCAGCGGGAGCCGGGGGCCGCGCTCGCGCAAGCGGCCGATCGTCTCGGCAAATCGGCTCAGCAGCTGCCGCTCCGGGGCGGGGATCTGCGCCAGCCGCTCGGGCGCCTCCAGCTCCGGCTCGCCCGGGCCAGCCGCCCGCTCGACCGCCGGCCAGACGTGGCGCCGCTTGCCGGCCGCGGCGCGCAGCAGCCAGAGGGTGTCGGGAGAGAGCCCGCAGGCGGGGGAGGCGAGGGCGCCGAACAGGGCCTGGTCGTCGAGCGGGTTGGCGATCGTCGCCAGCAGGGCGCAGACGTCGGAGACCTGCTGCTGGGACCAGTAGCCACGGCCACCGACCACGTAGGGGCGCAGGCCGGCCCGCTCCAGCGCGTCCTCGTAGGCGTCGAGGTGGGTGAAGGCGCGCAGCAGCACGACCATCTCGCGGTGCTCCGCCCCTGTGTCGGCCAGCGCTCGCAGCCGCTCGGCGACGAAGCGCGCCTCGGCGAGGCAGTTGAGCGGGGTGCGGCCGTCGACCGCCGGCTCCAGCTCGATGTCCTCTTCGTCCCAGCCGTCGCGGGCGGTGAGCAGCAGCTCGACCGCCGCGCCTCCGCCGGCAGGGCCCGCTTGCGGCACGGCGCCGACCCGCAGCGGGCGGAACGAGTCGCCGAGCAGCGCGGCGCCGATTGTGTTCACCGCGCCGATCACCGCGGGCCGGGAGCGGAAGTTGCCGCTCAGCTCCATCACCTCGCCGCCCGGGCTTTCCTCGATCAGGCGGCGCTGCTCGCGGAACACGTCGAGGTCGGCGTGGCGGAAGCCGTAGATCGACTGGAACTCGTCGCCAACCACCATCAGCTCGCTCTCCGGCCCGCGCAGCGCCTCGATCAGCCGCAGCTGGAGGCGGTTGGTGTCCTGGAACTCGTCGACCATCAGGTGCCTGAACCGGGAGCGGTAGGCCGCGCCGATCTCGGCCCGCTCCAGCAGCCCGGCGGCGAGGATCTGGAGGTCCTCGAAGTCGACCCCGGCCCGGCGCTCCTTGGCCGCCTCGAAGCGCGAGGAGAAGAGTTCGAGCAGCGTCGCGACGTGGCGGTAGGCCTCGCCTCCCTCGCCCGCCTCCGCGGTGCGGGCGATCGCCGCGTCGATCGCCTCGCGGTACGCGGCGACGCTCTTCGTCTTGCTCTCGGTGCTCAGCGCCGTCAGCGCGTCGAGGTCGAGTGGCCCGTCGTGGCCGGCGCCCAGCGTCGCCACGGCCCGCTCCAGGAGCTCGCGCCTGGCGTCGTCGGGCTTCAGCTCCTCCAGCGCCTCGGCGGCGGCATCGGCGGCGCGGCGGATCGCCGCCGCCGCGTCCGGCGTCGGCGGGCCCGGCAGGCTCGGCTCGGCGAAGCCGCGGCTGCGCAGCTCCGCGTGGGCGCCGCCGACGATCGTCCGCAGCCCGTCGATCTCGAAGGCCGCGACGGTCTCCTCGCGCGCCTCGCCACCCTCCGCGAGGAACGCCTCCAGCGCCTCGTCGAAGGCCTCCCGGGCGGCCCGCTCGGCCTCCGGGGCGTCAAGCACGCGGAAGCGGGGGTCGATCCCGGCGGCGACCGGGTGGCCGGCGAGCAGCCGGTTGCAGAAGCCGTGGATGGTCGTCACCCAGGCGCCGCCGATCTCACCGAGCAGCACCCGGGCGCGCTCGGAGCCGTCCGCGGCGCGTCGGGCCAGCTCGGCGCGGATCCGCTGCCGCAGCTCGGCGGCCGCCTTATCGGTGAAGGTGAAGGCGAGGATCGCGTCGGGGGAAACCCCCTCGTCGCAGGTCAGCCGGCAGTAGCGGTCCATCATCACCCCGGTCTTGCCAGTCCCGGCCCCCGCCTCGAGCAGCACGTTGCGGCCGGCGGCGCCGATTGCCGCCGCCTGCTCGGGGGTCGGTGTGCGCCCGCCGCTCACTACTCCTTCACCTCGAGGCCCTGCTTGCTCAGCGGCGCCCGGTCGCGGCGGCAGATCGGGGCGAAGTCGCAGAAGGTGGGACAGACATCGTGGCCGCGCAGCCCCTGCCGCGGGCCGGGGTCGCGGCCGATCTCGCCGGCTCGCATCCGGTCGACGATCGCGCCGGCTCTCTGTCGCGCCTCGGCCAGCAGCTGCTCGAACCCCTCGTTGTCGACCAGGTCGTTGTCGTAGAGCCGGTAGGAGGCAAGGTCCGCCGCCGCCTCGTCGAGCACGGCGCCCCGCGGGCGCCGCACCGAGGTGCCGCGCAGCGGGTGATAGAGCCCACCGACGGGCCGCGCGCCCCAATGCTCGGCGACGGCCAGCAGGTAGAGCTGGAGCTGGAGCTTCGCCCTCTCCTCGAGCTTCTCACGGGGCGTGACGGTGCCGGAGAGCTTGTAGTCGAGGACCAGTGTCCGCCCGCGGGCGTCGCGGTCGACCCGGTCGATCGTCCCGTGCAGGCCCCAGCCGTCGATCTCCAGGGCCGGGCGCTCGCTGTCCTCGTCCTCGCCGAAGGTCGCCTCCAGCAGCCACGGCTCGAAGCCGCCGGTGTCGCGCCGCGACTCCTCGGCCAGGAAGCGGATCAGCAGGCGCTCGACTCGGCGGACGATCGCCCGCTCGGTGGGATGGTCGCCCAGCTGCCGCTCGGCGGCGATCTCGGCGACCAGCTCCCGCCCCCGCCCTATCCAGGCGCCCAGCGATCCGGGGCGGGGGAGGGGGTCGCCGCCGGGCCGCTCGCGGTAGAGGCGGTCGAGGGCGGCGTGCATGAGCCCGCCCTGGACGAGCGGATCGGGAGCCGGGTCGAGCGGCTGGGGGTCGAGCTCGTGCGAGACGAACCAGCGGTAGGAGCAGAGGTCGAACTCCTCCAGCGTCGTCCCGCCGTAGGCGGGGACCGTGGCCAGCGACTCGATCGCGGCGGGGTTGGCGAGCGGGCCGGGGGCGCGGGCGGCGGCCTCGGCGGCCCGGGCCGCCTCGATCCGCGCCAGGACCCGCCGCCGGGGGCCGCCCCCGACCTCCGCCGCAGCGAGCAGCGCTTCCGCATCGCCGCCCCTTCCGTGGGCGGCGATCGCACGGGCCAGCTCGTCCTCGGACGGCGCCTCGGCGACCGGGTGGACGACCCGGGCCAGGTCGCGCCCGCGGGCGATCGACTCCTCGACCGGGTCGGGGGCCTCGCCGTCGGGGGGTGGCGCCAGCAGGCGGCGGACGTCGTCGAGCAGCGGCGAGCGCGCCTCGGCGGCGCCGTTCTCGTCGCTGTCGCGGTAGGAGAGGAAGAGCCGCTCGCGGGCCAGCGAGAGGCTGACGTAGAACAGGTAGCGCTCCTCGGCCTCGGTGTCGCGGCGGGGGTCGAGCCCGAGCGAGGCCCGCTGGCGCTCGGAGAGGAATGGATCGCCGCCGCGGTCGCGGCGCGGGAACTCACCGTCCTGGAGCGAGGCGGCGAAGACGTGGTCGAAGCGCCCCGCCCGCAACCGGTAGGGGCTGGCGATTCGCACCCGTCCTTCGACCGGGCCGCTCCAGGCGCGGAACTCGGTGCCCTCCAGCACCCCGGCCAGCTCCTCGGGCCGCGGTGCCAACCCGCCCAGCTCGGCGAGCTCGGCGAGCGCCTTCGAGATCGCCGCCGCGGCACGCAGCTCGAGCCCGTCGCCCGGGGCGGGGCGCGGCCCGTCGCCCTGGCCGCGCAGGGGGCGGGAAGCCATCGTCGCGGCGAGGTCGCCGACCGCCGCCGCAGCAGCAGCCGGCGAGCTCGCGACGGCCCCCCTGATCCGTGCCAGGTCGTGGGGGAGCTCGCGGTCCCCCGACATCCACAGCTGCAGCGCCGCGGCGGCGCTCTGGACACGTCCGCGGCGCACCGCCCGCTCGAGCCAGTCGACGCTCTGCGGGGCCACGCCGGACGGCCCGCGCAGGAAGCGCAGCAGGTCGCTCGCCCCGCCGGCGCCGAGCTCGGCTTCGAGCAGGGCGATCAGGCCGCCCCCGACCGCCGTCCCGGCAACCGGCAGCTCCGCCTCCAGGGCGGCTGCGATGCCGTATGACTCCAGCACCGCGGCGACCTGCGGGCCGCGTCGGGCGGGATCCCGCAGGACGATCGCGATCTCGGCGGGATCGACGCCGCGGGCGACCAGCTTCGCCGCCTCCGCGCCGATCGCCTCCGCCTCGCCGCGCTCGCCGGCCGAACGCAGGAAGACCAGACCTTCACCAGGCGGCCGCGGCTCCGCGTCGGCGGCGCCGAAGCTGCGCTCGAGGTGGAAGAGCAACGCGTTCGGGGTGTTCCCGGGGTCGGGCTCGGTCCGGGTTTCGTCCGCGACCCCGATCCGGGATCGCAGCCGGTCGAGCAGCGCGGCGCGGGCGGCCAGCGCGGCCCGCCCCTTCTCGTAGGGCAGCGCCACGGTGACCTCGGAGGTCGCGGCGAGGGCCTCGATCAGCTCGAGCTGGTTGCGGGTGAGGTCGTCGAGGCCGTAGAGGAAGAGCGGCCGGCCGTTCCAGAAGCCCCCGGAGCGGCGCAGCAGCGCGATCGCCTCGCGGGCGATCCGGTGCGAGTCGGTGCGGCCGAGGCGCGATCGCACCTCGGCGTAGCCCGCGCAAAGGGTCGCGAGGTCGCTCAGGTAGGCGGAGCCCTCCAGCGTCTCGGCCTCGGGCCCGGCCGCCTCCGGGTCGAGGCCGGCCGCCTGCAGTTCGTCGAGGAGGCGCTCGAAGGCGACCGCGAAGCCGGGCCGGGCGGCGGAGCGCCGCAGAGGGCCCAGCCTGTCGCGCCGCTCGTCGATCGCCACGGAGACGGCGCGGAGGCGCTGGGCCGGGGTCAGCTCGGCGCCCGGGGGCGAGCCGCCGGCGGTCGCGACCGCCCGGAACAGCGCCCCGAAGGTCATCGTCGAGCCGCCGACGGCGGCGTCCGCCTCGCACAGCTCGCACTCGAAGGCAAATACGTCGTCCACGTTGGGCACGACGAGGACTGGATCGCGGTCGAGCACCGCGGCGAAGCGGCGCCGGATCAGCCCAGCCCGGCCGGAGTTGAGGGGCCCGTGGATCAGGTTCAGCGGCACCCTTCCCAGCTTATGACCGGCCCCGGCGCGCAGCCGCCGCAAACTGCGGTTTCGCGCCTCCGCTTTGCCGTCTACCAGCGCCTCTAGATTGCCCCCAACGCATGGCCCTCTGCTTCGTAGACCCAGCCGACGCGATCCGCGCGATCACGGACTCGATCGGCCGCGAAGCCCGTCGCCAGCTGCTCGGCGAGGCGGTGCGGGCCTGGGTCGACGAGATCCCCGACCACGAGCTGGAGACCCACTACGCGAAGGCGCTCTCCGAGCTCGACGAGCACGACCTCTCGATGCTGGCCGCCTGGCACGGCTCGCTCGAGGTTGGCCACCCGATCCCCAACCGCGACTTCCTGATGGGCGCCTTCGGCTCGCTCGGCGAGAATCGCCGCGAGGCGCTGAAACTGGCCGCCGGCTTCCGCGGCGAGGAGGCGGTCGACGCCGGGATCACCGAGGAGGCCGCCCTGGAGCTCGTCCTCGGCCTCCTGTCTCCCCCTCGCTTGATGAAGCTGGCCGGGGAGGCGTTGGAGCTGTACGTCTGGGATAGGGCGGGCTCGGAAAACTAGGACCCTGCAAACCGGCGCATCTCGGGGTCTTCGGTCGACCGGA
>VRUE01000004.1:0-7688 GCA_019456285.1 Solirubrobacterales bacterium | reverse complement strand
TCGGGTCACGCACAGAAAGTGCGCTCCCCTCACCGGCCTCGCTGCATCCCCCGACCTGCTTGGTTTTCGGCTCCTAGGACCCTGCAAACCGGCGCATCTCGGGGTCTTCGGTCGTCCGGATCGGGTCACGCACAGAAAGTGCGCTCCCCTCACCGGCCTCGCTGCATCCCCCGACCTGCTTGGTTTTCGGCTCCTAGTGTTTTTCGAATCTCTGGAGTTGCCTGCTCGTTGTCCTGAAAATGGACGGTGGACATGCCGGCCTTTTCGGCTCCTTCGCAATTCACCTTGACGTCATCGATGAAGAGGCAGTCCTCGGCGGGCAGGCCGATTCGGTCGAGGGCGATCGCGTAGATCCGCGACTCCGGCTTGCGGCAGCCGACGAAACCCGAGTCGACGACGGTCTCGAAGATCTCGTCGACCGGCAGCATCGAGCGCCACAGCGGCTCCCACTCGCGCACGTTGTTGGTCAGCATCGCCATCCGGTAGCCCGCCTCCTTCAGCTCGCGCATCAGCTCGATCATCGGCAGGTTCGGGTTCAGCGCCTCGAAGTAGATCTCTTTGAAGCGGTGCAGCTGCGGGCGGTGGCCGAGCAGCGGCTCCAGCCCGTCCGCCAGCCGCTCCAGGAAGACCGCCTCGGTGATCTCGCCGCGCTCCAGCTCGAACAGCGGGTTCTCGCCGTCCGCCGCGGCGATCGCCCGCATCGCCTCGCCGAGGTTCTCGGTCGAGATCCCGGTCCGGTCCTGGAAGGCCATGAAGGACTGGATCAACGGCGTGGTCAGCACCCCGCCGAAGTCGGAGATGACCGCTCTCACCGCCGAGCCCGTCTCAGCCATCGGCGTGCACCACCTCGTAGTGGCCGAGCCCGTCCCGCCCCTCGACCGACCAGCGGAAGAAGGCGATCTCGGCGTTCAACCCGGGGCGGCGCACCGAGCTGGAGCTGATCAGCGTCCCGGCGCCGCGCAGCGGCTGGCCCTCCTCTCCGTCGGTCCAGAGCTCCAGCGTCGCCCGTCGCTGCACGCCGTCCGGCCCGTACTCGGTGGAGAGCAGCGCCTCGGAGACCTCGACCGGGGCGCCGTCGGGCCCGCACAGGACCGCCGCGATCTCCTCCTCGCCGTGTCCCGTCGACACCTTGGGCCGCACCGCGGTCAGCGCCAGCAGCCCGCCGTCTGAGAAGACGATCCCGATCGACCGCCGCTGGATCTGGCCCGAGTCGCTCATCGAGCCGGCAGCCTAATTGAGTCCATCCAGTGACCACCCGAGCCGCAGACCCGGCTACCATAGGCCGATGCCGGACAACCAGACCGAAACGCTTACCGAAGACGACGTGCTGGAGGCGCTCGAGGAGGTGATCGACCCCGAGCTGGGGCTCGACTTCGTCTCCCTCGGCCTCGTCTACGGCGTCGAGATCGAGAACGAGGACGTCTACGTCACCTTCACGCTGACCACCCCCGCCTGCCCGATCGGCCCCCAGGTCTCCGAGCAGATGAAGGAGTTCGTCGGCGACCTGCCGGGCGTCAGCGCCGTCCACCCCAAGATGATCTTCGACCCGCCCTGGTCCCCCGAGAAGATGACCGAGGACGCCAAGTTCGCACTTGGCTTCTAGGCACGGTTTCCGGGGTCAGAGGGGGTCATGGGGGGTCAGTGTCGGCCCATTCCATCCCCACGGGTCAATCCCCGGGCCCGGTCACTGCATCGCCTCGCTGATAGACACTCGGCTGTGGAACAAGAGCGATGGTCGGCGGTTGATCGATACGTAGCTGGACTATTGGCACCGGAGGACCCGGCGCTGGACGCCGCGCTCGAAGCGAGCGAGAAGGCGGGCCTGCCACCGATCCAGGTGTCGCCACCGCAGGGCAAGCTGCTCTACCTGTTGGCCTCTGCGATCCGCGCGAGGACGATCTTGGAGTTCGGCACGCTGGGCGGCTACAGCACGATCTGGCTAGCGAGGGCTCTGCCCGAGGACGGACGCCTGACTACGTTGGAGGCCGATCCGGGCTACGCCGATGTCGCGCGCGAGAACATCGACCGGGCCGGACTTGGCGATGTCGTTGACCTTCGGGTCGGGCCTGCCTTCGACCTACTGCCCGACCTGGCGGCCGAGGACGCCGGTCCGTTCGACCTGACCTTCATCGACGCCGACAAGGAGCGCAGTCCCGACTACTTCGCCTGGGCGCTTGAGCACTCACACCCTGGCAGTCTGATCATCGCCGACAACGTTGTCCGCGCAGGCGAGTTGGCGGACGAGCACAGCGAAGACCCCAAGGTCCGCGCACAGCGCCGCTTGCACGAGATGATCGCCGCCGAGTCCCACGTCAGCGCCACGACGATCCAGACCGTCGGCGGAAAGGGCTACGACGGGTTCACCATCGCCCTGGTTGCGGCTCGTCCGATTTAGGCATCGCCATCCTCGTCCAGCAGCCGCTTGACGACCAGCACGTCGCGCCAGGCTCCGTCGAGCTGGCCGTGGCGACGGTGGAGGCCGACCGACGAGAAGCCGCAGCGCTCGACCAGGCGGATGCTCGCGGTGTTGTCGGTGAAGAGCTTGCCGATCAGCTTGTGGAAGTCGTTGCTGAGCGCAGCCCCGGCAAGGGCTTCCGTCAGCGAAGTGCCGACGCCGCGACCCCGCGCCTCGACCGCGACGTAGACGCTGCACTCGGCGATCCCGGCGTAGCAAGGACGGCTGCTGTAGGAGGCGAGTCCGGCCCAGCCGATGACCTCCTGCCCTGCGTCCGCCACCAGGAGCGGAAATCGGGCGTCGTCAATTCTGCCCTCGAAGTCCTCGGTCATGAGCGTCTCACGTGACGTTGGCAGAGAGGGCACCGTCTGCGATTGCGCCGGAGACGACCTCGCTGCCCTCCTCGTCGTTGAGGAGCGCCAGGACTGCGGAGGCATCGAGGGCCGATGCTGGAGATTCAGCGCTTGCCACGCAGCCGCTGCGCTTCTTCGGCGGCCTCTCGGTCTTCGGCCCGCGCTTCGGCGCGCCGCTCTGCGATCAACTCGTCAGAGAGATTGCGGCCCGGTGCCAGGTCCGCGAACAGGCCGCGCATACGCTCCGCGGCCTGCCGACGTCGTTCTACTTCCGGTCGGGCGTGTTTGGTCGCGTGGGCCATGCCCCTCATGGTACTGGCCGCCGTAGAAACCACGGGCTCCCTGCGAATAGTCTGCAACGGATGGCGAATGCTCCAAAGGAGAAAGCGCTCGCCGAGGCGAGGCGCGCGCAGCTCGACTACAAGCGCAATGTCGCCGCGGCGCGCGAGGCGCGGCGCAAAAGCTTTGAGCGGGCGCAGAAGGCCGGATCGTCACTGCGCGATATTGGTCAGGCGGTCGGCCTGCACCCAACGCGGGTCAGAGAAGTCCTCCGAGGGGAATAATTCTCCGTTGGGGTTTCCCCTTCGCCTCTGATACCCTCCTGGCGTCGAAATAAAGCGGCGACCCGCCGCGCGGTAACGCGACGGGCCGCCTGACCACAAGGAGAGTTAGCTCCTCATGGCTGAGAAGAACCCTACGCATGGCAGGCGGGCTGTGCCGCTCGATCTGCCTCCCTCACAAGTGACGATCCTCCGCGGCCTGCTGGCCGACTGGCTGGCGGACGTGCGAAGTGATCTGACCCACCCCGAGAGGATGAGGAACCCCGGCCTGGCTCGCCAGGAGGCAGAGGCATTCGAGCGCCTGCTGCCGGGAGTGGAGCTGGGTCAGGTCCGCGTCCCCGACGAGGCGGCGCGAGCGGCTATCGAGGCGGCGGCGAACGCCTACGACGAGGCGAGCGAGTACGCCGAGATCGTCGCCCACCACGACGCGCTGCACGGCTTGGTCGCAGCGCTCAGTGAGGAGGCGGCTTGATGTGGCGGAGCGGCGGCGGCGCTTGGCGTCGCCGCCTGCGCCGCGCTCCCTCGCTCAGCGCCATGACCGACGAGGAATTGCAGCGCGTCATCCTCGACGTGATCCTGCGCGAATACCCGGTGCTGCTGACGTTCCCCGCCATCGCCTGCGAGCTGTTCGAGAACCCCGACGATCTCCTCGGCGGCATGGCGCTCGCCAGGGCCGTCCGCGATCTCGTCATGGCGGGCCTGCTGCGCAGCAACGGCTTCCTCGTCCTACCGAGCCGCTCGGCGCTTCACGTCAAGCGCTTGAGCGGGCGCGACGGCTGGTCTGCCTGGGGCTGACAGCGGCTTTTCGGGGGTCGGGGCTTCGCAGGGAGGATCGCGGAGGTTTGTGCAAACCCCGCGATCCTGTCTCGGCCCCCGAGAAGCCGCTGACTCCCACGCATGGGAGTCACGCTTGAGACTCCTATTGCGCGAACGTCACTTGCCCGTAGTACTCGGGGAGGTCTTCGCGCAGTCGCCTCGCGAACCTCTTCGGAATGTAGACGCGGCAGACATCGTCTAGGGCGAAGTCGAGGTCTCCATAGCGGCGCCACTCGCGCTCCATGTAGAAGTTCTCGGGATCGTCGTCGGCCGAGTCGCCGCGGAAGGCCTTGACGTAGGCGAAGGCACGGATCAGGAGGAACTGGTGGGCAAGGGTCGCTGCGTGCGAGATTCGTTTTGGCAAACCCTCCAGGCCTGGAAACCGCGGCGCTCCGCCGGGCTCCTTATCTGTCGCGAACTGCAGTTCGGTGAGCAGCTTCAGCACCCTGTTCATTTCCTCGACGAACAGGTCGCGATTCGTCTGGCCGGTGTCGTCGTCGATCACTGCGTCTTCCGCCAGGTAGAGGACCGGGTTCGCCCCGTGCTTCAAGAGGAAATTGCGGCTGAAGGCGAGCCCGAACGGGCTGTACTTCGACATGTGAATCGCGATATCGCCGACCGGGATGTCACAGAAGCAGACCACCGCAGGGTCGAACATGGTTTGGAGGTCTGTGGAGCCCACGTTGTAGGAGATCACCTTGTTTATCGTGATCCCCTCCTTCCCAATCGAGGGGTCTGCATTGACGCCGGTTCTCTTGCCGCCAGTGGCGAGCGTGCCGCTCTTGAGGATCGCGATGAGCCTGTCATAGAGCTGGCTTTCGCGGCCCTCGCGTTCCTCGTCAGCCATGTTCTGCATTTGGTCCCGCCCGACGAAGTGGGTCAGCTCGTCGGATACGTAGCGCTGTCTACTCATCGCGGTTCATTCTGATTCGTGCGCGAGCCCGTCGGGCATTGCCTTCAAATGCACCATTCAGGCGGAGCATAGGCTGAACATGCGGGATCGCGCCGCATGGCTGTGTTTGCCGTCCCCACCACCGTCCCCACGGCCATCAAAAGCAGTCGATTTGCAGGGCCGTTGTGTCCAGTCTCCCGCGTGATGATGTCCGAGGACGCCAAGTTCGCACTTGGCTTCTAGGCAGGGATTGCGGGGTCAGAGGGGGTCAGTCGGGGTCGATTCTGTCCCCATCCCGTCCCCACGGATTGGCCTGACGCCATCGGTGGAGCTACCATTTGGGCATGGCGACTGCTGTGAAGAAGCTCGACTTGGAAGTCGGCGAGTTCGTTGAGATCGACGGCCGGCGCTACGAGGTTGTCCCGAACCGCCAAGGTGGTCTCACCCTTGAGCCGCCGATCACGCCGGTCTCCGAACTGTACGCGGAGCGCGGTTTGGAGCCGGCGTCCGAGGAGGACTTCAGGCGACTGACCGCCGACGACGCGCCTGCCGACGGCGAGGGCTAGCTAGGTCCGTCTGGCCAGCTGCTCGAGCGCCAGAGGCAGGTTGCGGGATCGATTGGCGCTACGACCTATGCTGCCCGCGTGAGTCAGTCCAGGCAAAAATTGCCTCCCGCTTCGATCGAGTTCGGCACCAAGGAGTGGGCTGAGGAGGTCGAGTGCTATGAGCCCACCGCGATTGCCCGTGCGAGGGCAGAAAGCGCCCGCAGGGAAATCGAGGCCTGAGAGGCCGCACTCGTTTGGCGGCCGTGCGAAGCCGAGGGTAGCGACGGCACGCATCTGCCGGGATGCCGAAAGCTCTACGTTCCGCTCGGCCAGGAGGGCGCCTCCGCCGCCCCCTACGGCTTCGTCTTCCAACTGGCCAAGACGGCCGACGGCGGGCTCGTCTGGAACTTCATTGCCTTCGGCGAGCGCCACCCGGATAACCCCAACACCCGCAATGTCTACGAGCGGGCGCACAAGCGCCTGCACGGCCGCTATCCAGTGCCTCCCGAACGCGGCTGAGCCCGGTCCAGCGTCCCCACAAAATCAGTCCTCCGACCTGTCCAGATAGGCGTCCAGCATCGCTCGCGCCGATGGCATGAGTGAGCCCGAGATCATCGCCGCCTACCCAGACCTGGAGGCCGAGGACGTTCGCGAGGCGATTCGTTACGCAGCCGAGGCCGTGCGTGAGCGCGAGCTGCCGTTTGCCGCCTCCGGGTGAGATCCCAAGCCATTCGCTACCCGGCCAGGAGCGCGACGGCCCGGAGCGCCGCCGGTGTCAGCTCCACGATCTCGTCGTCTCGGCCGCGGAGCAGGCCGAATTCCCGGAGGTTGCGGATCGCCTGGGCCACTGTCTCGAGCTCCCTGCTGTCGTCGGGGTCGCCGACGATCTTCAGCGAGAGCCCGTCCGCCGACAGACGCTGCGGGTGCAGTTCCGCGGCCACTTCGAGGATCGCGCATTCGACTATCGCAACGTCATATTTGGGGGAGGTTCGCTCGGGCGTCATCTTTCCCTCGGCGGGCCCGCTGGCGTTGATCGAGGCGGGCGAGCGGAGGGCCTGCCCGCCCACCGCGCCGCCTCGCCTTTCTCAAGAGGCCGAACACCCGCGCGGTCCGGCCTACTTCGCGGCGCCCCCCGCCTTGCGCCCCCTGCTGCGGCCGCCCTTCCTGCCACCGCTGCCGTCGTGCCCCGCCCCGTCAGTTGACGCGGCCCCCGCGCTCCCGGCGTGCGCCAGGAGGGCGTGGAAGTCGGCGGGCTCCCAGGCGGCCTCGAAGGCCAGAAGCGCGAAGGTGTAGCCGGTCGCCTTGCCGCCCTCGCCGTCGGCCTTCTCCATGCGCTCGGCGCTCGCGCGCTGCTCGTCCTCGACTTCCCCGCTCGCCCGCTCCGCGATTGTCTTCACGTTGCGCTGCCCCTCGGCGTCGAGGACGAGCGGGGTGCGGGTGATGTGGTCGTGCGCCCCTTGCAGCTTGCCCGCCTTCAGGGCTTCGGCCAGGTCGTTGAACAGGTCGCTCGCCATGCCCGCGCCGATCGCGGCGCGCAGCCCCTTCTTGAGCCGCCGCCACGCCTTCGCCGGTAGCAGCGTCTTGGCGCTGGCGCGGTAGTAGTGCTCGACCGCACCGCGGCGCGGCTCGGTGCGGGTCTCCTCGATCATCCCCTCGCAGTCCTCGCGCAGCACTTTGACGTGGTAGCTGACCTGGCTCAGTCCTTCGTCGAGCGCCTTGGACAGTTCGTTCGGGCTGACCTCGCCCTGCACGGTGGCGAGCAAGATGTGCTGCCGCAGGACGTGATCCAGCGCCTTCACCAGTCGCGGGTCCACCAGCGCCGGTAGGTGCGACGCCGCACTATTGGACTTGCCCTTTGGCATCCTCTCTCCTTCCGTTCTCCGGGGTCCGAGGAAGAGCCAATGCACTACCCACGGGATGAACCCCCGGACCGACCGCCTGCGGTTCAAGCAATCGGTTCTATTCTGAATAGTGAACAGTTACAGATAGGAACGGGCGAGTCTGTACCAATTTCTCGAACGATTTTCACCTGTCGGTCAGTCTTTACCTGACGGCCGGGGATCAGGT
>VRUE01000045.1 GCA_019456285.1 Solirubrobacterales bacterium | reverse complement strand
GTGCCGATCGGCGGCGGCGCCCCGGTCGCCGTGCAGACGATGACCAAGACCGAGACCGCCAACCTGGCGGCGACGATGGAGCAGATCCGCAAGGTCGCCGACGCCGGGGCGGACATCGTCCGGGTCGCGGTGCCGCGCGACGACGACGCCGAGGCGTTGAAGACGATCGTCCGCGACTCGCCGATCCCGGTGATCGCCGACATCCACTTCAACCACACCCTGGCGCTGAAGGCGATCGACGCCGGCGCCCACTGCATCCGCCTCAACCCAGGCAACATCGGCGGTCGCGAGAAGGTGGCCGAGGTGGCCGAGCGGGCGACCGCCGCCGAGGTGCCGATGCGAATCGGCGTCAACTCCGGCTCGCTGCCCAAGCACCTCCACGGGCTGGAGCGGCAGAGCCCGGTCGAGGCGCTGGTCGCCGCCGCGATCGAGTTCGTCGAGCTGATGGAGGGGCTCGAGTTCACCGACTTCAAGGTTTCGATCAAGTCGACCAACGTGCCCGACACGATCGCCGCCAACCGCCTGCTGGCCGAGAAGATCCCCTACCCGCTGCACCTCGGCATCACCGAGGCCGGGACCAAGTGGTCGGGCTCGCTGAAATCCTCGGTCGGGCTCGGCACGCTGCTCGCCGACGGGATCGGCGACACGATCCGGATCAGCCTCTCCACCTTCCACGCCGAGGAGGAGGTGAAGGTCGCCTGGGAGATCCTCAAGGCGCTGCAGCTGCGCGAGCGCGGCCCGGTGCTGATCGCCTGCCCGACCTGCGGCCGGCTGCAGTTCGACATGGACTCGGTGGTGGCCGAGATCGAGCAGCGGCTGGAGTCCTACGCGGAGCCGATCGAGGTGGCGGTGCTGGGCTGCGCGGTGAACGGGATCGGCGAGGCCTCGCACGCCGACTTCGGCATCACCGGCGCCAAGAACGAGGGCCTGATCTTCGCCCACGGCAAGCCGCTGCGGAAGGTCCCGCAGGCGAGGCTGGTCGAGGCGCTGTTCGAGGAGATCGACAGGTCGCTGGACCGCGGCAAGGTCGAGGTCGACGAGGCGAAGGCGGGGGAGGGGGCCGCCTGGCTGGCCAGGATCGAGGCGGAGAACGCCGGCGAGCTGACGCCGGAGAGGATCGCCCAGATGGAGCACGAAGCGGCTCAGCAGGGCAAGTCAGATCGAGTTCTCCTCGACGAGGAGGCGTCCCCGACGGCCGGACGCCGCTTCACCCGCGCCTGAGCGACGAGTAGGTTAGGCGCCGATGCCGCGCCTAACCGAGACCTTCTGGCCGACCGTGAGGGAGCCGCCCGCCGACGCGGAGGCGCTCTCCCACAAGCTGATGGTCCGGGCCGGGCTGATCCGCCAGCTCGGCGCCGGGCTCTGGACCTACCTGCCGGCCGGCTGGCGCGCCCAGCGCAAGGTCGAGCAGATCATCCGCGAGGAGATGGAGGCGATCGGCTGCCAGGAGATGCTGATGCCGGTGCTGCAGCCGGCCGAGGCCTGGGAGAAGACCGGCCGTTACGGGATCGAGGAGCTGTTCAAGCTCTCCGACCGCAAGGGCGCGCCGCTGGTGCTGGCGATGACCCACGAGGAGTGCATCACCCACCATATCGCCCGCGAGGTCCGCTCCTACCGGGATCTGCCGCTGATGCTCTTCCACATCCAGACCAAGGAGCGCGATGAGCCGCGCCCGCGGGCCGGGCTGCTGCGGACCCGCGAGTTCACGATGAAGGACGCCTACTCCTTCGACCGCGACGAGGAGGGCCTCGATCGCTCCTACCGGCTTCAGAGCGAGGCCTACGAGCGGATCTTCGACCGCTGCGGGTTGCGCTGGTACCGGGTCGAGTCCGACGTCGGGATGATGGGCGGCTCCGGCGCCCACGAGTACATGGCCCCCGGCGCGGCGGGCGAGGACGCGGTCGCGCTGGCCCCCGGCTTCGCCGCCAACGTCGAGGTAACCTCGCTGCGCGATGGCGACCCCGGGCCCAACGGTGGCACGGTCGAGGTCGTGCCGGCGATCGAGATCGGAAACATCTTCAAGCTCGGCAGCCGCTACTCGGAGCCGCTCGGCGCCACCTTCCTCGACGAGGAGGGGAGCGAGCGGCCGATCGTGATGGGCAGCTACGGGATCGGCCCGGCCAGGGTCCTCGCCACAGCGATCGAGCAGGGCGCCGACGAGCGCGGCATCGTCTGGCCCACCTCGATCGCCCCCTGGCAGGTCCACCTCGTCTCATTGGCCAAGGCCGGAGAGCCCGAGCGCGAGGCGGCCGACCGCCTCTACGAGGAGCTTCGCGGCGAGCTGAGCGGCGAGGTGCTCTACGACGACCGCGACGCCGGCCCGGGCGAGAAGCTGACCGACGCCGAGCTGCTCGGCTGCCCGTTGCAGGTGGTGGTCGGCCGCCGCGGCCTCGCCGACGGCATCGTCGAGGCGAGCGAGCGGGCCGGCGGGACCGAGCACCGCTTCCCGGTCGCCGCGGCCGCCGCGCAGGCCGTCGGGCTCCTGCAGAAGCTGAATGGCTGAGACCGCCCCCTTCGGCCGCGGCCGCGTCCGCCGCCTCTTCGGTCTCGACCGCAGCGGGGCGCCGCCGCGGCAGACCCTGGAGGGGGAGCCGCTCAACCCCTGGACGCTGCCCAACCTGGTCGGCTACCTGCGCCTGGCGGCGCTGCCGCTTTTCCTCTACCTCGCCTTCGAGTCTGGTGACGGGCGCAGCGTCGCCGCCGCGGTCGTCTTCTGGCTGATCGCCGCCGGCGACTACCTCGACGGCTTCCTGGCCCGCGTCACCGGCCAGTACAGCCGCCTCGGGGCGCTGCTCGACCCGCTCGTCGACCGCCTCACGATCCTCTCCGGGGCGGTCGTCTGCTGGCACTTCGAGCTGCTGCCGCGCTGGGCCCTCGCCCTGCTCGCCGGGCGCGAGGTGGCGATGCTCTTCCTCGCCCATTACGGGCTGCGCCACGGGGTCGAGATCGCCGTCAACTGGCCCGGCCGGATCTCGGTCTTCCCGATCATGGGGGCGATCTTCCTGGCGCTGCTCGTCGCCGGCTGGGTGCCGGCGGCGCTACTGATCCTCGGCCTGGCGCTGGCGATCGTCGCGACGGTGCTCTACGCGCGGACCGGCCTGCGGGCGGTGCGCGGCTCGCAAGGGAAGTCTCAGTCTCCATAAACCTTCAACCCTCAGTTGAACCTTTGGGCGGGCGACCTATAATCGTCCGCAGCGGCCAACGGAGGCCAACGCCTCTCAACAAAGGAGCGAGATGGAGGACACCTTTCCCGATCTCGGCTCGCTCAGCGACAAGGAGCTGAGGGACCTGATCGACAAGCTCACCGAGGAGGAGAACGACATCTCCTACAAACGGCGCGTCCTGCACGGCAAGATCGACATCCTGCGGGCCGAGCTGGTCAACCGGCTGCGCCAGGAGCGGGAGAGAGGCGGCACGCTGATCTCCGGCGACGACGTGGCGCAGCTCACCGAGATCCTCGCCGGCAAGGCGCAGACCTCGCTGGAGGACAAGCCCGCCGCCTGACGGCGAGGAAAGCCGATGGCCGTCCACTGCCCAGAGTGCGGATTCGTCAACCCCGAGGGCGCCAACTACTGCCAGAAGTGCGGCGCCTACTTCGGCGGCCCCTCCGAGGCCGGTGACGATCCGACCACGATGACCTACACGGTCGACGACACCGGTGAGATGCAGCCGATCGACATCGACGAGGCGGTCGAGCGCAGCGGCGCGGCGCTGGTGATCCGCTCTGGCGGCGGCCGGGCGGGGGAGAGCTTCACGGTCACCGAGGACCGGGTCAACATCGGCCGCAGCCCCGACGCCGGCGTCTTCCTCGACGACGTCACCGTCTCCCGCAACCACGCGCTGCTGGTGCGCCGCCGCGACGGCCTCTACATCGACGACCTCGGCTCGCTCAACGGCACCTACGTGAACCGGCGCCGGATCGAGTCGCACCGGCTCGCCGACGGCGACGAGATCCAGGTCGGCAAGTACAAGCTCAGCTACCTGGAGAAGTAGATGGCGGTCTCCGAGCAGCACACCCGCCCGCCCGACTCGGCCAGCCGGCCGCGCAAGGCGCTGACGATCGGCGCCGTCTGCAAGATCCTGCAGAACGAGTTCGACGATGTCTCGATCTCGAAGATCCGTTACCTCGAGGACCAGAAGCTGCTCACCCCGCGCCGCACCTCGGGCGGCTACCGCCTCTACAGCCAGTCCGACGTCGAGCGGCTGCGGACGATCCTGCGCCTGCAGCGCGACGAGTTCTTGCCGCTGCGGGTGATCCGTCAGGAGCTGGCGACGGGCGGCGACATCGACCTCGGCGGCGACTCCGAGCGGCGACCGGCCGGCGGCGCGATGCGGCGGGCGATCCTCGTCAACACATCCAGTGCCTACCTGACCCTCGACGAGGTGGTCGAGGAGACCGGGGCCCGCGCCGAGCTGGTCGCCGAGCTGGAGAACTTCGGCATCGTCCAGCCCGAGAAGCGCGACGGCAAGACCGTCTACGACGAGACCGACCGCGAGATCGCCCGCGCCGCCAACGAGCTCTCCCGGGTCGGGGTCGGGGCGCGCAACCTGCGCGTCTTCCGTTCCTCGGCCGACCGCGAGGCCAACCTGCTGGAGGCGCTGCTGGGACCCTCGCTGCGCTCCCGCAACCCGGAGCGCCGCAAGGAGGCGCTGGAGAGCCTCGAGAGCCTGGCGGCGACGGTCAGCCACCTCAAGCACCTCCTCCTGGTGCGGGACCTGCGCCGCCTCGCCGGCGACTGACCGCTGGCGACCGGTGCTGCGAGTCACTCGCCGACGCACGATCGCGGCCCCCGTGGGCGAGGTCTGGGAGCTGGTCTCCGACCCCCACAGCCTGCCTCGCTGGTGGCCGCGCACGGCGCGGGTGGAGAACGTCGACCGCAAGAGCGAGGGGCGGCGCAGCCAGTGGACAAAGGTGTTGGAGACCGCCGAGGGGCGGGGCGTGCGCGCCGACTATCGCTGCCTCAGCTCGGCCGAGGGCGAGCGCTACGTCTGGGAGCAGCAGCTCGCCGGGACGCCGTTCGCGAGGCACCTGCGCGGCTCGACGGTCGAGATCGGCCTGCGGGCCGAGGGCGGGGCGACCGAGGTCAGCCTCGCCTCCACGCAGGCGCTGCGGGGCCTCTCGCGGCTCGGCTCGCCGATGATGCGGAAGGGGCAGAGGGCGATCCTCGAAGAGGCGCTGGACGGGATCGAGCGGGCGTTGACCGGGGCGGGTTGACGGTGGACGAACCGCGGCGCGACTCGAAGTGGTGGGGGTGGGGGGACCCCGCGATCTCCCCCAAGCTCGACGCCGAGGCGCTGGCGACGTTGCGCGAGCGGGTCGGGGAGCTGTCTCCCTCACCGCGCGCCGCGACGCTGGAGGGCTTCGAGCTGCCCAGCCCCGAGCCGCTGCCGCCGGCGCTGATCGAGGCGGTCGGCGCGGCTGGAATCTTCACCTCCCGCGAGGACCGCATCCGCCATGCGACCGGACGAGGGTACGTCGACCTCGCGCGCCTGCGCAGCGGCAGGCTGGACGCCGCCCCGGATGCCGTCGTCCTCCCGGCGGACGCCGAGGCGGTGCGCCGCGTGCTGGAGATCTGCGCCGTCGAGGGCGTCGCCGTCGTCCCCTTCGGCGGCGGCACCAGCGTGGTCGGTGGGATCGAGCCACTGCGCGGCGCACACGGGCGACTGATCAGCCTCGACCTGGCGCGGCTGCGCGGCGTCGAGGTCGACGGCCGCTCGCTGACCGCCCGGCTCGGCGCCGGCCTGCGCGGCCCCGAGGCCGAGGCGGCGCTGGCCGAGCGGGGCGTGACCCTCGGACACTTCCCGCAGTCCTTCGAGTACGCGACGATTGGCGGCTTCGCCGCCACCCGCTCGGCCGGGCAGGCCTCGAGCGGCTACGGGCGCTTCGACGCCCTGGTCAGCTCGGTCCGCCTGATCGCCCCGGCCGGCGAGCTGCGCACCCTGGAAACCCCGCACACCGCCGCAGGGCCGGCCCTGCGCGAGCTGATCGTCGGCTCGGAGGGCGTCTTCGGCATCATCCCCGAGGTGACGGTGCGGGTCCGCCCGGCGCCGCGGGTGCGCCGCTACGAGGCCTGGATCGCCGCCAGCTTCGAGGCGGGCGCCGAGATCGTCCGCAGCCTGGCCCAGGGGCCGGGGCTGCCCGACGTGATCCGGGTCTCCGACGAGGAGGAGACGCGGGTCGCGCTGATGCTGTCGGGGCCGCGCGGCCTGGCCGGCGCCCTCTTCGGCGGCTACCTCGGCCTGCGCCGCAGGCGCGACGGCTGCCTGGTCGTCATCGGGCTGGAGGGCGAGGAGGAGTCGGTCGCCCGCCGCCGCGCCCTCTCGGTCCGCGAGCTGCGCCGTGGCGGCGCCGCCTACCTCGGTCAGGCAGCCGGGCGCTCCTGGGAGCACGGCCGCTTCCAGGGCCCCTACCTGCGCGACACGCTGATGGGGATGGGGGCGCTGGTGGAGACGCTGGAGACCGCGCACACCTGGGCGAAGCTCGGCGACCTGCACGCAGCGGTCGGGGCCGCGATCCGCGACTCGCTTGCCGCCCAGGGCACCCCCGGCCTCGTCTCCTGCCACCTCTCCCACGCCTACCCCGACGGCGCCTCGCTCTACTTCACCTTCATCTCCCGCGCCCGCCACGGCGAGGAGGCCGGGCAGTGGCGGGCGGTGAAGCGCGCCGCCTCCGAGGCGATCGTCGCCACCGGCGGCACGATCACCCACCACCACGCCGTCGGCCGCGACCACGCCCCCTACATGGCGGCGGAGGTGGGCAGGGAGGGCATCGAGGTGCTGCGCGCGGTCAAGCGGCAGCTGGACCCGGCCGGGATCATGAACCCCGGCAAGCTGATCCCCCCGGAATCAACCACCTAGCCGCCTTTGCCCGACGCCGCTTTCACCGCCGGGCCGGTGATCCTGCCGCGCAGCACGCTGGTGCCGGTGTAAGCGGGCAGGCGCTCCTGTTTCCGCGCCTGCGCCACCTCGGCTTTGTAGGCGCCGTCGGGGGTGAGCGAGATGTCGATCTGGTCGAAGGTGCCGTTGGCAACGTGGGTGAGCAGTTCGGCCGGGATCGGGAACTGGGCGGCGATCCCACCCGATCCGTTGACCTTCACGGCGCCGACCCGCAGCACGAGCTTCGGCGAGCGATAGAGCCACACGGTGTAGGACTGGCCTTTGGGCGAGGGGTCGAGGCCTTCCGCCTCGACCTGGAGGACGACGTCTTCGTCGATCCGCCCGAACAGCACCCGGCCGCTCGCGTCGCCGCCGTCGACCGGCTCCAGCACCGCCTGGGTGACCCGTTCGGAGTTGGCGGCGGTCGTGCTGGTCGCATCGTTCGAGCCCCCTCCGGCGCCGGCGTCAGCGCTCGGCTCGGAGTCCCCGCCGCCGAAGGCGCCGGTCGCCACCAGCACGACCAGGACGACCACGACCGCGGCGCCCACGCCGCCGCCGACCAGGCGGCCGCGGTCCGCAGGCAGCGAGAGTCGGGAGAGCAGCGAGGAACCGGGCTTGGGCGGTCGCGCGGGAGGCGGCGCCTCGGGCCGCTCAGGAGCCTGCCGGGACTCGGGAGGCTCCGGCGGCTTCGGAGGGGCGGACGCCGCCGGCGGCGGCGGGGGAGGAGGCGGCGGCTCCATCGCGGGCCTCTCGGCCCCGTCGATCTCCGCCAGCGCCTCCTTGACCTTGGCGCGCACCTCGTCGACGCTCAGGCCCATCAGGGCGGCGATGTCCTCGTAGCCCTCCTCGCGCTGCGCCAGCAGCCGGAGCATCGCCCTCTGATCGTCACTGAGCGCCACGGATCGAGAAGCCTACGGGAGCGACGGCCTGAGCAGGGTCTCCGCGCGGCGATGCTTGGTTTTGCCGCTCGATCATCCCCCGAAACGGTTCGTAATCGGAAGACGGCGGTCGCGGCCGAACGCCTTCGGCGTGATCCGGATGCCCGGCGCCGCCTGGCGGCGCTTGTACTCGGAGCGGTCGACCATCCGCACCACCTCGTCGACGACCTCGGCCGGCATCCCCGCCGCGATCATCTCCTCGCGTCCTTCGTCGCGCTCGACGTAGGCCTCCAGGACGCGGTCGAGCAGCTCGTAGGGCGGCAGCGAGTCGCTGTCGAGCTGGTCCGGGCGCAGCTCGGCCGACGGCGCCCGCTCCAGCACCGAGGCCGGCACCAGCTCGTGGCCGGCCACCTCGTTGCGGTGGCGGGCCAGCTCGTAGACGAGCGTCTTCGGCACGTCCTTGATCGCCGCGAAGCCCCCCGCCATGTCGCCGTAGAGAGTCGCGTAGCCGACCGACATCTCGCTCTTGTTGCCGGTCGTGAGGACCAGCCAGCCGTGCTTGTTGGAGAGCGCCATCATCAGGTTGCCCCTGATCCTCGCCTGGATGTTCTCGGCTGCGAGGTCGGGCTCGGAGGGCCGGGTCGGGTCGCGCGGGAGGGGCTCGGCCTCCGAGCCGTCGGCGGGGGCGCCGAACGACTCGGCCAGCGCCGATTCGTACTCGGCCATCGCTGCGGCGATCGGGATCTCGATCGTCTCGGCGCCGAGGTTGGCGGCGATGGTCCGGGCGTCCCCCTGTGTTCCAGGGCTCGAGTAGGGCGAGGGCATCACCACGCAGCTGACCTGCTCGGGGCCGACCGCGTCGACCGCGAGCAGCGCCACCAGGGCGGAGTCGATCCCGCCGGAGAGGGCCAGGCCGACGTGGCGGAAGCCGTTCTTGCCGGCGTAGTCGCGGAGGCCGAGGACGAGCGCCGCGTAGACCTCGGCCAGGTCGGGCAGCGGCTCGGCGAGCGGGCCGGGAGCGGGGGAGGGGGAGGGGACCTCGCAGATCAGCAGCTCCTCCTCGAACTGGGCGGCGCGGGCGACGACCTCCCCGCTCGGGTCGATCACGAAGCTGTGCCCGTCGAAGACCAGCTCGTCCTGGCCGCCGACCAGGTTGCAGAAGGCGAAGTGCGTCCCGTAGGCGCGGGCGCGCTCGGCGAACATCGCCTCCCGCTGGCGGCCCTTGCCGCGATGGTAGGGGGAGCCGGACGAGTTGGCGATCAGCTCGGCGCCCGCCGCGGCCTCGGTCGAGGCGGGCGGGCCCGGCGCCCAGCAGTCCTCGCAGATCGTCAACCCGACCCGCGTCCCGGCGACCTCGATCGTCTCCGGCGCGGTCCCGGGGGCGAAGTAGCGCTGCTCGTCGAAGACCGCGTAGTTGGGGAGCCGGTTCTTGCGGTAGACGGCGCGGACCTCGCCGCCGGCGAGCACCGCGAGCGAGTTGTGGGCGTGGCGCAAGTCGCCGCCGCCGGCCACCGGCTCGGCGAAGCCGACCAGCACGACCATCTCACCGACGCCCCGCGCCAGCTCCTCCACCGACCGGCGGTTGGCCTCGACGAAGTGACGCTTCAGGTAGAGGTCCTCGGCCGGGTAGCCGGACAGGCACAGCTCCGGGAAGATCGCCAGGTCGGCGCCCGCGCCGCGGGCGCGGCCGATCCACGCGGCGATCTTCGCCGCGTTGCCGCCGATGTCGCCCACCGTCGGGTCGATCTGGGCCAACGCTACGCGCAGGGGAGCCTCCACGGGGTCACGGTTGAAGTATCGCCGCCGAGGGAGGCAAGGCGCGCTAGTGGCCGGATGCCGCCCCGCTCCGGGCCCGGGCGGGCGCCGTCCGCTGGGCCTTTCTCGCCGGCTTCGGCGTCGCGTCGACGATCTCCTTGACCGCGCCCTCGAGGTCGAGGGCGAAGCTGTCGAGGTCGGCCATCGCATCGTAGTCGCCGACCAAGCCGAAGTCGACCTGGCCGTCGTAGGAGATGATTCCGACGCAGAGCGCCTGGCGGCGAGCCAGCGGCACCATCGGGAAGATCGCCTCCATCCTCCGTCCCAGCACGTAGAGCGGCAGCTGCGGCCCCGGGACGTTGGTGATCACGAGGTTGAAGAAGCGCTGCGCCGGCTGCAGGCGCGCCGCCTGGGAGGCGATCGTCGGCGGCGCGAAGTCGGTGATCTTGGTGAGGATCTCGGCGCCGACCGCCTGCCCGGACCCCTTCAGGTCGCCCATCGCCGCGGTGATGAGGCGCAGTCGCTCGACCGGGTCCTCGCACCAGACCGGAAGCGGCGCCATCACCGCCGAGATTCGGTTGCCGAGCACCCCGCGCTCCCCCTCGGCGCGGACGCTGACCGGCACCAGCGCCCGCATCTCCAGCCCCTCGGTGTCGTGGCCGCGGGCGCGCAGGTAGCTGCCGAGCGCCCCGGTGACGACCGAGAGGACGATGTCGTTGACGGTGCCGCCGTGCTCGTTCTTGACCCGCTTCAGCTCGCCGAGGTCGGCGCGGACGAAGGCGAGGCGGCGGTGGGGGCCGATCTCGACGTTGAAGGGAGTGCGGGGAGCGGCCATCCCGGCGCCGACCACCTTGCTCGCGGCGCCGATCCCGCGGACGACCTGGCGCGGCCCGCGCAGCGCCGCGCGGAAGCCGCGGACGATCTCCCGCGGGCTGGTCGCCCGCTCGCGCAGCGCGTTGCCGAGCAGCTCCAGGTCGGTCGGCTCGGGGCGCGGCGCCCACCTCGGCGGCCTCACCGGGGGCTCCGCCGGCTCCTTCTCGATGTCGAAGAGGACGGTCGTGATGTCGACCCCGGAGACCCCGTCGACCAGGGCGTGGTGGCTCTTGCCGATCACCGCGAAGCGGCCGCCCTCGAGGCCCTCGACCGGCCACAGCTCCCAGAGCGGCTTGGTGCGGTCGAGCTGCTGGGAGAAGATCCGCGCCGCCAGGTTGCGGAGCTGCTCCTCGGAGCCGGGCGCCGGCAACGCGGCCTGGCGCACGTGGTAGTCGAGGTTGAGGTGGGGGTCGTCGACCCAGACCGGCCGGCCCTGTCCGAAGGGGACGAAGCGCAGCTTCTGGCGGAAGCGCGGCACCAGGTGCAGCCGCGAGGCGATGTGGTCGCGGAACTCCTCCTGGCTGGGCGGCGGCCCCTCGAAGACGATCGTCGAGGCGACGTGCATGTGCGCTCCCGCCCGCTCCATATGGAGGAACGAGGAGTCGAGCCCGCTCAGCCGATCCTCACCCACGGCCCCATCTTCGCAAACGGCCGCGGGGCGTCAACCGGAGAGCGTCAGCTGAAGCTGGTCCTGCGCCTCCTCTGGCTCGTCCGCCGTCTCGGCGCCGCGATCGAAGCCGGCGACCCGGACTCCGAGCAGCCGCACCGGGCGCGGCGGGGAGTAGGCGCGGAGCAGGTCGAGGGCGACCGGCGCGACCACCGCCGGGTCGTTGGTCGGCTGCTCGACCGTCTGGGAGCGGGTCACGTTCGTCCAGTCGTCGAGGCGAACCTTGATCCCGATCGTCCGCCCCTCCATCTGACGGGACCGGAGGCGGCGGCAGAGCTCCTCGGCCAGGGAGGTGAGCGAGGCGGTGAGCTGCGCCGAGTCGCTGACGTCGACGTCGAAGGTCGTCTCGGCCGACTGCGACTTCGCCTCGCGCACCACGGTGAGGGGGGTGTCGTCCTCGAAGCGCGAGCGGGCGTGCAGCCAGCGGCCCGTGCGCGGGCCGAAAGCCCGCTCCAGCGCGGCGGGGTCCCGGGCGCGCAGCGCCGCCAGGGTGCGGATCCCCATCCGCTGCAGCTTGATCACGGTCTTCGGCCCGATCCCCGGGATCAGGCCCGGGGAATCCCCGGCGAAGCGCTCCAGGGCGTCGGACCGAGAGAGCACGGCGAGCCTGCCGGGCTTGCCCAGCTCGCTGGCGATCTTCGCCAGCAGCCGGTTCTCGGAGATCCCGACCGAGCAGCCCAACCCAGCCTCCTCGCGGATCTCGGCGGCGATCCGCCGCATCGTCGCCTTCGGCGAGAAGAGGCCGGTGAGGTCGACGTAGGCCTCGTCGAGCCCGACCACCTCAACCGTCTCGGCGTTGCGGTGGAGAATCGCCATCACCTCGCGGGAGGCGTCGCGGTAGACCGTGAAGTCGGGCTGCAGATAGACGGCGTCCGGCAACCGCCGCCGCGCCACCGCGGCGGGCATCGCCGAGTGGATCCCGGCCAGCTTGCGCGCCTCGTAGCTCGCCGTCGTCACCACCGCCCGCGGCCCCGACCCGCAGACGACGACCGGCTTCCCCCGCAGCTCCGGCCGCCGCCGCAGCTCGACCGACGCGTAGAAGGCGTCCATGTCGAGATGGGCGATCGTCCGTGAACCGGGCACGTCCTGATCGTAGGCGCGCTGCGGGACGGCAGCGTCCCTCGCGCTTCAGCTCAGCGCTCGTAGACTCCAAGCCGTGGCTTTGGCCGAGGCGAAGAATCTGAAGGCGATCTCCGAGGCGATCGACCGGCACAACTCGAATTGCCCGTTTCCGGCCGCCGAGGTGCGGATGAACCCGTTCGAGGTCGAGCGGCTGGGGTGGGATGAGGTTCGAGGGCTGCCCGTGGTGCCCGACGAGGAGATCGGGACGGGGCGGTTCCGGATCGTCTGCTCCCGCGAGCTGGACGACGGCGGGCTGGAAGAGGTCGAGGCCGTCGGCCAGGAGCTTCAGACCGTCGTTCCCGCCGACAACTGAGCGCCGCGCAGGGACGCCTGCCCCGTTGACGTCCACTCCGTGTCTCAGGAGATCGACGCGCCTGCGAGCGCCGTGTCGAGAGCAGCCGCCATCCGCTCGGGGCATTCGATCTGCGGGTAGTGCCCGGCGCCGGGCAGCTCGACGACCTCGACGCCGGGGCGCAGTGCGCGCAGTCCGTCGAGGACATCGGCGCTCGCCACCGGGTCGCGCAGGCCCCAGGCGAGCATGAGCGGGCCCGGCCAGTCGCGAAAGGCGCCGTGCCAGCGGTCAGTAAGGCGTTCGCGCTCCTCCATGTAATGCACGAGCCGGTGGGCGATGCGCTGTCCGCCGTTGTGGACGATGAGCGACCACTGGTCGGCGGCCTCCTCGGCGCTGAGCGGATGGTCCCGTGAGAAGACGCGCGCGAACTGGGCGCGGAACGTCGTCGCGGTCGTCAGCCGGGCGGCCAGCGGGCCGAGCGGGCTGCGCAACAGCCGCTGGCCGATCGTCGGGCTCGCGAGGTGCAGCAGGATGCTGCCGTTGAACAGGATCGCCCCGGTCAGCTGCATGTCCAGCTTGCCGCGCAGGTCGCGCGCCATCAGCTCGGTGGCGACCGAAGTGCCCATGTCGTGGGCGACCACGAAGACGGGCGGCGAGCCGCAGCGGCGCACCAGCTCCTCGGTCGCGTCCGCCTGCCAGGAGAGCGAGTAGACCTGGTCGCGGGGCTTGTCGGAGAGGCCGAAGCCGAGGAAGTCGAAGGCCACGGCGGCGCGTTCGGGCCGCAGCTCGAGCAGGCTCCGCCAGTCGTAGGAGCTCGACGGGAACCCGTGCAGGAACAACAGCAGGGGCGAGCTGCCGTCGCGTCGGTGGATCTGCAGCCGGTGCCCCAGAACCTCCTCCATCGCCCCCGCCCGGCGCCAGCTCTGCACCCTGTTCGTCAGCACGTCCGCAGAGCCTGCCAGATCGTCTGGTGGAAACCACGCTCCCTGCCGGGGTAGGCCTTCAGGGTGCCCTAATTACAATTAGAGGCTTGGGAGAGCCGACTTCCACCATCACGCGCCAGGGAATGTGTGGGATCTGCCCGTCGGGCTGCTGGATCGAGGCGGACATCGACGAGGCCGGCCGGCTGGCGGCGGTGCGCCCGCAGGCAGGACACCCGCTGGGCATGCTTTGCCGGCGCGGGGCGCACTCGCCCGAGATCGTCCACTCCGAGCACCGGCTGACGCACCCACTGCGGCGCACCGGGCCACAGGGCAGCTACGAGTTCGAGCGCATCGGCTGGGACGAGGCGATGGGCCTGATCGTCGAGGGCCTCGAACGGGTGCGCGACCGGTACGGCCCCGAGGCCGCATGCGTCTACACCGGTCGTGGCTCGTTCGAGTCCGGGTTGTGCGAGGTCTTCCAGCCGCGCGGCGTGCGGATCTCCTCCGCCTCGAGCGTGCTCTTCCCCTTCGGCTCGCCGAACACGACCGGGGTGGGCGCCCTCTGCTACGTGTCGTTCGCGATGATCGCCCCCCACGTCACGCTGGGGGAGATGTTCGCGGACATGTACCCGGACGTCGCCCAGGCCGAACTGATCGTTGTCTGGGGCACCAACCCGGCCACGGACTCCCCGCCGCTTGACTTCGAGCGCATCAAGCATGCCCGGCGGATGGGCGCCGAGGTGGTGGTTATCGACCCGACGCGCACCGAGACCGCGAAGGCGACGGGCGCTCGCTGGGTGCCGATCAGGCCGGGCACGGACGGGGCGCTGGCGCTGGCGATGCTGGGCATCCTCATCGAGGAGGAGCTCTACGACGAGCAGTTCGCCGAGGAGTGGACGGTGGGCTTCGACGAGCTGCGCCGCTACGTGCGGCGCTTCCCACCTGCCGAGGCCGAGCGCATCACCGGCGTCCCAGCGCAGACGATCCGCGACCTCGCGCGCCGGATCGCGGTCGCCCGCAGCGCCGCCCTGGTCATGTACACGGGCCTCGAGTACTCGAACAGCGGCGTGCAGGCGATCCGGGCGGCGCAGATCCTCTGGGCCCTCGCCGGCCAGCTCGACGTGCCGGGTGGCCTCAACTTCAAGATGCGGGCCAACGAGTTCCCGGTGAACCGCTCCGGCCACGTCCCCAACCCGGCGCCGGAGCAAGCGGTAGGGCGGGATCGTTTTCCGCTGTACAGCCGCTACCGCGGCGAGTCGCACGCGATCGCGCTGCCGGCTGCGGTGCTCGAAGACGACCCCTATCCCGTTCGCGCGCTGCTGGTCGTCGGGGGCTCGATCCTGACGGCCTGGCCGGACCCCTCCCTGTGGCGGCGCACGTTGGGCACTCTCGACCTCCTGGTTTGCATCGACCGCCAGCTCACCGCCGACTGCGCCTACGCCGACCTCGTGCTCCCGGCCACCACCTACTACGAGACGACCTCGTACATGACCTACGGGCCGATCTTCCGCATCCGCGAGCGCCTGATCGAGCCGGTCGGCGAAGCCCGCAGCGACTTCCGCATCCTCACGGACCTGGCGCAGCGCCTGGGATACGGCCACCTCTATCCCCGTGACGAGGAGGAGCTGCTCCGGCATGCGCTCGAGGGCTCGGCGTTCACCGTCGAGGAGGTGCGAGCCGCCGGGGGCACGGTCCAGGCGCGGCAGGTCATGGCGCAGTACCGCAAGTGGGAGAAGGGCACGCTGCGCGCGGATGGGCGCCCCGGGTTCAACACCCCCTCCGGCAAGCTCGAGATCGCCTCCTCGACCCTCGCCGAGCACGGCTACGACGCCCTGCCCGTCTACACGGAGCCCCGGGAGGGGCCCCTGTCGCGTCCCGATCTGGCGCCCGAGTATCCACTCGTCTTCAACTCCGGGGCGCGCGTCCAGGCCGACTTCCGCTCCCAGCACCACGGCGTCCGCGGCCTCCTCGCCGGCAACCCGGACCCGTTCGCGGCGATCAGCCCGGCCGACGCCGCACACCGCCGGATCGAGGACGGCGACTGGGTCGAGGTCCGCACTCCGCGCGGCGCCACCCGCTTTCGGGCCCGGGTCACCGAGGACATCGTCCCGGGAACGATCGACGCAAATATGGGCGGCGGCGGGCCGGTCGGGCCGGAGTCGTGGCAGCGCTGCAACGTCAACGAGCTCACGGATCTCGCCAACCACGATCCCATCTCGGGCTTCCCGGTCTACAAGGCGCTGCTGTGCGAGGTGGTCAAGGTGGCCGCGGGCAACGGCCGGTCCCCGGCCGGGGACCGGCGCTCCGATCGGAGCGCCGGTCCGGACAGCTCGGGTGCGGGGGTGGTGGTCCCCGCGACGCCCGAGCGCCAGGTCTACCTGGACAACAACGCGACCACCCCGCTCCACCCGGAGGTGCTCGAGGCGATGCTGCCGTTCTTACGCGACGACTACGGGAACCCCTCGAGCATTCACAGCGTCGGGTACCGGGCGCGCAGGGCGATGGACGACGGCCTGAAGGAGATCGGGGCCCTGCTCGGCTGCACGCCACGCCGGCTGGTCCTCACCGGCGGCGGGTCGGAGGCCGACAACCTCGCCATCAAGGGCGCGGCCCGGGCCCGGCGGGCGGTCGGCAACCACCTGGTCACCAGCGCCATCGAGCATCCGGCGGTGCTCGAGGCGTGCAGGCGCCTCGAGCGGATGGGCTTCGAGGTGACCTACGTCGGGGTCGATGCGGAGGGGCTCGTGGACCCGAAGGAGGTCTTGGAAGCGATCGGTCCGCGCACGACCCTCGTCTCGGTGATGCACGCGAACAACGAGGTGGGCTCGGTCCAGCCCATCGCCGAGATCGCGGCGATCGCCCGGGAGCGCGGTGTGCTGTTCCACACCGACGCCGTCCAGTCGGCCGGGAAGCTCGCGCTGGAGGTCGATCGCCTCGGCGTCGACCTGCTATCGCTCTCCGCTCACAAGATCGACGGGCCCAAGGGCGTCGGCGCCCTCTACGTGCGCCGGGGGGTCGAGCTCGAGGCGCTGGTCGACGGCGGCGGGCAGCAGCAGGGCCTGCGCGGCGGCACCGAGAACGTGCCGGGCATCGTCGGCTTCGGCGCCGCATGTCGGCTTGCGAAGCAACGCCAGTCGGACTGGGAGCGGGTCCGGGCGCTGCGCGATCGGCTGCAGGCCGGGGTGGAGCGAGCCCTCCCGGGCGCCGCGCTGAACGGGCCTGAGCACCAGCGGCTGCCGAACACGCTCAGCATGCGCCTGCCCGGGATCCGGGGCGAGTCGCTGGTCTACGGCATGGACCGGCTCGGGGTCGCCTTGTCGTCGGGGTCAGCCTGCAAGGCGGGGCACCCGGATCCCTCCCACGTCCTGCTGGCGATGGGACTGAGCGAGGAGGAGGCCCACGGGTCGGTGCGCTTCTCGCTCGGCCACGAGACCACCGGCGAGGATGTCGAGGCGGCGCTCACGGCGCTGACGCGGCTGTCGGACGGCGTGGACTGGGACATCGCGTTCGTGCCCTGCAAGTA
>VRUE01000044.1:6420-17004 GCA_019456285.1 Solirubrobacterales bacterium | reverse complement strand
GGCAAGCCCGAGGACGCAGAGATGCGCAGCGCCAGGCGCGTCATCCAGGTGTGCGGGGTCGTGGAATCAACCATCTAAAGCCCGTAGCTGCGGCCGATCACGTCGAGCATGATCTCGTCGGTGCCGGCGCCGATCCGGTTGAGGCGGACGTCGCGGTAGGCGCGCTCGATCTCGTACTCCTTCATGTAGCCGTAGCCGCCGAGGATCTGGACGCACTCGTCGGCCACCTCGCAGGCGACGCGGGAGGAGAAGAGCTTCGCCATCGTGATCTCGCGCACCGGGTACTCGCCGTTGGCGAAGCGCCAGGCGGTCGCGTAGGTGAACTGCTTCGCCGCCTCGGCCTTGGTCGCCATCTCGGCGAACTTGTGGCGGATCGCCTGGAACTTGCCGATCGGCCGCCCGAAGGCTTCGCGCTCCTTCGCGTACTCGAGGGTTTTTTCGATCATCCGCTCGGCCGCCGCGTGGGAGCCCGCGGCGGCGACGAGGCGCTCGCCCTGGAGCTCCCAGGAGATGTGGTAGAAGCCCTTGCCGACCTCGCCCAGCACCGCGTCGGCGGGGACGCGGACGTCCTCGAAGGCCAGCTCGCCGGTGTCGGAGGAGTGCATCCCCATCTTCTCCAGCTCGGCGGAGACGCTGAAGCCGGGCACCTTCTCGCCGTTCTCGTCGCGCAGGTCGATGACGAACAGGGTGATGCCCTCGTGGCGCGCCTGGGGGTCGGTCTTGGCGACGAGGATGATGAAGTCGGCGCGCACGCCGTTGGTGATGAAGGTCTTGGAGCCGTTGATCACGTATTCGTCGCCGTCGCGGATCGCCGCGGTGCGGATGCCGGCGACGTCGGAGCCGGCGCCCGGCTCGGTGATCGCCAGGCAGCCCACCTTCTCGCCCTTGATCCCCGGCACGAGGTAGCGCTGTTTCTGCTCCTCGGCGCCGAGCAGGTGGATCGGGGGCAGGACCATGTCGCTCTGCACGGCGAAGCCCATGTTGGTGCCGCCGGAGCCGGAGTAGCTCATGCACTCGGAGCGGACCAGCGAGTAGTAGTAGTCGCCGCCCTGGCCCCCGTACTCCTCCGGGAGGCAGAGGCCGAGGAAGCCGAGCTCGCCGGCCCGCTTCATCGCCTCGGTCGGCCAGTAGGTCTCCTCCCACTCGTTGCGGTGCGGCCACAGCTCCTTTTCCACCCACGCCTGCATCGACTCGCGCAGGTCTTCGTGCTCCTGGGTGAAGATGAAGTGCTTGCGGCTCGCCTCGTGGTCGGGCTTGATGACTTTGGAGCCGTTGGTCGTCACGGTCGCCACTGTCTCTCTCCTCGTTCGCTGGTCTTCCCGGAAGCCGTGCGGACAGTAGCACTTCCTACTTTCGACGAAGTCGGCTATCGTGCCCGCGGGATGGACTACGAGGTGGTCAAGTACGAGGTCGCGGACGGCGTCGCCACGGTGACGCTGAACAACCCGGAGAAGCGCAACATGCTCTCCGGCCAGATGCTGGCCGAGCTGCTCGACGCGATGAAGACCGCGCGCGACTCCGAGGAGGTGCGGGCGGTGGTCCTCACCGGCGCCGGCGACAAGGCATTCTGCGCGGGCGCCGACCTCGGCGGCTTCGCCACCGAGGCGCCGCTCGTCGCCAAACACTTCGCCACCGGCCTCTTCCTCGAGTTCTTCCGGCTGATGCCGCGGCTTGGCAAGCCGTCGTTGTGCGCGGCCAACGGCCACGTGCTGGCCGGCGGGATGGGGCTGGCCCTCTCCTGCGACCTGCTGATCGCCAAGCAGGGGGCGACCTTCGGCACGCCGGAGATCAACGTCGGCGCCTTCCCCTACATGGTCATGGCGATCATCTACCGCAACGTCCCGCGCAAGAAGGTCAACGAGATGATGCTGCTGGGCGAGCGGCTGAGCGCCGAGCAGGCGGTCGAGCACGGGCTCGCCAACAAGGTCGTCCCGGCCGGCGAGTTCGACGCCGCGGTCGGCGATTGGGCGGAGAAGCTGGCCTCGAAGAGCCCGGTGCTGATGCGACTCGGCCACGACGCGATGTACCGCCAGCAGGACATGGCGATCGACGACGCGCTCGAGTACCTGCGCTCGCAGCTGACGCTGACCTTCTCCACCGAGGACATCGTCGAGGGCGTCACCGCATTCTTCGAGAAGCGCGAACCGCGGTGGAAGGGACGGTAGAGGTGGCAGGCACCGAGCAAGAGGCGAAGAACCTGCTCCCCGGCACGGCCCCGCTGGGCGAGCTGAACGAGCAGCTCCACGAGCGTCGCGAGAAGGCGAAGCTGGGCGGCGGCGAGGAGAAGGTCGCCAAGCAGCACGAGCGCGGCAAGCTGACCGCCCGCGAGCGGATCGTGCTGCTGGTCGACGAGGGCAGCTTCGTCGAGATGGGCATCCACGGCCGCCCCCACTTCGCCCAGCGGGCGATGGAGGGCAAGGAGGCGCCGGCCGACGGCGTTATCACCGGCTGGGCGGACGTCGACGGCCGCCCCTGCTGCATCGCCGCCTACGACTTCACCGTGATGGCCGGCTCGATGGGGATGACCGGCGAGCTGAAGGTGACCCGGCTGCGGGAGATGGCTCTGCAGAAGCGGATGCCCTTCGTCTGGCTGCTCGACTCGGCCGGCGCCCGCATCCAGGAGGCGACCGGCTCGCTCTTTGCCGGCTCCGGCCACCTCTTCCGCGAGGAGGTCGAGATGTCCGGCGTGATTCCGTTGGTCGCGGCGATGATGGGCCCCTGCGCGGCGGGCACCGCCTACATCCCGGCCCTCTCGGACTTCGTGCCGATGGTCTCCGGGCAGGGGGCGATGGCGCTGGCCGGCCCCCACCTGATCAAGGCGGTGACCGGCGAGGAGATCTCGATGGAGGACCTCGGCGGCGCCAAGGTCCACTGCCGCAAGTCGGGGGTGGGGGACCTGGAGGTGGCCGACGACGAGGAGTGCATCCGCGTCGTCAGGCAGTACCTCTCCTTCTTCCCCGCCAACTGCGAGCAGAAGCCTCCCGTCGCCGAGACCGGCGACCCCGACGACCGGATGTCGGAGAAGCTGCTGGAGATCGTCCCCGACTCATCGCGCCAGCCGTACGACATGTACGACGTGATCCGCGAGATCGTCGACGACGGCGAGTGGTTGGACATCAAGCCGAAGTTCGCGAAGACGCTGATCACCTGCCTGGCCCGTTTCGGCGGCCAGCCGGTCGGGATCGTCGCCAACCAGCCGAAGCAGCTGGCCGGCATCCTCGACAACGACTCCGCCGACAAGGCGGCGCGCTTCATCAACCTCTGCGACGCCTTCAACATCCCGCTCGTCTTCCTCCAGGACGTGCCCGGATTCATGGTCGGCTCGAAGGTCGAGCACGCCGGGATCATCCGCCACGGGGCGAAGATGCTCTACGCGGTCAGCCGCGCCACCGTGCCGAAGGTGACGGTGGTCGTGCGCAAGGCCTACGGCGCCGGCTACTACGTGATGTGCGGGAAGGCGTACGAGCCCGACCTGATCGTCGCCTGGCCCGGGGCGGAGATCTCGGTGATGGGCGCGGAGGGCGCGGTCAACATCATCGGCCGCTCCGCGATCGAGGCCTCCGACGATCCGGAGGCGACCCGCGAGGCGATGCTGAACGCGGTCCGCGAGCAGGTCGACCCCTACATCGCCGCCGGCAATGCGCTGATCGACGACATCATCGACCCGCGCGAGACCCGCCCGACGATCGTCAAGGCGCTGCGGATGGCGAAGACCAAGCACGTGGAGAAGCCGCGCAAACGGCATGGGGTGATGCCCGTATGAGCCCAGGACGCTGCAAACCGGCGCATCTCGAGGTCTTCGGTCGCCCGGATCGGGTCACGCACGGGAGCGCGCTCTCCTCACCGGACTCCCTGCATCCCCCGACCTGCTTGGTTTTCGCGCCCTGGGGAGGTTGCAATGAGTCGGTTTGAGGATCCGGTAGTCATCAGCTGCTCGATCAGCGGCGTGATCGCCAACCGGGAGCAGTGCCCGGCGATCCCCTACACGCCGGAGGAGTACGCGGCAGAGGCGCGGCGGGCGGTCGACGAGGGCGCCTCGCAGATCCACATCCACGCCCGCAAGCCCGACGGCACCCCGTCGTACGAGATCGAGGACTTCCAGGCGATCACCGAGGCGATCCTGGCCGAGGTCGGCGACGTGATCGTCAACTACTCGACCGGGGCGATCGGCGTCCCGATCGAGAAGCGGATCGAGTACCTGCGGGCGCTGCGGCCCGACGTGGCGGCGCTCAACATGAGCTCGATGAACTACGCCAAGTACTCGAAGCGGCGCAAGGCCTTCGTCTTCAAGGCCGTCTTCGAGAACAGCTTCGACACGATCATCGAGTTCCTGACGGCGATGCGCGATCTCGGGGTCAAGCCCGAGCACGAGTGCTTCGACGCCGGCCACGTCGCCAACCTCGACCCGCTGCTCGACATGGGGCTGCTGGAGCCGCCGCTGCGGATCTCGCTGGTGATGGGGGTCAACGGCGGCATCCGCCCGACCGCCCGCAACGTCGCCTTCATGTCCGAGCAGATCCCGGGCGGGGCGGAGGGCGAGAACCAGTGGCAGATGATCGGCATCTCCCGCGACCAGTGGAAGCTGCTCGGCGCCGCGCTGGTCCTGGGCGGCAACGTCCGCGCCGGACTCGAGGACAACCTCTACCTGCCGAACGGCGAGATGACGAAGTCGAACGGGGAGCTGATCGCCAAGGCACGGCAGATGGCCGAGGACGTCGGCCGCCGCGCCGCCACGGTGGCCGAGGCTCGCGAGCTGCTGGGGGTCCCCAAGCGTGAGCGCTCTGCCGCTTAGCGACGTCAAGGTCCTCGACCTGACCCGGCTGCTGCCCGGCGGCTTCTGCTCGCTCCTGCTCGCCGACCTCGGCGCGGAGGTGGTGAAGGTCGAGGACACCGGGATGGGCGACTACGTTCGCTGGGCTCCTCCCTATTACGGCGGCGAGGAGCAGCAGGAGCTGGGCACCCGCTCGGCGCTCTACCTCTCGCTCAACCGCGGCAAGCGCTCGGTCCGCCTCGACCTCAAGTCCGAGCAGGGGCGCGAGGCGCTGCTGCGCCTGGTCGAGTTCTACGACGTCGTCCTCGACGGCTTCCGCCCCGGCGTCCTCGACCGGCTCGGGGTCGGCTACGAGCGGATGCGGGAGGCCAACCCGGCGATCGTCTTCTGCGCGATCACCGGCTACGGCCAGGACGGCCCCTACGCCCAGCGCGCCGGCCACGACATGAACTACCTCGGCCTGGTCGGGCTGCTCGGGCTGACCGGCGCCAGGGACGGCCCGCCGGTGCAGCCGGCCGGCCAGATCTCCGACATCGGCGGCGGCGCCCTGATGGCCGCCTTCGGCGTGATGTCGGCGCTGCACGAGCGGCGGCGCTCCGGCGAAGGCCAGATGGTCGACGTCTCGATGGCGGACGGGGCGCTCTCCTGGCTGGCGTTGGTCGCCGGCCGCTACTTCTGCGACGGCGAGGTGCCGCGCCGCGGTGAGCAGCAGCTCGCCGGCGGCCTGCTCTGCTACCTGCCCTACGAGGCCGCCGACGGCTGGGTCAGCTGCGGGGCGCTGGAGCCGAAGTTCTGGGCCGCCTTCTGCAACGGGGCGGGGAGGCCGGAGCTGATCGAGAAGCAGTTCGAGGCGTCCGGCTCGGACGCCTGGCGCGAGGTCGCTGCGGTCTTCCGCTCCCGCACTCGCGAGGAGTGGCGCGCCTTCAACGACGAGCACGACTGCTGCATCGAGCCGATCCTCGACCTCGACGAGGCGCTCGACTCCGAGCTGGTGCGGGAGCGCCGGATGGTGGTCGAGATCGAGCAGCCGGGGCTCGGGCCGGTCCGCCAGCTCGGCGTCCCGGTGAAGATGAGCCGCACCCCCGGCGACCCGACCCGCCCGGCACCGGCCTTCGGTGAGCACACCGACGAGGTGCTGCGCGAGGCGGGCTACCCCGACGAGGAGATTGCGGCGATGGTGGAGTCGGGCGCCGCGGCCGGCCCCGGCGCCGACTCGGCGACCACCTTTCGCGCATGACCATGAGCATGAGCGCAGGCACCGAGAACCTGCTGCGGATGGGGGAGCTGGTCGAGGCCTCCGGCGTCCCGGCGCCGACGATCAAGCACTACCTGCGGGAAGGCCTGCTGCCCGAGCCGGTCAGGACGAGCCGCAACATGGCCTACTACCCGCCCGAGTTCGTCGACCGGATCAAGCTGATCAAACAGCTGCAGGAGGAGCGCTTCATGCCGCTGCGGGCGATCAAGTCGGTGCTCGACGAGGACCCCGAGCGGGCTCGCGCTCTGGTCGAGCTTGAGGACCGCATTCTCGACCGCGCCCTGGCCGGCGAGCGGACCCGGACCAGCCCCGCCGAGGCCCGCGAGCGCTACGGCGTCCCCAAGGAGGTGCTGGACCGGCTCGAGGAGCTGGAGGTGCTCAGCCCCAACAGCCGCGGCTACTCGCCCTCCGACGTGAAGATCATCGAGGCGATCAGCCGCTTCCGCGCCGGCGGCTACGACGAGGAGATCGGCTTCACCGTCTACGACACCCTCCGCTACAAGAGCGCCCTCGAGGAGCTGGTCAAGCAGGAGGTCGACGTGGTGATGAACCGCCTCGCCGGAGAGGTCGAGCCCGAGCGCGTGGTGGAGATGCTGGAGGCCGGCGCCCAGCCCCTCCAGGACCTGATCGCCGCCCTCCACACCAAGCTGATGGTCGTCGAGCTGGAGCGCCACCGAGCCAGCCGTACATAGTCACTGACGTGATGCGACTTTTCCCCCGCATGGGGGGAAATGTAGGGGGACGTGAGTCAGCCCGGGCCGGCGGCGCCGGCGGCGATCTTCTCGCTCCGCTCCCGAAATCCCAATCGCCCGCTCCGCCGCCTCCTATACTGGCTGCCCGTCGATTGACTGGTCAGTCAACAGTCAACCAGGGTCGGCGGCCCGGGAGCACGGAGAGGAGCGCTTTGCGCGCAGCGGCGGTACAGCTCAACTCGACCAACGACAAGGCGCGGAACCTCGCCACAGCGGAGCGGCTGGTGCGCGCCGCCGCGGCCGACGGCGCCGGGCTGGTCGCTCTGCCGGAGAAGTGGAACCTGCTGGCCGACGGCGAGGAGCTGCTGGCCGGGGCCGAGCCGCTCGACGGCCCGACGCTGGGCGCCGCCCGCGGCTGGGCGCGCGAGCTGGGCATCCACCTGCTCGCCGGCAGCATCTCCGAGCGAGGGCCCGAGAAGGCCTTCAACACCTCGGTGGCGATCGGCCCCGGCGGCGAGGACCTCGCCGTCTACCGCAAGATCCACATGTTCGACGTCGAGGTCGGCGGCATCTCCTACCGCGAGTCCGACCACGAGGAGGCGGGAACCGAGATCGTCACCGCGCCGCTCGGCGAGACGATCGCCGGCCTCAGCGTCTGCTACGACCTGCGCTTCCCGGAGCTGTACCGGATCCTCGCGGTGCGAGGCGCCCGCCTCATAACGGTGCCGTCGGCCTTCACGCTGGCCACCGGCCGCGACCACTGGGAGGCGCTGCTGCGGGCGCGGGCGATCGAGAACCAGGTCTTCGTCCTCGCCCCCAACCAGGTCGGCGAGGCGCCGCCGAAGTTCAGCTCCTACGGCCGCTCGGCGATCGTCGACCCCTGGGGAGTGGTGCTCGCCACCGCTCCCGACGAGGAGTGCTTCGTCGCCGCCGACCTCGACCTCGCGGCGCAGGAGCGGGTCCGCGAGTCGCTGCCCTCGCTCGCCAACCGCCGGCCCGAGGTCTACGCCTGGCCGCAGCTGCAGGAGGCGCACGGCTAGCGATGGGTTCGAAGGCCCCGCCGATCGACAAGCGCCGCCAGATCCTCGACGCGGCGATCCGCGTCTTCGCCCGCCAGGGCTTCCACTCGACCCGGGTCTCCGACATCGCCGACCAGGCCGGTGTCGCCTACGGGCTGGTCTACCACTACTTCCGGTCCAAGGAGGAGGTGCTGAACGAGCTGTTCAGCGAGCGCTGGTCGCTGCTGCTGGCGGCGATCGAGGAGGCCGACCGCGACGGGGCGACGCCACGCGCCAAGCTGGAGACGGTCGCCGCCTTCATCGTCGATTCCTACCAGCACAACCCGGAGCTGATGAAGGTGATCATCGTCGAGGTGACCCGCGCCGCCAACTCGTTCGGGCGCACCCACCTGTCGGAGATCCGCCGCGCCTACGAGTCGATCGCGAAGATCGTCGCCGACGGGCAGGAGGCGGGCGCCTTCCGCCGCGATATCGACCCGGCCTTCGCCTCGATGGCCTTCTACGGGGCGATCGAGCAGCTCCTCTCCGGCTGGATCTTCGATCTGATCCCGGCCTCCGATACCGACTACGAACAGGCAAAGACCCTTGTGGTGGCGACGATCTGCGACGGCCTGGAGCCTCGATAGGTAAGGTCGGGTCGATGGACAACGAGATCGTCAAACGACTCGCATGGAGCGGCCTGCTCGCCGCGAGCAGCGCCCTCGCCAGCATCGCCGCGGCGCGGATTGCCGCCGTCCTCTGGCGGCGCCTCTTCGACGAGGAGCCCCCGGAGTAGGGACGCGATGCCCGAGCCAACCGCCACGCCCCCCAAGGAGCCGGGCGAGAAGTCGGTCACCGAGCTCGTCTTCGATGTCTCCGAGAAGACCTCGTCGCTGATCCGCGAGGAGGTCGAGCTCGCCAAGACGGAGATCGCCGAGAAGGTCGGCAAGCTGCTGCGCGGCTCGGTGGTCGGCATCGCCGCCGGGGCCTTCGCCTTCCTGGCGCTGATCCTGGTCATGGAGGGATTCGCCTGGCTGCTCAACGAAGAGCTCTTCGACGGCAGGGCCTGGCCCGGGTTCTTCGTCGAGGCGGCGCTCTTCCTGCTGATCGCCGCCGCCGCCGCCCTCTTCGCCTACCGCTCGATCCAGGCCGGGGCGCCGCCCGTCCCCGAGCAGGCGATCGAAGAGGCGAAGCGGACCAAGGAGATGCTGGAGAGAGAGGGCAAGTGAGCGCGCATCCCGAGCCGGTCCGGCCCGCCGCAGCCGGCATGCCCGGCCGCTCCGCGGCCGAGATCCGCCGCCACATCGACGCTCAGCGCCAGGACCTCGGCCGCTCGGTCGAGGCGCTGCGGGGGCGGGTCGCCGAGCTGACCGACTGGCGGCGCCAGGTTCGCGAGCACCGCCGCGAGCTGGTGATCGGCGCCGCCGTCGTCGGCTTCGCGATCGGCGGCCTGATCGCCCTGCGCCGCCGCCGTTAGCTGAGGACCGACTTCGAGACGCTGCCCACGCCGAGCAGGCCAGGGCCGACGTGGGCGCCGACCACCGCCCCGACCTCCGAGACGAAGGCCGGCTCGCAGCCGTAGATCTCCCGGCAGTCGTCGGCCAGGGAGTTGGCCGAGTCGGGGTCCTGGATGTGCTGGACGAGCCAGCCGTCGAGGCCGGCCTCGTGGCGCTGGCGGGCGTAGTCGCGCAGCCGCTCGATCGATCTGGCGCGGGTCCGAACCCGCTCGACCGGAGTGACCTCCTCCTCCATGGTGAGGATCGGCTTGATCTTCAGCGCCGAGCCGATCAGGGCGCGGGCGGCGCCGATCCGGTCGCCGCGCCGCAGGTACTCGAGGGTGTCGACCGCGAACCATATCTTCAGCTCCTCGCGCGCCTGCCGGGCGCGGGCGAGGACCGCCTCGCCGTCGCCGCCCGCGGCTGCGGCCGCCGACGCCGCCAGCACGCACAGCCCGGTCCCGCCGCCGCCGGTGCGGGAGTCGAAGACGCGGATCCGCTCGCCGCCCTTGCCCTCGGCGACGAGCCGGTCGCGGGCCTGGTTGGCCGCCTCGCAGGTGCCGGAGAGGCTGGCCGCGATGTGGATCGAGACGATCTCCTTGCCGGCGTCGAGCAGCGGCTCGTAGACGGAGACGAAGTCCCCGAGCGAGGGCTGCGAGGTGGTCGCCCCGTCCTCCGAGGCGCGCAGCCGCTTGAAGAACTCGCCGTAGTCGTCGATCTCGGACTCGGGCTGCTGGTCGCCGTCGATCGAGACGTAGAGGCTGATCACCTCGATGCCGCGCTCGGTGAGGAGCTCGGAGGGGAGGTAGGCAGTGGTGTCGCAGACGACGGCGATTTGCGCGGCGGAGCTCAAGGCAACGAATTCTCGCAGACCGGCCGCTACACTTTGTGAAGTGGCCGATGCTCCGCAAGCAGCGATAACCCTGACCGGCAAGGCCGCCGAGAAGATCGACGAGCTGCTCGGCGGCCAGGGCGAGGTCGAGGGTCAGGCGCTCCGCGTCGCGGTCCGCGGCGGCGGCTGCTCCGGCTTCCAGTACGCGCTCGCCTTCGACCGCGCCGGGGACGACGACCACGTCTTCGAGGTCGACGGCGTCTCGGTGCTCGTCGACAAGGTCAGCATGCAGTTCGTCCTCGGCTCCGAGGTCGACTACGTCGAGGGCCTGCAGGGAGCCGGGTTCCAGGTCAACAACCCGAACGTGGTCGCGGCCTGCGGTTGTGGCTCCTCTTTCCAGGTGAAAGAGGACGAGGTGCCCGCCTCCGTGTAGCGCGGGCGCTGCAAACCGGCGCATCTCGGCAGCCTCAGTCGCTCGGATCGGGTCACGCACTAGAAGTGCGCTCCCCTCACCTCGCTCCCTGCGGCTACCGACCTGCT
>VRUE01000044.1:1470-6320 GCA_019456285.1 Solirubrobacterales bacterium | reverse complement strand
GCTCCCTGCGGCTACCGACCTGCTTGGTTTTCGCGCCCGTGGCGGAGGACTACTCGATCTGAAGCGGCGGGGACTGCGCCGGGGGCGCGGCCTCGGGTGCGCTCTGCGGCTGCTCGACTCCGAGCGTCTCGGCCAGCTCTCCGGACTCGAACAGCTCCTCGACCAGGTCGGCGCCGCCGACCAGCTCGCCGTTGGCGTAGAGCTGCGGGAAGGTCTGCCAGTCGGCGATCTCGGCGGTCACCTCGCGCAGCGGCTGCAGCGCCGGCAGCACGTCGATCGCGCCGTACTCGACATCCATCGCATCGAGCACCTGCACGACCCGCATCGAGAAGCCGCAGCGCGGCGCGTCCGGGGTGCCTTTCATGAAGAGCAGCACCGAGTTGGCGGCGATCAGCTCCTCGACCTTGGTCTTCAGCTCGGCGTCGGCCACTGGAAAGAGACTAGCGAGAACCGCCCCGCTGTCCAACCGACGTCCGGATGGACAGCGCGTGTATCTGGCCGTCGTCAAAGCGCTCTTTGACCGCGGCCTTGACCAGCCGGTGCTGGTCGATCCGCGAGAGGCCGGCGAACTGGGGGGCCGCGACCGTCGCCCGCAGGTGGTCGCCGGCGCCGGTCTCGTCCACCACCTCGACCGCGGCGCCGGGCAGCGCCGCCTCGATCATCGCCTCGATCTCGGCCAGGTCGGCCATCTAGGAGGAGACCTTCTCGCCCAGCGCCTCGAGCATCTCCTCGACACCCACGAACTTGACCCGGGGGCGGCCGTGCGGCTCGCCGCGGCCGACCTCGGCCCGGTCGATCGCTTCCCAGTCCTCGAAGCTGACGAAGCGCACGCCGCGCTCGGCGAGCAGCTCCTCGACCGCCGAGGGCTCCGGGCTGGCGGGGTCGAGCAGCGTCCCCGACTCGATGTCGGCCAGCAGGCGCCGGATGGTCTCCAGCGCGTCTTTCTTGTTGGTGCCGATCACGCCGGAGGGGCCGCGCTTGATCCAGCCGGCGGTGTAGTGGCCGACCCTGTGGCCGGCGTCGTGGGAGTCGAGCACGCGGCCGCCCTCGTTGAGGATCAGCCCCCGCTTCCGGTCGAAGGGGACGCCCTCGATCGGGATGCCGGTGTAGCCGACCGAGCGCAGCACCAGGCCGCACTCCAGCTCTTCGCGCTCGCCGGTGTCCTTCGCTCGCAGCGTGCCGCCTTCGTCGACCAGCTCGTTGCGGCCGATCACGACCTTCTCGACCCTGCCGTCGCCGACGTTCTCGACCGGGGAGGCGAGGAAGCGCAGAACGATCCGCTTGCGCTTGCCGGTCGGCTCGCGGGCGGCGAACTTGGAGAGGATCTCGACGTTTACGCGGGAGGTCTTGTCGGCTTCGTCGGACTCGATGAAGGCGCGGCTGGCCGGGTCCAGCTCGACGTCGGCGGGATCGACCACGACGTCGGCGTCCTCCATCTCGCCCAGCTCTTTGATCTCGGGGTTGGTGAAGGCGGCCTGGGCCGGGCCGCGGCGGCCGAGCACGACGATCTCGCGGATCTCGCTGCGGTCGAGCACCTCGATCGCGTGGTCGGCGGTGTCGGTCCGGCGTAGCTCGGCGCCGGTCAGCGCCAGCATCCGGGCCACGTCCATCGCCACGTTGCCGTTGCCGATCACCACCGCACGCTTGCAGGAGAGGTCGAACTGCTCACCCGCGTAGTCGGGGTGGGCGTTGTACCAGCCGACGAAGGCGGTGGCGGCGTGGCTACCCGGCAGGTCCTCGCCGGGGATGCCAAGCCGGCGGTCGGTCTCGCAGCCGACCGTGAAGACGATCGCGTGGTAGAGGCGCTCCAGGTCCTCGACCTCGATGTCGTGGCCGACCTTGACGTTGCCGAAGAAGCGGAAGCCCTGGCGCGCCGCGGTCTTCTCGTACATGCGGATCACCGACTTGATCTTCGGGTGGTCGGGAGCGACGCCGCCGCGGACCAGGCCGAAGGGGGTGGGGAGGCGGTCGAAGAGGTCGACCTGGGCATGGGTCGCCTCGTCCTTGAGGATGTGCTCGGCGGCGTAGAAGCCGGAGGGGCCGGCGCCGACGATCGCGACGCGGACGGGGTTCTCGGGGGTTCCGATAGTCACTCAGGGCCTCGACGCTATCCCAGTGCGGGCGTCTCGGCGGCGACGGCGGCGACGCCGTCGAGGGCCTCGAGGGCCTTGCGGACCGACATCGCGACGCAGGTGAAGATCGGCGTCTCGCTCTCGGTGTAGGCGCTCGACTCGGTCGGCCGCAGCTCCTGCACCAGGTCGAGGAACTCGCCCGGGTCGTCGCCCTCGAAGGCGACGATGAACTCCTGGTCGTCGAGCCCGAACGAGTAGGAGGTGTTGATCGCGATCTCCGGATGGCGGTGGCCGACCTCGACGTGGCTCTTCATGATCCGCTGCCGCTCCTCGGGCGGCAGCCCGTACCAGCGCCGCTGCTTGACCATCGGGTAGAGGAACAGGTACTTGCGCTCCGAGACGCAGATCTCCGGGCGGGCCTTCTCCCCGGAGTAGGGCGAGCGCTTGGTCATCGAGAGGAACGAGTAGGGCGTCTCGGCCCACTTCGCCAGCCCGCTCTGCCCGAGCACGACGTGGAAGGTGTGCAGGTCGTCCAGGTTCGGGCTCTGGCTGAGCAGGACGAGGTCGACGTCGCCGCGCGTGCCTATGGTTGAGTAGGCGCGCAGCGAGCGGTCGAGGGCGAAGTCCTCGCAGGCGGCGAGGAACTCTTGCTTGTCGGTTGCTCGGAGGTCGGCGTCTCGGCGGCGCCAGGCGGGATCGATCTTGAAGAAAGTGAACTTGGCGAAAGTGCGGTCGGCCATCGGGCTCACGATAGCGCTCGGCGTGGGGGCGGCTGCCTTCTCCGCCCTCGTGGGGATGGGGTTCGGGCAGGGGACTCCGCTTAACTTTTTCGGTGGGGCGGAGGCCGCCGCCCGAGAGCCGTTTGCCGAAAAAGTACAAGACGCTCCACCCCCTGCCCGGACCCCATCCGGAAGCGCCTCAGCCGCAACTAGGGTCCGCCCCCCGCCCGCGACCGTTCGAGGCCCAGCTTCCGAGGTCACCGTGGCTTTTCTGCCCAACGGGACCACGGTTGAGGAGCTTGCGGGGGTCGATGGCATCTCGCCGGGATTGATGAGCGCCGGCTTGGGGGAGGTTCCGGTGGAGCAGACCTATCTGGACGTCACCCAGGGCAACCGCGTCTTCGACTCGCTCTACGGCTCCGAGCTTCCGGCATTGGCCGTGGGCCGGAACCGCGTTCGAGGCTGGAGCGCCGTAGTCGACCGAGCCGACTCGGCCCCCGCCGACATCGCCCCCGGTCTACTGGCCTCGACCCTCGCGGACGCTGGAAGCTCTACCGCAGCGGCCTCGACCCTGGGCGCCCCTGCTCTGCTGGCGGTTGACCGTCAGGGCCGACTCGGCCGCGCTGCTTGCCGGGGTCTGTTGGGGGGTGAAGCGTCTTGTACTTTTTCGGCAATCCAATCTCGGCCAGCCGCCTCCGCCACACCGAAAAAGTTAAGCGGAACCCCCCAGCGGACCCCGGGCCAAACCGTCGAAGTTCGCAGCTCGACCCTGCGGCAGCTCCCGTCACTGGTCAGAGGCCTGCGCGGCGACGATCTGCTGATTGCGATCGAGCGGCCGCCGCCGGCCCCGGACCGGGCGCTGGCGATTGGGATCGCCGGGCGGGGGTTCGAGGGGAACCTGACCTCGGGCAGCACGCGGCTGGACGGATACGTGCTCTCGACCGACATCGCGCCGACGATTCTGCGGCGCCTCGGCATTGCAGCGCCCTCGCAGATGTCCGGGCAGGCGATCCGCGCCGAGGGGAGGGTCGACGCGGGCGCCGTGGCCTCGCTCGGGGACCGGCTGGCGACGATCTCCGAGCGGCGCGGGCCGGTGATCGGCCTCAGCCTGCTCGCCTGGCTCGTCGCGCTTGGGCTGGCGATCGCGGCGACGCGGGGGAGGGCCGCCCGCCCCGGAGTCAAGTTGCTCGGCCTCGCTGTCGTCTACCTGCCCCTGTTGCTGCTGCTGGGCGCGGCGCTGGAGCCGAGCCAGGGGGCCGAACGGCTGCTGGCGATCCTCGGGGCGCCGCTGCTCGGCCTGCTCACCCTGGCCGTGCTCGGCGGCTACCGGGCGCTGGCGGTGGCCAGCGGGCTGACGGTGCTCGCCCACGCGGTCGACGTGCTCGCCGGATCGCCTCTCACCTCGCTCTCGCTGCTGGGGCCGAACCCCGGCTTCGGGGTGAGGTTCTACGGGATCGGCAACGAGCTGGAGGCGCTGCTGGCGGTGCTTGTCGTCGCCGGCACCGGGGCGGCGCTGACCGGCTACGCGCCGCGGCTCCCGGCGCGCCGCTGCGCCGCGGCGTTCCTCGCGGCCGGCCTCGCCTTCGCCTTCGTCTTCGCGGCGGGGCGCTTCGGCGCCGACGTCGGGGCGGCGATCGTGCTGCCGTTCGGGGCCGCGGTTTCCGCCGCCGCGGTCGCCGCGCAACGGCGCCGCGCCGCGCCGCTCGTCGTCGCGGCTCCGCTTGCCGCGGTGGCGCTGCTGGGCCTCGCCGACCTGGTCTCCGGGGCGAACGCGCACCTGACCCGCTCGGTGCTCGATGCCGGCGGGCTGGGAGACCTGGCCGACGTCGCGCAGCGCCGGCTCCAGCTCTCCTCGCGCAGCTTCGCGCGCCCCGTCGTCCTCGCCTTCATGCCGCTGGTCGTCGCCGCCGCGGCGCTGGCGGCGGTCAGGCGGGACCGCCTGCGCGCCTGGCTGGACGGCCGCAAGGCGATGCGCGCCGGTCTGATCGGAGCCCTGGCCGCGACCCTGGCGGGAACGCTCGCCAACGACTCCGGCGCCCTGCTGCTGGAGGTCGGCGCC
>VRUE01000044.1:0-1370 GCA_019456285.1 Solirubrobacterales bacterium | reverse complement strand
TGATCGGAGCCCTGGCCGCGACCCTGGCGGGAACGCTCGCCAACGACTCCGGCGCCCTGCTGCTGGAGGTCGGCGCCATCTATCTGCTCGTCTTCGCCGGCTTCGCCTGGGCTGAGTACACCGGCGACCAGACCGGCCGTTACCCTTAGCGCTTCGTGCGAATCGCCCTCGTCTCGCCATATTCTTGGAGCTATCAGGGCGGTGTGAACCGGCACGTTGAGGCTCTCGCCGAGGAGTTCCTCGGCCGCGGCCACCACGTCCGCGTGCTCGCCCCGTTCGATCCGCCCGATCGGCTCAGCCGGATCCTGCACCGGGCGCAGGCGGAGCCGCGCGAGGTTCCCGACTACCTCGTGCCGCTGGGCCGCTCGGTCGGGATCGCGGCCAACGGCGCCGTCTCCAACCTCTCCGCCTTCCCGGCCGGGGGCGTGGCCGCCCCGCGCCGCGAGCTTCGCCAGGGCCGCTACGACATCGTCCACATTCACGAGCCCGTGGCGCCGCTGGTTGGCTGGAACGCGGCGCTCGGCTCCGAGATCCCGGCCGTCGGCACCTTTCACGCCTACTCGACCAAGGCGATCCCGAACCACATCGCGACGGCGCTCGGCGCCCGGCGAGTCTTCAACAGGCTCGCGGCCCGGATCGCCGTCTCCGAGGCCGCCGCCTGGACCGGCCAGCGCTGGTTCGGCGGCCGTTACGAGATCGTCCCCAACGGGGTCGACCTGGACGCCGCCCCGAGCGGGCTGAAGCCGGCGGCCGGGGAGTTGCGCATGCTCTTCGTCGGCCGCCCGGAGGAGCGCAAGGGCCTGCCGATCCTGCTGACCGCGCTCGGGGCGCTGGTCGAGCACGTGCCCTGCCGCCTCACCGTGATCGGGGCCGAGCGGGAGGACGTGCTCCGCCACCTGGCCGATCCCGAGACGATGCGCTGGATCGACGTCCACGGGCGGGTCTCCGGCGAGCGGTTGTGGCGCTTCCTGCACGAGGCCGACGTGCTCTGCGCGCCGTCGCTCTCGGGGGAGAGCTTCGGCATGGTCCTGACCGAGGCCTTCGCTGCCGGCACGCCGGCGATCGCCTCCGCGATCGCCGGCTACAGCGACATCGTCACCGACGGCGTCGACGGCGTGCTCGTCCCCCCGGCCGATCCGCAGCGGCTGGCCGAGGAGCTGCAAAGCGCCCACCACGAGCCCGAGCGCTTGGCGGCGATGGGCAAAGCGGCCCGGCAGAGCGCTCAGCGCTACGCCTGGCCCCGGGTCGCCGACCGGGTCACCGAGGTCTACGAGCGGGCGATCGAGGCGCCCGAGCCGGCAGGCGCCGCCGAGCGGGTCGCCCACTGGGCCGGGGTGCGCCCGGCCGACGGCGGCCCGCCGCGCCCGCCG
>VRUE01000043.1:14017-17249 GCA_019456285.1 Solirubrobacterales bacterium | reverse complement strand
CGCGACGTGGCCGGTGAAGACGAGCAGGCCACCGAGCATCGCCTGCGCGAAGACGGCGACCTGGGCGGTGCGCAGCAGATACCAGAAGGGGACGGAGGGCTGGTCGCGGAACCAGGCGACCCCCCCGACCGCGCCCGCGGCGAGGTTGAGGAGGATCACCGCGACGCCGACGACGAGGTGGGCCCCGAGCATCGCTATATCCACTCGAGAGGGTCAGGATTCAGCTTCCTGATGCGGAAAATCACTATGTAGCAATGTGTCACAAGGTGGGTGTATAACAGTGGTTGCGAGCGGTGGCCGGGGCGATGGACGCTCCGCCAAAGCCGCCGCGCAAACGGACCCTCCAGTGCTGAAGAGCTACCTGCCGATTCTCGTCTTCGCCTTCCTCGGCCTCGCGGTCGGGGGCGCGTTCACGATGCTCAACCACCTGACCGGGCCGAAGCGGCCGCAGCGACCCACCGCGGCCAGCCGGCGCCAGGCCGAGCCGTACGAGTCGGGCATCCCGGTCGAGGCGGTGCGCGGCTTCCGCTTCGGCGTCAGCTTCTACCTCGTCGCGATGCTGTTCATCCTCTTCGACATAGAGGTCGTCTTCCTCTACCCGATCGGGGTGATCCTGAAGTCGGCCGACAGCGTCTTCGTCCTCGCCGAGCTGGTCGTCTTCGTCGTGCTGCTGCTGGTCGCCTTCGTCTACGTGTGGCGAAGGGGGGCCCTGGATTGGAGGTAGAGCGCCAGACGATGCGCTCCAAGCAGCTCCGCGCCCGCGAGATGCTGCGCGGCGCCCTCGAGGGCGAGGAGCTGGAGCGCTACGTCGAGGAGCGGGTCGTGATGACCAAATTCGACCAGATGCTCAACTGGGCGCGGGCCAACTCGATGTTCCCGCTCACCTTCGGGCTCGCCTGCTGCGCGATCGAAGCGCCGATCGCGATCGTCACCGCCCGCCACGACATCGCCCGCTTCGGCGCCGAGGCGCTGCGCGCCTCCCCCCGCCAGGCCGACATGATCATCCTCTCGGGCCGGGTCTCGATCAAGATGGCGCCGGTCATCCGCCGCCTCTACGACCAGATGCTGGAGCCGAAGTGGGCGCTCGCGATGGGCGCCTGCTCCTCCAGCGGCGGCATGTTCTCCAACTACGCCGTGGTCCAGGGCGCCGACAAGTTCATGCCGGTCGACCTCCACATCCCCGGCTGCCCGCCCCGCCCCGAGGCGGTCCTCTACGGCTTCACCAAGCTGCAGCGCAAGATCAGGGGCAACCCGGACCCGGGCTGGCGCCAGCGCTACAACGCCGCCGGAACCGAGGAGTGGGCGCGCGGCGGGCCGGCGAGCAGGCCGGGCCCGGAGGCGGTGGAGGCCTACGACGCCGCCCGGGAGCTGAGCCGTGCCTGACGCCCCCGGACTGGAGCTGATCCGGGGCGAGATCGAGCAGGACCACCCCGGCGCGGTGCTCGACACCGGTTTCGACCGCGGTCAGCCGGCGTTGGCCGTCGACCCCGCGCAGGTGCTCGCGGTGCTTGCCTGGCTGCGCGACGCGCCGGGCCAGGGCTACCGCTTCCTCTCCAGCCTCCACGCCGCCGACTACCTGCCGGCCGAGCCGCGCTTCGCCGTCCACTACGAGCTGCTCAACCGCGACCGGGTCGAGCGGCTGCGGGTGAAGGCCCTGCTCGCCGACCCGGCCGTTGCGGCCGCGGGTCCTGTCGCGGGGGAGGGGGGCCTGCGGGCGGGCGAGTCCGTCCTCGACCCCCCTCCCCCGCGCCACCCGCGGAGCAACGGGGTCGAGGAGCAAAGTGACCTTCTTCCGGGGATAGATTCCTGTGTCGAGCTCTTTCCGACGGCCGAGTTTCAGGAGCGGGAGGCATATGACTTCTTCGGCATCGTCTTCCGGGGGCATCCCGACCTGACCCGCATCCTCCTCCCCGACGACTACGTCGGCTGGCCGCAGCGCCGCGACTTCCCGGTCGGGGGAGAGCCGGTTCTCTTCACCCACAACGAGCGCAACCATGGCTGACGATCCCAACACCCCGGGCACCGGCCGCCCGGCCGCGGGTCCGCGGGATGACGGGGTCGAAACCGAGGTGATGACGATCAACATCGGGCCCCATCACCCGGCCACGCACGGGGTGCTGCGGCTGGTTGTGGATCTCGAGGGGGAGGTGGTTAGGGACCTGAAGCCGGTGGTCGGCTACGTCCACACCGGGATCGAAAAGTCGTGCGAGGACAAGAGCTACTGGAAGGTCATCCCCTTCGTGGAGCGGATGGACTACGTCTCCTACTTCTTCCAGATGGAGGCCTTCTGCGGTGCGGTCGAGCGGCTGGTCGAGCTGGAGATCCCCGATCGCGCCAAGTACCTGCGGACGATCTTCCTGGAGCTGAACCGGATCCACTCCCACCTGGTCTGGCTGGGAACGACCGCGCTCGACCTCGGCGCGATCTCGATGCTCTTCTACTGCTTCCGCGAGCGCGACAGGATCCTCGACCTGTTCGAGATGGCGACCGGGCAGCGGGTGCACACCCGCTACTTCCAGGTCGGCGGCGTGATCGAGGACATCCCGCTCGGCTTCGAGGCGAAGCTGCGCGAGTTCATCGCCGAGATGCCGGTGCGGATGGGGCAGTACGAAGCGCTGCTCGACCGCAACGAGATCTTCCTCTCGCGGACCAAGGGGGTCGGGATCGTGCCGCGCGAGCGGCTGCTGGAGCTGGGCGTCACCGGGCCGCTGCTGCGCGCCGCCGGCGAGCCCTGGGACCTGCGCAAGGCCTTCGACTACCTCGCCTACCCCGACCTCGACTTCAAGGTCCCGGTCGGGACGGTCGGCGACAACTACGACCGCTACCGGGTGCGGCTGGCCGAGATGGTCGAGTCGGTGCGGATCGTCGAGCAGGCGCTCGACGCGCTGCCGGAGGGGCCGTTCATCGCCGAGGACCGCAAGTACGTGCTGCCGCCCCGCTCCGAGCTACCGATCTCGATGGAGGCGCTGATCCACCACTTCAAGCTGGTCACCGAGGGCTACCGGGTGGCGCCGGGCGAGGTCTACTACTCGATCGAGTCGCCGCGCGGCGAGCTGGGCTGCTTCGTCCTCGCCGACGGCTCCTCGAAGCCGGCCCGGGTCCACTTCCGCGACCCCTCCTTCGTCAACCTGCAGGCCTTCCGCGAGATGTCGGTCGGCGGCTACGTCGCCGACATGATCGCCAGCCTCGGGATGCTCGACCCGATCCTGGGAGGGGTGGACAGGTGAGGGGG
>VRUE01000043.1:10232-13917 GCA_019456285.1 Solirubrobacterales bacterium | reverse complement strand
ATGGCGCGGTATCCGGATCGGCACTCGGCCTCGATCCCGGCGCTGTGGGAGGTGCAGCGGCGCTACGGCTGGTGCACCCCGGAGGGGATTCTCCAGGCGGCGGCGGTGATGCGGGTGACGCCCGCCTACCTGGAGTCGGTCGCCAGCTTCTACGACCTCCTCCACACCGAGCCGGTCGGCGCCCACAAAGTCGCGGTCTGCACCAACATCAGCTGCTGGATGCGCGGCGCCGACGAGCTGCTCGACGCCTTCCGCGCCGCCGCCGAGGGCGAGGAGGACGTCTACGTGACCGGCTTCGAGTGCCTGGGCGCCTGCGACATCGCCCCGATGGCCTCGATCGACGAACGCTACTTCGGCCCGCTGGAGGCGGCCGAGGCGGCGACCGCGATCGAGCAGCTGAGGTCGGGCGCCGATGTGCTCCCCGGCAAGGCCCTGGCCAAGCGGCCCCTGGCAGGTGACTCCGATGCCTGAGACGCGGGTGCTGCTGAAGAACGCCGAGGACCCGGAGCTGCGCACGCTCGCCGGCTACAAGCGCTACGGCGGCTACGCGACCCTGGAGAAGGCCTACCGCGAGATGGAAGCCGACGAGGTGCTGAAGGAGCTGGAGGATTCCGACCTGCGCGGCCGCGGCGGCGCCGGTTTCTCGATGGGCAAAAAGGCCTCCTTCCTCCCCCGCGGCAAGATGGAGAAGTACCTCTGCTGCAACGCCGACGAGTCCGAGCCGGGCGCCTTCAAGGACCGCGAGCTGATGCAGCGCAACCCGCACCAGCTGATCGAGGGGATCGCGATCGCCGCCCTCGCCGCCGACGCCGGCCACGCCTTCATCTTCATCCGCGGCGAGTACGCGCTGCAGGCCGACATCCTCGACGCCGCCGTCGCCGAGGCCTACGGCGACGGCTACCTCGGCGAGAACATCCTCGGAACCCACCGCAGCGTCGAGCTGGTCGTCCACCGCGGCGCCGGCGCCTACATCTGCGGCGAGGAGACGGCGCTGCTCGACGCGCTCGAGGGCAAGCGCGGCAACCCGCGGCTGAAGCCACCCTTCCCGGCCGTGCAGGGGCTCTACGGCGGGCCGACCCTGATCAACAACGTGGAGACGCTCTCCAACGTGCCGCGGATCGTCGCCCACGGCGCCGAGTGGTTCCGCGGCTTCGGCACCGAGCAGTCGCCGGGGACCAAGGTGGTCTCGGTCTCGGGCTGCGTGACGCGGCCGGGCAACTTCGAGGTCGAGCTGGGGGTGCCGACCCGGGAGCTGATCTACGACCTCGCGGGCGGCCCCGGCGAGGGGCGCGAGGTGAAGGCCTTCTACCCCGGCGGCTCCTCCTCCCCGGTCCTCACCGCCGACGACCTCGACTGCCCCTACACCTTCGAGGACATGGCGAAGGCGGGCTCGATGCTGGGCTCGGGCTCGATCATCGTCGCCGACGACCGCGTCTCGATCCCCCGGATGGCGCTGCGTACGGCGCGCTTCTACCACCACGAGTCCTGCGGCAAGTGCACCCCCTGCCGCGAGGGGACGAACTGGACGGTGAAGATGCTGGAGCGGGTGGTGCGCGGCGAGGCGACCCCGATGGATCTCGACATCGTCGCCTCGGTCCAGGACAACATCATCGGCAACTGCCTCTGCGTGCTCGGCGACTCGATGGCGATGCCGGTCGGGGCGATGATGCGCAAGTTCCGTGAGGAGTTCGAGCGGGCGATCGCCGCGTCCGGGTCCTCGCTCGACAAGGTCGGCGGGATCGCCGCCATGCAGGGCGCGCCGCAGACGATCGGGGGGTCGAGATGAGCCGCGAGGTGGTGATCGTGATCGACGGCCGCGAGGTGAGCGCGACCGAGGGCGAGATTCTGCACGACGCGGCGACCCGGGGCGACGTCGAGATCCCGGTCTTCTGCTACGACCCGAAGCTGGGCGACCCGGTCGGCGCCTGCCGCATGTGCCTGGTCGAGATCGAGGGGGTGCCGAAGCTGCAGACCTCCTGCTCGACCCCGGTCCGCGACGGGATGGTCGTCCACACCCGCACCGACCAGGTGCAGGCGGCGCAGAGCGCCGTGGTCGAGTTCCTGCTCGTCAACCACCCGCTCGACTGCCCGGTCTGCGACAAGGGCGGCGAGTGCCCGCTGCAGGACATCGCGATGGGCTGGGGCCCGGGGAAAAGCCGCTTCACCGACCCCAAGCGCCACTTCCAGAAGCCGATCGAGCTGTCGCCGCTGGTCGCGATCGATCGCGAGCGCTGCATCCTCTGCTACCGCTGCGTCCGCTTCAGCCAGGAGGTCGCCGAGGACGAGCAGCTGCAGCTGCTGGAGCGCGGCGACCGCACCTTCGTCGGCAGCTTCGACGACCGCCCCTACATCGCCCCCTTCCACGGCAACATCACCGAGCTGTGCCCGGTCGGGGCGCTGACCAACTACACCTACCGCTTCCGCGCCCGGCCCTGGGACATCGAGCAGGGCGGCTCGGTCTGCACGCTCTGCCCGAGCCAGTGCAACGTCAGCTTCACGGTGCACGACGAGGGGGTGGTGCGGGTGCTGGGCCGCGACAACGCCGAGGTCGACGACGGCTGGCTCTGCGACCGCGGCCGCTACGGCTTCGAGATGTTCGCCGCCGAGCAGCGGCTGAGCGGCCCGCGCCTGCGCGGCGGCGCCGCGGCCGGCTGGCCCGAGGCGATCGAGGCGGCGGCGACCGGCCTGCGCGGCGGCGGCGCGGCGAGCGCCGCGATCGTCGGCGACGCCTCCAACGAGGAGGGCTACCTGGTCCAGCGCATCCTGCGCGAGGCGCTCGGCTCCCCCCACATCGAGTCGCGCACCGCCCGCGGCCCCGGCCGCGAGACGCTGCTCCGACTCTCACGCCCCGAGCTGTCGGCCCGGGTGCGCGATCTGGACGAGGCCGACGCGATCCTCGTGGTCGGGACCGATCCGCTCCACAGCTCGCCGATCATCGACCTCCGCATCCGCAAGGCGAGGCGGCGCAACGGCGCCAGGCTGGCGGTCGCAACCGAGCGCCCCACGGCGCTCGACGGCGGCGCCGAGGCGGTGGCTCGCTACGCCCCCGGCGGAGCCACCCTCTTCCTCTCCGAGCTGGCCGCCTGCCTACGGCTCGGCGCCGAGCACGGCGCCGCCGCCCCCGTCGCCGCTGTCCTGCGCGACGCCGAGAGCGTGGCGATCGTCTGGGGCGAGCGGATCGGCCGCGAGGGAGCGGGAGCCCTCCGCGCCCTCCTCGAGGTCGCCTCGGCACTTGGCCCCGCAAGCGAGGAGCGCCCGAGCCTGCTGGAGGCGCCGGAGCTGACCAACGCCCGCGGCCTGCGCGAGGTCGGCTGCCTCCCGGACGCCGGCCCGGGCCTCAGCGAGACCTCTCCGGGCAAGGGCGTCGAGGAGATCCGCGCCGCCCTCGAGTCGGGCGAGCTGAAGTCGGTCCTGCTGTTCGGGGTCGACCCGCTGCGCGACTTCCCCGACACGGAGGCGTGGGACCGCGCCCTGACCGCCGCCGACCACGTCGTCGCCTTCTCGATGTTCGAGAACGCGACCACGGCAAAGGCCGACGTCGTCTTCCCGCTCGAGACCCACGCCGAGAAAGACGGCACCGTCACCCACCCCGACGGCCGCCTCCAGCGGGTCCGCCCCAGCGCCTCCCGCCCCGGCGACATCCGCCCCAACTGGGGCGTCCTCGCCGAGCTTTCACTGGCCCTCG
>VRUE01000043.1:8734-10132 GCA_019456285.1 Solirubrobacterales bacterium | reverse complement strand
TCGTCAAGTCGCTGGTCATCTTCGCCGTGATCTTCGGGATGCTGCCGCTGATGACGGTCCTGGAGCGGAAGCTGATCGGCCGCTTCCAGCATCGCTACGGCCCCAACCGGGTCGGCCCGTTCGGGATCCTGCAGCCGCTTGCCGACGTCGGCAAGCTGCTCGGCAAGGAGGCCTTCCGCCCGGCCAACGCGATCCCGACCCTGTTCGTGCTGGGGCCGCTGCTGGTGGTCCTCTCCGGCGTGCTCGCCCTGGCGATCATCCCCTGGGGCGACGTGCAGGGCGGGGTCGGCCTCTACGGCATCGACGTCCCGATCGGGATCCTCTACTTCTTCGCGGTCGGCTCGATCGCCTTCTACGGAGTGCTGCTGGGCGGCTGGGCCTCGGGCTCGAAATACAGCTTCCTCGGCGCGATGCGCGGCGCCGCGCAGCTGATCTCCTACGAGGTCGCGATGGGGCTGGCGCTGCTCGGGGTGGTCATCATGGGCGGCTCGCTCTCGCTGGTCGACATCGTCCACGCCCAGGGGGGGATCTGGTTCATCGTGCCGCAGCTCGTCGGCTTCATGATCTTCATGGTCGCCGGCTTCGCCGAGTCCAACCGCGCCCCCTTCGACCTGCCGGAGGCCGACGCCGAGCTGGTCCAGGGCTTCATGACCGAGTACGGGGGGATGCGCTTCGGCAGCTTCCTCCTGGTCGAGTACATGGAGATCATCGTTGTCTCCGGGATCGCCGCGGCGATATTCCTCGGCGGCTGGATGGGCCCCGGCCCCGGCTTCCTCGACCCGATCTGGATGCTGGCGAAGATGTTCGGCCTGGTGCTGATCTTCATCTGGGTGCGGGCGACCGTGCCGAGGCTGCGCTACGACCAGCTGATGGGCCTCGGCTGGAAGATCCTGCTGCCGCTGGCGACTCTGAACGCGCTGGTGACGGCGGTGCTGGTGGTGGTCCTGTGAGCGAGCAGTTCCCCTACCTGAAGGACGACAGCGTGATCGAGGTGCAGCGCGGGCCCGACCCGGGCGGCGTCGCCGGCGCCTACCGCGCCTTCGGCGAGACGCTGCGGGGCCTGAAGACGACAATGGCCCGGCTGATCGAGGGCCCGCTGACGATTCAGTACCCGGAGGAGAAGACCCCCGTCTACCCGCGCTTCCGCGGCCGCCACAAACTGCACCGCTTCGAGGACACCGGGCTGGAGAAGTGCGTCGGCTGCTCGCTCTGCGCCGCCGCCTGCCCGGCCGACTGCATCCGCGTCGTCGCCGCCGAGAACGTCCCCGGCGAGCGGGTCTCGGCAGGCGAGCGCTACGCAGCGGTATACGAGATCAACCTCTCCCGCTGCATCTTCTGCGGCTACTGCGAGATTGCCTGTCCCTTCGACGCGATCACGATGGGCCACGACTACGAGAT
>VRUE01000043.1:0-8634 GCA_019456285.1 Solirubrobacterales bacterium | reverse complement strand
TCCCGCTGCATCTTCTGCGGCTACTGCGAGATTGCCTGTCCCTTCGACGCGATCACGATGGGCCACGACTACGAGATGGCCGACTACGACCGCTCCGACCTGATCTTCACCAAAGAGATGCTGCTCGCCGAGTCGATCGAGCGGACGCCGCTGCGAGCGGAGGGCGAGTAGTGGAAAAGGTGCTCTTCTTCGGCGCCGCGCTCGGCGCCCTCGGCGGCGCGGTAGGGGTCGTCGCGCTCCGCAACCTCTTCTACAGCGTGCTGGCGCTGGTCGTCCACCTCTTCTCGCTGGCGATCCTCTTCCTGCTGCTCAGCGCGGCCTTCCTCGCCGCCGCCCAGGTCGTCGTCTACGCCGGCGCGGTGGTTGTCCTCTACGTCTTCGTCGTCGCCTACGTCGGCGGTGACGAGGAGTCGGCCTGGGAGCCGATCCCCGGCCAGCGCCTCCTCGCCCCGCTGCTCGGCGCGGCGCTGTTCATCGAGCTCTCGATCGCCGTGCTCGGCTCCTCGCTGGCGGCGCTCGGCACCGACGGGCCCGGCGTCGAGCCGGGCTTCGGCGACCCGGCCGAGATCGGCCGCTTCCTCCTCGAGAAGTTCCTGATCCCCTTCGAGGCCTCCTCGATCCTCCTCCTGCTCGCCGCGGTCGGCGCTGTGGTCCTCGCCGGCCGCCGGGAAGGTACGTCGTGAGCATCGAGTGGTACCTCGTCCTCTCCAGCCTGCTCTTCGCGGTGGGCGCGACGGGCATCCTGATCCGCCGCAGCCCGGTCGTGATCCTGCTCTGCCTCGAGCTGATGCTGAACGCCGGCAACCTCGCCCTGATCGCCTTCAGCCGCATGGTCGGCAACCAGGAGGGGCAGATCTTCGCCCTGGTCGTGATGGTGGTCGCCGCCTGCGAGGTGGTGATCGGCCTCGGCCTGGTCGTCGCGATCTCCCGCCGCAAGCTGCCGCTCGACGTCGATGAGCTGAGGGAGCTGCGCGGATGAGCGCCACCTCCTGGGCCTGGCTGGTGCTGCTCTTCCCGCTGGCCGGGTCGATCGTCGTCTCGCTCGGCTTCCGGGCGATCCCGGCCCGCGTCGCCGGGGCGATCGGCACCGGTGCGATCGCCCTCGCCTTCCTCGGCGCGGTCGCCGTCCTGATCGACCTGCTCGGCGAGGCGCCCGAGGCCCGCCACCACGCCTCCTCGCTCTGGGACTACGCCAGCGCCGGCGGCCTCCAGATCGAGCTCGGCATCTTCGTCGACCCGCTCTCCGCCTTCATGATCCTCGTTGTCACCGGGGTCTCGACCCTGATCCACCTCTACTCGTTCGGCTACATGCAGTCCGACGAGGGCTACCACCGCTTCTTCAGCTACCTCAACTTCTTCGTCTTCTCGATGCTGCTGCTCGTCCTCGCCGGCAACTTCGTGCTGCTGATCGTCGGCTGGGCCTTCGTCGGCTTCGCCTCCTACGCGCTGATCAGCTTCTGGTACCGGCGCCGCACCGCGACCAGGGCCGGGATGAAGGCCTTCGTGATCAACGTGGTCGGCGACATCGGCCTGATCCTCGCCGCCTTCCTGATCTTCCGCGAGATCGGGAGCTTCGACTTCGGCGAGGTCTTCGCCGCCGCGCCCGACGTCTTCGATCGCGGCGAGTGGACGATCACCGCGATCTGCCTGCTGCTGCTGGTCGGCGCCTTCGCCAAGTCGGCGCAGATCCCGTTCCACACCTGGCTGCCCGACGCGATGGAGGGGCCGACCCCGGTCTCGGCGCTGATCCACGCGGCGACGATGGTGACCGCCGGCGTCTACCTGATCGCCCGCACCCACGTCCTCTTCTACCTCGCCCCGACGGCCGCCGACATCGCCGCCTTCGTCGGCCTGGCGACGCTGCTGATCGCCGGCACGATCGCGATCGCGATGACCGACCTGAAGCGGGTGATCGCCTACTCGACCATGAGCCAGGTCGGCTACATGGTGATGGGCGTCTCGATCGGCGCCTACAGCGCCGGCCTCTTCCACCTGATGACCCACGCCTTCTTCAAGGCGCTGCTCTTCATGTCGGCCGGCTCGATCATCTCGGCGATGGCGAACCGCCAGAACATCGACCGGATGAGCGGCTTCTGGAAGGCGATGCGGTTCACCTCGATCATGCTGCTGATCGGCGGCCTCGCGCTGGCCGCCTTCCCGCTCACCTCCGGCTTCTTCTCCAAGGACTCGATCCTCTCCTTCGCCGCGGCGCGGGGCGGGATCTACGAGTGGATGGCGATCGGCGGCTACGTCGGCGCCTTCCTGACCGCGATCTACACCTTCCGGCTGGTCTTCCGGATCCTTCCGGGCAGGCCGTGCGAGGAGGCGCAGACGCTGATCGAGACCGGGCGCATCTACCACGCCGAGCCGGAGAACCCGGCGACCGGAGAGGTCGAGGACACCGGTATCGGCTTCCCCGGCGCCACCCACCACATCGCCGAGCAGTCGTGGCCGATGGCGGCGGCGATGGCGGTGCTCGGCTTCGGCGCCCTCTTCGCCGGCCTGGTCCAGGTACCCGGCGTCGACAACGTCCTCTTCGGCTTCCTCGACCCGGCCTTCCACGGCTCGCCGCTGGCCGAGATCCACCCCTCGGTCGGCGCCGAGTGGCGCGGCCTGGCGATCGGCTCGGCGGTGGCGCTGTTCGGCATCTTCGTCACCTGGCTGCTCTGGTCGGCGCGGCCGCAGCTGCCGGCGCTGTTCCGGGAGCGCTTCCGCCCCGTCTACGTCCTCTGCGCCGACAAGTGGTACTTCGACGAGCTGATCGACCTGCTGGTCGTGCGGCCGGCGCTGGCGGTCGGCCGCTTCGCCAACCGCACCTTCGAGCGGCTGGTCGTCGACGGCCTAATCAGCGGAACCGAAGGGACCGTGCGCGGCGCCGGCGGCATCGTCCGCGCCGTGCAGAGCGGCTTCGTGCGCAGCTACGCGCTCCTCCTGATCGCCGGCTTCGCCGGCCTCGCCCTCTACTTCCTGCTGAGCAGCTCATGACCAACTCGCTGCTCTGGACACCCCTCTTCTTCGGCCTCCTCGGCCTCTTCCTGCCGAAGCGGCTGAGCGGCTGGTGGGCGACGCTGGGGACCGCGGTCACCCTCGGGCTCGCAATCGCGGCGCTGGCCGGCTTCGACTCCGGCGCCAGGGGCCTTCAGGACACCGTCGACGTCGCCTGGATCGCCGGCCTCGGGGTCGACTACAGCCTCGGGATCGACGGGCTCAACATCTTCCTGGTGCTGCTGACCGCGCTGCTGTGGATGGGCGCGACGGCGTTTGCCGCCTTCCGTGAGCAGGAGCGCCCCCACCTCTTCTTCCTGATGATGATGCTCGCGGAGACGGCGACCCTGGGCGCCTTCCTGGCCCAGGACCTGCTCCTCTTCGTCCTCTTCTTCGACCTGATGCTGGTCCCGTTCTACTTCCTCTTCGGCGCCTGGGGGACGGACCGCGCCGACGGCGTCACCGCCTCGGCGGCGACGCTGAAGATGATCGTCTACACGCTGGTCGGCTCGCTGTTGATGCTGGTCGCGGCGATCGCCACGGCGGTCATCGCCGCCGACGGCGGCCAGATCACCTTCTCGATCGCCGAGCTGAGCCGGGACCCGCTCGGCGAGGGCAGCCAGCGCTGGATCTTCTGGTTCTTCGCCGCCGCCTTCCTGGTCAAGATGCCCGCCTTCCTCCTGCACGGTTGGATGCCGGACGCCTACCGGGCGGCGCCGCTGCCGGTGCTGGCGGTCTTCTCCGGGGTGCTGGCCAAGGTCGGCGCCTACGGCTTCCTGCGGGTCGTGCTGCCGCTCTTCCCCGACGCCACAGTCGAGTTCCAGGAGGTGGTGCTGGTGATCGCGCTGGCCTCGATCCTCTACGGCTCGGTGATGGCCTTCACGCAGACCAACGTGCGCCTGGTCGCCGGCTACTCCTCGGTCGCGCAGCTCGGCTTCATCACCGCCGGGATCTTCGCCCTGCGCGCCGGCGGGGCCGACGGGGCGATCCTGCAGATGGTCAACCACGGCCTCGTGGTGGCGCCGCTGTTCATCATCGTCGCGATCCTCGCCGAGCGATCCGGGACGGAGGACCTGCGCGAGATGGGCGGGATGGCGATGCGCGCCCCGGTCCTCGCGGCCCTCTTCCTGATCGTCACCCTGGCGACCATGGCGATGCCCGGGTCGGCCAACTTCATCGGCGAGTTCTACATCCTCAACAGCCTCTTCCAATCGCAGATCGTCTTCGCCTTCGTCGCGATCGCCGGCGTCGCGATGTCCGCCTACTACGCGCTGCGCCTCTACCAGCGCACCATGCACAACCGCAAGCCGGAGGGGATCGAGTCGCGGGAGATCGGGCTGCGCGACGGCCTCGTCCTCGCCCCGCTCGTCCTCTGCATAGTCGGCCTCGCCCTCTACCCGCAGCTGATCCTCCACCGCACCGACCGCTCGGTAACGCGGGCGGTGGCGGCGGTCAACGGCGAGCCGGAGTCCTCCACCGAGCGACTCGCGTCGACGGGCCTAAAACGTCCCCATGTCGGACGTTTTAGGCCCGTCGACCGCCCCGGCCCATGAACTTCCACGCGCCGGATATCGACTACGCCGGGCTCTCGCCCGTGCTGGCGCTCACCGTGGGGATCTGCGTCGTCCTGCTCACCGCCGTGTTCCAGCCGCTGCGCCGCACCTCTCCGGCGCTGACCCTGGCCGCGCTGGCGACCACCGCCGGCTTGCTGATCTGGCAGTGGGGCGAGGCCACGGACCTCGTCTCCGGGGCGCTGCGCCTCGATGACCTGGCGATTTCGATCTCGCTGATCGCGATCCTCACCGCCGCCTTCGCCGTCCTGCTCTCGATCCGCGAGCCCGCGGCTGAGCAGGCCGGCTCGGGCGAGTACCACGCGCTGCTGCTCGGCTCGGTGCTCGGGATGGTGCTGCTGGCCCAGGCGCAGAACCTGATCAGCTTCTTCATCGCGATCGAGACCCTCTCGATCCCGCTCTACATCCTCTGCGCCACCAACCTGCGCCACGAGCGCTCGCTCGAGTCGGGGCTGAAGTACCTGATCATCGGCTCGCTCGGCTCGGCGACGCTGCTCTACGGGATGGCCTTCCTCTACGGCGGCTCGGGGTCGACCGACTTCGCCGGGATCGCCGCCGGGATCGGGCGGGAGGGCGTGCTCGGCGATCCGCTCGTCTCGGTCGGGATCGCGCTGGCCGCGGTCGGGCTCGCCTTCAAGGCATCGATCGCCCCCTTCCACCAGTGGACGCCCGACGTCTACCAGGGCGCGCCGACCCCGATCACCGGCTTCATGGCGGTGGCGACCAAGGCGGCGGCGTTCGCCGTCTTCGTCCGCTTCTTCGACGTCGCCCTGGCGCCGCAGGCGACCGAGTGGCAGCCGGCCCTCGCGGTCCTCGCCGCGATCTCGATCGTGGTCGGCAACGTGGGCGCCCTCGGTCAGAGCTCGCTGAAGCGGCTGCTCGGCTACTCCGGCGTCGCCCAGGCCGGCTACATCCTCGGCGGCCTGGTGGTGGCAAGCGAGGCCGGGGTCGACGCCCTCGTCTTCTACCTGGCCGCCTACGCCTTGATGAACCTGGCCGCCTTCGCGGTGGTCGTCGCGCGCGAGCGCGAGACCCCCTATGGCGACGACATCCGCGCCGTGCGGGGGCTCGGTCGCGAGCGGCCGCTGCTCGCCTGGCCGCTGACGATCTCGATGCTCGGCCTGGCCGGGCTGCCGGCGACGGTGGGCTTCATCGGCAAGCTCTACCTGATCGAGGTCCTGGTCGCGGGCGATTACACCTGGCTGGCGGTCTTCATCGCGGTCGGCACGATGATCTCCCTCGCCTACTACCTGCGGGTGGTGGCGGCGATGTGGATGCGGCCGGAGGCCGAGTCCTCGCCGGCCGCCGCGACGCCCGCGATCGCCGGCGCCTCCCCCGAGGCCGACCCGATCGACCCCGAGGCGGGCCGCAGCCTCTACCTGGTCGTCCCGGCGCTTCTCGCCGCCGCCGCCGTCGTCTTCTTCGGCATCGTCCCCCAGCCCCTGGTCGAGTTCGCCGAACACGCCGGCGCGGCCCTCTTCTGACCGGCAGGCGCAGCCGATAGGCGTCCTGCTCACAGCCACCGCGATCGCCGTCGCGGTCGCCGTCGGGGTCTGGTCGGAGCGGCGCTGGCCGCAGGGCGCCGGGCTCGCGGCGCGGCGGGCGCTGCTGCTGATCCTCTACGTGCTGCTGCCCCCGGTCGTCTTCTTCAACCTCGCCGCCAGCCAGGTCGACGTCGACCTGGGGCTCGGGATCGGGCTTGCGATCGCCGCGGTCTCGCTCGCCTCGCTGCTCGCCTGGTGGGTGGCGAGCAGCGTCCTCGAGCTGCCCCGCCACCAGACCGGCGCCGTCGTCTGTGCGGTGCTCAGCGTCAACACCGGCTACCTCGGCTACCCGTTGACGGTGGCGCTGCTCGGGTCCGACCAGCTCTCGACCGCCGTCCTCTACGACGTGCTCGTCACCGGCCCCTGCCTCCTGCTCGGCGCCTTCGCGGTCGGCGCCGCCTTCGGGACGCGGGCCGGGGAAGGGCCGCGCGAGCGGGTGCGCGCCTTCCTCACCCGCAACCCCCCGTTGTACGCGGCGGTGGCGGGGCTGCTCGCGCCCGAGGCGCTGGCGCCCGACGTCCTCGTCGACCTCTCGCAGGCGCTCGTCGTCGCGATCCTGCCGATCGGCTTCTTCGCCGTCGGCGCCACCCTGGCCGAGGGCGCGGAGCGCGGGCAGCTGCGCATACCGCCGGCGCTGACCCGGCCGGTCGCCGTTGCCCTGGCGTCGCGGCTGGCGATCGCGCCGGCGCTGCTGATCCTGCTCGCCGCGCCGCTGATCGACCTGCCCGCCGCCTACCTGCTGCTCGCCGCGATGCCGACCGGGATCAACTCGATGGTCGTCGCCCACGCCTACGGGCTGGACATGGAGATCATCGCGGAGGCGGTCACCTGGTCGACCGGGATCGTCGTCCTCGCGGCGCTCGCCTCGCTGCTGATCTGAGCGACCGCGGAGGGTTTTGCAGCCAACCCCGCAGCTACGATGCCCCGGTGCGTTACCCGGTCGAGGAGTTCACCCCTGAGGAGCGAGCCGTCCTCGCTCCCCACTTCACCAACCTCGACCGCCCTGTCTTCGCCCTCGTCAGCCTGCCGGAGACCGTCAAAGGGGCGCTTTTTGCCCGCTATTCACGGTATTCGGGGACGGTCCGGCGCCTCTACCTGGAGGAGTTCGCGGGCGAGGCGCCGTCCGGCGACCGCCCCTTCGACGGCGCCGAGGGCGAGCGCGCCGCGAAGCTGTACGAGCGGGTCTTCCTCGGCTACGGCGACGACTCGATCGCCCAGGTCGGCGGCGCCCACATCGCCTGCGAGTGGGTCTCCAACGTCCTCACCAAGGTCTTGCAGCGCGGCCGCCTCGCCGCCTACCTGGAGCAGTCGACCCGCTACATCCCCTACGACAAGCCGCTCCCCGACGACGCCGGGGGCGGCTACCGCTACTACCGCGACGGCGAGCTCGGCCCCGAGTTCGGGGCGGCGATGGACGAGCTGTTCTCGGTCTACTCGCGCTCGCTGCAGCGGGTCGAGGCATGGGCGGCGGAGCGCTGGCCGCGCGGCGACAGCGAGCCGGAGGGGCCCTGGCAGCGCTCGATCCGGGCCAAGGCGCTCGACCTGCTGCGCGGCCTGCTGCCCGCCGCGACGTTGAGTCACGTCGGCATCTACGCCTCCGGCCAGGCATACGAGCAGCTTCTGCTGCGGCTGATGGCCTCGCCGCTGCCGGAGGCGCGCGAGTACGGCGGGATGATCCTGCGCGAGCTTCAGCAGGTGATGCCGAGCTTCGTGTCTCGGGTCGAGCGGCCGGACCGGGGCGGCGAGTGGATCGCCTATCTGGAGCAGCGTCGCGAGGCGGCCGAGAGCTGGGTCTCGCGGCTCGGGCTCGACCGCCGCGACACCGGCGACGAGACGCCCTCGGTCGAGCTGGTCCACGTCGACGGCAGCGAGGAGGACCTGCTCGCAGCCTGCCTGTTCGAGGCGGCGTCGGCGCCGGAGACCGAGGTACGCACCCGCCTCGACCTGCTCGACCGCTCCGAGCGGGCCGCGCTCCTGGCCGCGCTGGTCGGCGAGCGGCGCAACCGCCGCCACCGCCCCGGCCGCGGCTTCGAGGCGCTCCGCTACCGCTTCGAGATCGTCTCCGACTACGGCGCCTTCCGCGACCTGCAGCGCCACCGGATGCTGACCTGCCAGTGGCAGCGGCTGGGCCCGGACCTCGGGGCCGGCGTCCCCGGGGAGGTTCGGGAGGCCGGGGTCGGCGACGAGTTCGAGCGGGCGCTGGAGATCTCACGCGCCGAGTACGAGCGGCTGGCCGACGCCGGCCTGCGCGACGCGGCGCCCTATGCCCTCTGCCTCGCCTACGGGATCCGCTACGTGCTCGACCTCAACGCCCGCGAGGCCATGCACCTGATCGAGCTGCGCTCCGGGCGCGAGGGCCACCCCGCCTACCGGGCGATCGCCCAGGCGATGCACGAGCGGATCGCCGCGATCCATCCCGCGGTCGCCGCGGCGATGAGCCACGTCGATACCTTCCAGGAGCCGCGCCTCGAGCGCATCCTCGGCGAGATCCGCACCCACCGCAAGCGCACTGAGGTGGGGCGGTCTGGGTAGGG
>VRUE01000042.1:10148-17656 GCA_019456285.1 Solirubrobacterales bacterium | reverse complement strand
GCCGAAGCCGAGCAGCCAGGTCGAGACGGCGTTCCAGTCGACTCTTTGGGCGTGTTCCAAGGGCGCGGCCCGGCGCCGCATCGAAGTCGCGTCCATCGGTTCTATGCTACGAGCGCGGGCCGGACGGGGTGTTTGTCGTGCTGCAATTCGGTTTCCGGCTCCCACCAACCGACATGAAGGCGCTCAGAACGGGACTTGGCTTGTTGTCGGCGACGATCGCGATCTTCGCCCTTCCGTCCGCTGCGATTGCGCAGCCCCTCGTCCCGCCCGGCAACTCCGCGGTCAACCAGTACACGGAGACGTTCCCGACGGCGGGCGGCAACAGGGACGCCGAGAAGGGGAGCAATAAGGGCGACCGCTCGCCCGCCAAGGTCCTGGGCGCCCGCAACGCGCGCCGGCTCGAGGCTCGCGGGCAGCAGGGTCGGGCCGCCGCGGTGCTCGCGGCGGCGACGGCGCCGAGCGTGGGTGTCACAACCGTCCAGGGCGCCACTCGCGGCGCCGACCGGGCGAGGGGTGACGCCGGGAAGCCCGACCGTCGCGCGGGGCACGCGGCCGATGGCGCCCGCACGCCCAGCTTCCGGGCAAGCGAGCCCAGCGGCTCCTCCGGCCTCGGCGAGGTGATCGCGCAGGCAACCGGCTCCTCGTCTTCGAGCCAGATGGGCGCGCTGCTGCCGCTCGTGATCGTCGGCGTCATCGGGTGGTCGCTTGCCTACCTGTGGCGGCAGCGGAAGAGACGAAACACCTAGGCTATTTCCGACTCTCCTGACGTTTCCGTGGGTGAAGTAACCACCTGAAGCAAGGCGCACGCCGCTCCGCGCCTAGGTTTCCGGCTTGTCAACGAGTCGGAAACGGAAGGAGCGGCAACGACGTGCGCACAAAAAGGGTATGGGGACGCCTGCTCGGGCTGGAGCGGGCGGTGGTCGAGGAGGTTGAGGTCGGCGATCAGGGGCAGGTAGTGGTGACGGTCCGGCCGCGCCACCGAGAACGCGATCGCTGCGGCATCTGCCGGCGTCGATCGCCCGGCTTTGACCTCGGAGAGGGGCGGTTCCGGCATACGCCGCTTTGGATCATGGAGTTCTCCTGGGGCGCGACCGTCGAGCAGGACCAGCCCAAGCAGGTGCTCTACGCCTTCCGGTTTCCCTTTGTGTCCTTCCCCCACAGGAAGGGACTCTTCTTCTGGGGACGCACCCCGAACAGCAGGCGTGGGAAGGTGGTGATTCAGGTCAAGGACTTCTACCAGCCGCCGTTCGGCCGGCCGGTCGGCTAGCCCTGCCCTGCCCGTTGGATAGGGTTCCGCGCCGCTGATGCGCTTCTACGAGTTCGAGGCACGCAAGATCGTCGAGCTGGCGGGGATCCCCGTCACCGAGTACGGCTTCTGCACGACCGCCGAGCAGGCCCGCAAGGCCGCCGAGACGATCGGCGGGCCGGTGGTGGTCAAGTCGCAGGTGCTGAGCGGCGGCCGGATGAAGGCCGGCGGCGTCAAGTTCGCCGAGACGCCGGATGAGGCGGCCGAGCACGCCGAGGCGATCCTGAAGCTGGAGATCAACGGCCAGATGCCGCGCGGCGTCCTCGTCGACCCCAAGGCGGAGGTCAAGCAGGAGTACTACGCCGGCGTCGTCTGGGACGGGACCGCGAAGCGGCCGCTGATGCTGTTCAGCGACATCGGCGGCATCGACATCGAGGAGGTCGCCGAGAAGCACCCCGACCACGTCGGCCGCGGCCATCTCTCCAACCTGCTGCCGATCTCCGACTTCGAGGCGAAGCAGACGATCGCCGCGACCGGGGTGACCGGCTCCCAGCTCAACCGCGCGACGCAGGTCCTCGCCCGCCTCGCCCGCCTCTTCCGCGACAACGACATGATCCTGGCCGAGATCAACCCGCTGGCCGAGCTGACCGACGGCAGCTTCGTCGCCCTCGACGCCCACATGGAGATGGAGAACGAGGCGGTGGGCCGCCAGAAGGCGCTGCTCCGCAGGCAGCTGGAGATCGCCGCGGACGACACCCGCGAGCCCTACGAGCCCTCCGCCTTCGAGCGCAACGTGGCGGCGATCGACGCCGCCGACCACCGCGGCGTGATCCAGGGCCGCGACCACGGCTTCCAGGGCAACCTGGGCCTGGTGATCGGCGCCGGCGGCGGCTCCCTGACCCTGACCGACGCGGTCCGCAGCCAGGGCGGCAAGCCGGCCAACTACTCCGAGATCGGCGGCAACCCCTCGGTCGCCAAGGCCTGCGGGCTGGCCAAGCAGGTGCTCGAGAAGGATGGGGTCGAGAAGATCGCGGTGATGATGTCGATCGTCTCCAACACGCGGGTCGACATCGTCGCCCGCGGCGTGATCAAGGCCTGCCTGGAGCTGGGCAGGGACCCGGGCGAGGCGATCGCGATCTTCCGCATCCCGGGCGCCTGGGAGGAGGAGGGCTTCAAGATCCTCGAGCGCTACGGGGTCGAGTACTGCGACCGCTCCGTCTCGATCTGGGAGGCGGCCGGCCGCGCCGTCGCCAAGATCCAGGGGACGCCGGCATGACCGGCCGTGGCGCCTTCTTCGGCAGATACCCGAGCAACGCGCCATCGGAGGCTCGCCGATGAGCATCCTGCTCGGCAAGGAGACGGCCTTCATCGTGCAGGGGATCACCGGGCGCGAGGCGGTCAACCTGACCAGGGAGTGCCTCGACTACGGCTCCAGGGTGGTCGGCGGCGTCACCCCCGGCCGCAAGGGCCGCGAGGTGCACGGGGTGCCGGTCTTCGACACCGTCGCGCAGGCAGTCGAGAACCACGGCGCCCCGGTCGACGGCTCGGTCGTCACCGTCCCCCCCGCCTTCACCAAGGACGCCGTGCTGGAGGCGATCGAGAACGGGATCAAGCTGATCGTCGTCGTCACCGAGCGCATCCCGCGCCGCGACGTCGCCCAGATGGTCGAGCTGGCGGAGCTGCGCGGAGCGCGGATCATCGGCCCCAACTGCCTCGGCCTGATCGTCCCCGCGGTCTGCAAGATGGGCGGGATCGGCGGCCCGGCCAAAGACGCGGCCAAAGCCTACGCGCCCGGCCCGGTCGGGGTGATGAGCCGCTCCGGCGGGATGACCACCGAGATCTCCTCCGCGCTGACCCGGGCCGGCCTTGGCGTCTCCACCGCGGTCTCGATCGGCGGCGACGCGATCATCGGCTCCACCTACGCCGAGCTGATGCCCTACTTCGAGGCCGACGAGCAGACGCGGGCGATCGTGATCTACACCGAGCCCGGCGGCCGCATGGAGGCGCAGCTCTCCGCCTGGGTGAAGGAGAACGACAGCCGCCTGCCGGTCGTCGCCTTCATGGCCGGCAAGTTCATGGACGACGAGGAGATGAAGGGGATGAGCTTCGGCCACGCCGGCACGATCGTCGAGGGCAAGGAGGACACCGCGACCGAGAAGATCGTCCGTCTGGAAGCGGCCGGGATCCGCGTGGTCGAACGGATCGACGAGATCCCCGACGCGGTCAAGGAGAAGCTGGGGGCGACCGTCTGATGCCGAAGCAGCTCGACAAGGTCTTCATCGACGTCGAGGTCGACGCCTCGGTCGCCGCCGACGGGGCGCTCGCGGCGAAGCTGGAGGAGGTCTGCCCGGTCGACATCTTCAAGGCGGCGGAGGGCGGCGTCGAGGTGGTCGAGGGGAACCTCGACGAGTGTGTGCTCTGCAACCTCTGCGTCGACGCCGCTCCCGAGGGCGCGGTCCGCGTCGTCAAGCTGTACGAGCGGTAGCCGTCGCGGCGGGCGCCGGCGAGGCTGCACTACGGTCCCCTCCGTGTTCGCCTCACGTTTCGCGCCGCCGCCTCGTTGGTATCCGAGATGAACCGCGTCGCCGACCTGACCTGGAAGCACCCGAAGCTGGTGCTGGCGGCGGTGGCGGCCTTCGTCCTGGTCGCCCTCGCGATCGGCCACGACGCCGAGCGCCACCTGAAGGCGGCGGGCTTCACCGACAGCGCCTCGGAGAGCGAGCGCGCCACGAGGTTGCTCGACGACGCGCTCGGCTACGACGCCAACCCCGGGATCGTGCTGGTCGTCCGCGCTCCGGGCGGCGGACCGCTCGACCCCGAGAGCCCGGCCGTGCGGCGCGAGGTCGACCGCCTCAGCCGCGCAGTGGCGCGAGTCGAGCACGTCGGCCGCGTTGTCAACCCGCTGCGCGACCGGCGCGCCGGAGCACGGCTGATCGCCCGGGACGGCCGTTCGCTGGTGATCTCAGGACACCTGTCGACAACCGACATCGAGGACGACGGCGGGGTCGTGGCGGAGAGCGTCGAGCCGTTGGTCGCCTCCAGCCCGCTCGATGTCTCGATGGGCGGGTTCGCGCCCGGCTTCAACGAGGTCAACGACCAGACTCGCGAGGACCTCACGAAGGCCGAGCTGATCGCCTTCCCGGTGCTGGCGCTGCTGCTGCTGGTCGTCTTCCGGGGTGTGATCGCCGCGGCGATCCCACTGCTGATCGGCGCGATCTCGATCATCGGGACGCTGCTCGTCCTGCGGATCATGGCGACCTTCGCCGACACCTCGCTGTTCGCGCTCAACATCGCGACCGGGCTCAGCCTCGGCCTCGCGGTCGACTACGCCTTGCTGCTGGTCTCCCGCTACCGCGAGGAGATCGGGCGCGGCGGCGCGACGCGGGAGGCGCACCGCCGCACCGTTCGCACCGCCGGCCGCACCGCCGTCTTCTCCGGCCTCACGGTGGCGGCGGCGATGGCGGCGCTGGTGATCCTGCCGCAACGCTTCCTCTACTCGATGGCCATCGCCGGCGCCACGGTCGGGGTGCTCTCGGCCCTGATCGCGATCCTCGTCGTCCCCTCGCTGCTGGCGCTGCTCGGGGCCCGCATCGACGCGCTCTCGGTCCGCCGCGGCCCGGCGGTCTCCGACACCTCCGACGCCTGGTACCGGTTGGCGCGGGGGGTGATGCGACGCCCGGTCGGCGTGGCGCTGGCCAGCTCGGCGCTGCTGCTGGCAGCCGCGACACCGCTGCTGTGGACCGAGCTGACCGGCCCCAGCGCCGAGGCGGTGCCGCCGGGTCAGCCCTCCTACGACACCAGCCGGTACCTCGAGGCGCATTACCCGCGCGACGTCAACGAGGCGGTCACGGTCGCCGTCGACGGGCGGGCCGACGACGCGGAGCTGGCCGGCTTCGGGCGACAGATCGGGGCGATCGACGGGGTCGTGGGCGGGGCTCCCTTCGCGCGGGCCTCCGAGGGGGTCGCCTTCGCCAACTTCGCGCTCGCCTCGCCGGCGCTGGAGGGGTCCTCGCAGGACGCGGTCGGCGAGATCCGGGCGCTGAGCCCGCCTGGCAGCGCATCGACGCTCGTCTCCGGCAACACGGCCCGCTTCATCGACCAGAAGCAGAGCCTGCTCGACCATGCCCCGCTGGTCGTCGCGATCGTCGTGACCACCACCTTGATTCTCCTCTTCCTGCTCACCGGCTCGGTCCTGTTGCCGCTGAAGACACTGCTGATGAACGCGCTGACGCTGGGCGCCACGCTGGGCATCCTCGTCCTCTCCTTCCAGGCGGGATGGCTCAGCGGCATCTTCGGCTACACCGGCCCTGCCGCGATCGAGGTGACCAGCCTGGTCTTCCTCTTCGCGGTCATCTTCGGCCTCGCGACCGACTATGCGGTGCTGGTGATGGCGCGCATCAAGGAGCAGTACGACCGCGGCGACAGCAACGAACAGGCGGTCGCCACCGGGATCGCCCTCACCGGCCGCGTGATCACGGCCGCGGCGCTGGCGATCGCCGTCGTCTTCCTCGCCTTCGGCGTCAGCTCGGTCTTCTTCATGAAGCAGCTCGCCCTCGGGGTGGCGGTCGGGGTGCTGATCGACGCGACGATCGTCCGCGCCCTGCTCGTCCCCTCGCTGATGCGCCTCTTCGGCGACTGGAACTGGTGGGCGCCGGGCCCGCTGCGCCGCTTCCGGCGGCGCTTCGGCTTCTCCAAGGTCTAGACCTCAGTGGTGGCTTCCGGCGCCCACGTTGGCCTCCACCCACTCGGCCAGGAAGGGCTCCACGATTCGGTAGGCGCCGTCCGCGCCCACGACGACCTCTCGCTGCTCCAGAGCCCGCAGAGCCTTCTGCACGCTGGTTGCCGGCGGCAGGTTGTGGCGGGTGCGGTATTCGGCCGTGAACGGACGGCCGGGTTCGCGGGCAAGAGCCTGGAGGACAAGCTTCTGGACGGTCGCCGCACTCTCCCAGAGCAGGCCAAAGTGGGCGTGCTCGGAACGCAGCACCGCCGCCAGGGCGCGTCGCAGGTGCTCGCTCGACGCCTTCCTCCCGCCGGGCGTCTGCTCCCAGAGGAAGTAGGCGAACTCCTGGGTCGCATAGGGGTGGCCATCGGTGAGGGCGAGGAGCTCACCCACCGTCCCCTCGTCGACGGTGCGCCCGGTACCGCGGAAGCGATCGGCGATGAAAGCGGCGAAGGGCTCGGCGTCGATCGTCCCCAGCTCCATCTGCTTGGCGCTGCGCCAGAAGGGCTCATTGGCGTCGCTGAAGATCCGCTCCATGATGTGGCGCTTGCTGCCCAGATAGACGTGGGCGACCTCGGGCTGTCGCTGGAAGACCGAGCGCAGCAGCTTGGGCAGGTCGGGGTCGATGTCAACGATCTCCTGGAACTCGTCCATGACCAGCGCGGTGTGGCGGTCCCCGGCGCCACCCAGCTCCGCGGGCAACTCGAGAAGCCTTTCCAGCGTCGCGTCGATGTCCGCAGCCTTCCGCCCGACGCCGAAACTGAATGCGAACGAGCCGTCGGCGGGGTCGATGGTGATGGTCGGCTGGATCTGGAGCCCGCGGAACGGTGCCAGGGTCTTCTCTCGCGCCCGCTCCAGCGGGGAGGCGATCTGCTCGTAGATCGTGGTGGCCAGCGCCGCCGCCAGCCTCTCCTTGGTGGGCGTCGTGATCAGATCGACCTGTGCCACCATGACCCGCTCCGAGGCGAGCCCACGGGCTGCGCTCCACACAAGCGACGACTTGCCATAGCGCCGCGGCGCGAAGACGACCACGTCCTGGCCGTTGCGGATGTCGTTGGCCAACTCGGCGATCTCGCTTTCGCGATCCGCAAAAGACTCATCCAGCGCCAGGGCGCCGAACCGGAATGGGTTGGTGTGCGCAGTTTGGGCCATGCCTCTAGATATTATACCGAAAGGTATATAGATTGTCCCTCGTTGTTTAGATAGCTATAAGTATTATACCGATCAGTATATACGATACCCGGGCAGTCGCCGGGGCGGACTCCGCCGGCCACCCGTCTCCCCTATAAGTCGATCCCCGCTATGGATCTCCCCCCGCTGTGAACTTCATCGAGGACGTGATGGAGCGCTCGCCGGCCTCGCGGCCGGGGATCGTCGCGATCGACGCCGAGGGCAAGCGGCGCGACTGGCACTTCGGCGAGCTGATCGCCCGCTCCGCCGGGCTCTCCGGCGCCTTCGCGGCACACGGGGTGCGGCGGGGCGACGTGGTGATGACCCTGGTCGGCAACCGGATCGAGTGGGCGCTCTCGCTGCTCGCCTGCT
>VRUE01000042.1:8782-10048 GCA_019456285.1 Solirubrobacterales bacterium | reverse complement strand
CGGGGTGCGGCGGGGCGACGTGGTGATGACCCTGGTCGGCAACCGGATCGAGTGGGCGCTCTCGCTGCTCGCCTGCTGGCGGATGGGCGCCGTGGCGCTGCCGTGCAGCCCCCAGCTTCGCCGCCACGACCTGGAGCTGCGCGTCAGCGCGGCGGCGCCGAGGCTCTGCCTCGGCGAGGAGGGGCTGCTCGGCGAGCTGCCCGGCGACGTGCCGACGATGACGATGGCCGAGGTCGCCGACGTGCTCGACGAGGATCGCTCCCAGGAGACCCCGGCCGCCATCGAGGAGATGGGTCCCGAGGACCCGGTCCTGATCGTCTTCACCTCCGGCACGACCGGCGAGCCGCGCGGCGTCGTCCACGCCCACCGCTACCTGGCCGGCCAGCGCGCCCAGGCCGAGCACTGGCTCGGCTCCCGCCCCGGCGAGCTGGTCTGGTGCACGACCGCGCCGGGCTGGTCGAAGTCGGCCCGCAACGTCTTCCTGGCGCCCTGGCTGACCGGCGCCGCCGCCGTCATCCAGGAGGGCCGCTTCGACCCCGCCGAGCGGCTCGACCTCGCCGAGGCGCTGGGGGTCAACGTCCTCTGCCAGGCGCCGACCGAGTACCGGATGCTGGCCCAGCGCACCGCCCTGCGCCCGCTCCCGGCACTGCGCCGCATGGTCTCCGCCGGCGAGCCGCTGGAGCCGGAGACGATCGCCGCCTTCCGCCGGACGACCGGCCTCGAGCCGGCCGACGGCTACGGACAGACCGAGACCGGCCAGATCACCGGCAACCTGGTCGGCGAGCCGATCCGCGAGGGCTCGATGGGCAGGCCGCTGCCGGGGGTGGAGGTGCGGATCGTCGACGGGGAGCTGGAGCTGAAGGCCGCCTCCTCCCCCACCTTCTTCTCGCGCTACCTCGACGGCGAGCGCTTCGAGGGCGAGTGGTGGCGGACCGGAGACCTGGTCCGCGCCGGGGAGGACGGCCACCTCTTCTTCGAGGGCCGCGACGACGACATCATCCTCTCCTCCGGCTACCGGATCGGCCCCTTCGAGGTCGAGTCGGCGCTGCTATCCCACCCCGCCGTCGCCGAGGCCGCGGCGGTCGCCGCCCCCGACCCCGAGCGCGGCGCCGTGGTCCGCGCGATTGTCGTCCCCCGCGAGCGCGAGCCGAGCGAGGAGCTGGCCCGCGAGCTGCAGGAGCACTGCAAGCGCGAGACCGCCCCCTACAAGTTCCCGCGCATCGTCGAGTTCGCCGCCGAGCTGCCGAAGACGGCCAGCGGCAAGGT
>VRUE01000042.1:4777-8682 GCA_019456285.1 Solirubrobacterales bacterium | reverse complement strand
ATCTACGCGGCCAGCGCCTCGGCGACGTCGACCGGGTGGCCCAGGTGGAAGCCCTGGGCCATGTCGACCCCGTACTCGCGCAGCATCTGCATGGTGGCGTCGTCCTGCACGTGCTCGGCGATCGTCGTCTTGCCCAGGCCGCGCGCGATCTGGACGATCGCCTGCACGGTGAGCTGGTCGGCGTCGCTGCGCGGCATGTCGCGGACGAACGCCCCGTCGATCTTGATCATGTCGAAGGGGATCTGCTGCAGGTAGTGGAAGGGGCCGAACCCGGCGCCGTAGTCGTCGATCGCCACCTGGCAGCCGAATTCGGTCAGCCGGTCGGCAAAGCTGGCGGCCACCTCGTAGTCGTGGGCCTTGGCGGTCGCGGTGATCTCGAAGGTGCAGCGCGAGGGGTCCGCTCCCCCCTCGTCGAGCCGGCGCTCGATGAACTCCAGCACCGAGAGGTCGGCGAGCGAGGCGCCGGAGAGGTTGACGTGCAGGGAGACCGGCCGGCCGGCTCGCTCGCGCTCGCCCAGCAGCTCCAGGGCGCGGGCGACGACCCAGCGGTCCAGCTCCCGGACCATGCCGGAGCGCTCCGCCACCTCGATGAACGATGCCGCCGGCAGCAGCTCGCCGCTCTCGCCGGTCATCCGCAGCAGCAGCTCGTAGCGCTCGATCCCGCCGGAGGTGAGGCTGAGGATCGGCTGGGTGTGGAGGCTGAGGCGGTTGTGGGTGAGCGCTTCGCGGATCCTCGCCGTGGTGGTCTGCCTGCGCCGCGGGCTGCGCCGCGGCTCGTCCGGGTCGCGGAAGAGCTCGATCTGGTTGCGTCCCTCCTGCTTGGCTCGATACATCGCCTGGTCGGCGGCCACCAGCACCGCCTCGGGGCCGACCTCCCGCTTGCCGCCGAACATCGTGATCCCGACGCTGATCGTGGCGTGATCGGCCTCCGGCACGGGGTTGGCGCTCTCGGCGACCTGGGCCCGCAGGTCTTCGCCGAGTTGCAACGCCCCGGCGGTGTCGGCCTGGGGCAGCAGCACCGCGAACTCGTCGCCGGAGAGGCGGGCGACGATGTCGGTCGCCCGCACCCGCTCGCGCACGATCTCGGCGATCTGACGGAGCAGGTTGTCGCCGGCGTAATGGCCGAGCGAGTCGTTGACGGCCTTGAGCCCGTCGACGTCGATGATCATCACCGCTCCCTGGCCGCCGTAGCGGGCGCTGAAGGAGACGTGCTGGTCGAGTTCGGCCCGGAAGCGGCGGCGGTCGAGCAGCCCGGTCAGGGAGTCGTGGTCGGCGAGGTAGCGCAGCTCGGCCTCGGTCTTCTCGGCCCGCTCCAGCGCCCCCAGCACAACCTCGCGGTCCTCGGGATCGAGTTTGCTCAGCACGGCCTCGATCGCCGGCTCGCTCTGGGCAATGAACCGTTCGCTCACTAATTAAGGAAGGTAGACCTTTGTCCGCCGTCGAGTTGTGCGGCGGACCCCTGTTCGGTGATTGCGACCAAGTTTCGGCGATTTGCGATGGCGAATAGTTAGCAGGCGTCCACGAGTAGGCTGGACTCATGGTCAACCGCTTGGCGCAGGAGATCAGCCCCTACCTGCTCCAGCACCGGGAGAACCCGGTGGACTGGTACCCGTGGGGCCCCGAGGCGCTGGCCCGGGCTCGCAAGGAGGACCGCCCGATCCTGCTCTCGGTCGGCTACTCGGCCTGCCACTGGTGCCACGTGATGGAGCGCGAGTCCTTCGAGGACCGGGAGACCGCCGCCTACATGAACGAGCACTTCGTCAACGTCAAGGTCGACCGCGAGGAGCGCCCCGACGTCGACGCCCTCTACATGGAGGCGGTGCAGGCGATGACCGGGCGGGGCGGCTGGCCGATGACCGTCTTCTGCGACCCCGAAGGGGTGCCCTTCTACGGCGGCACCTACTTCCCGCCCGACGACGGCCGCGGGGTGCCGAGCTTCCGGATGGTGATGGAGGCGGTGGTCGACTCCTTCGAGCGGCGGCGCGACGAGCTGCGGGCGCGGGCGCCGCAGACGCGGGCGCAGCTCAGCGCGATCGGGGAGTTGGAGCCGGCCGAGGAGGCGCCCGGCGCCCGCCTCCTCGAGGCGGCCGTCGAGGCGCTGCGCGAGGGCGCCGACACGGAGTGCGGCGGCTTCGGCGGCGCGCCGAAGTTCCCGCCCGCCTCGGCGCTGGAGCTGCTGCTCGCCCGCGGGGTCGGGGGCGTGGTCGAGACGACGCTCGACGCGATGCTGGCGGGCGGCATCTACGACCAGCTCGGCGGCGGCTTCGCGCGCTACTCGATCGACGCCGCCTGGCTCGTCCCCCACTTCGAGAAGATGCTCTACGACAACGCGCTGCTCGCCCGCGCCTACCTGCACGGCTGGCAGGCGCTCGGGCACCAGCGCTACCGCCGCGTCTGCGAAGAGACGCTCGACTGGGCGCTGGGCGAGATGCGCGGGCCGGAGGGCGGCTTCTACTCGGCGCTCGACGCCGACTCCGAGGGCGAGGAGGGTCGCTTCTACGTCTGGACGCCGGCGCAGATCCGCGCCGTGCTGGGCGAGGCGGCGCAGGAGGCGATCGATCACTACGGGGTCACCGAGGCGGGCAGCTTCGAGGGACGGAGCATCCTCCACCTGCCGGGCGGCGCGGCGGCGCCCGAGCCCGGGGGCCTCGCCGAGGCCCGCAAGGCCCTCTGCGAGGCGCGCTCGGAGCGGGTCCGGCCGGGCCTCGACGAGAAGCGCCTCACCTCCTGGAACGCGCTGATGGTCGCCGCCCTGGCCGAGGCCGGCGCGGTGCTGGGACGCGAGGACTACCTTGACGCGGCGCGCGGCTGCACCGAGTTCGTGCTGGGCTCCCTGCGCGACGCCGAAGGCCGCCTCCTGCGCACCTACAAGGACGGCGAGGCGCGGCTCAACGCATACCTGGAGGACCACGCCTTCCTGCTCGAGGCGCTGCTGACGCTGTACGAGTCGACCTTCGAGCGGCGCTGGTTCGAGGAGGCCCGCGACCTCGCCGATACGACGATCGCCCGCTTCGGGGATCCCGAGCGGGGCGGTTTCTTCTCCACCTCCGACGACCACGAGACGCTGATCGCCCGCCGCAAGGAGATCGGCGACCACCCGATCCCCTCCGGCAACTCCTCGGCCGCGCTGGGGCTGCTGCGCCTCGCCGCCCTGACCGGAGACCGCGCCTACGAAGGCCAGGCGACCGGCGTCCTGCGACTCTTCGCGAAAACCGCCGCCCGCCGCCCCGACGCCTTCGCCCACCTGCTTCGCGCCCTCGACCTCCAGCTCTCCCCCGGCAGGGAGGTGGCGCTGGTCGGCGACGACCTCAGCCCCCTCGCCAAAGTGGTCCGCTCGGACTTCCGCCCCCACCTCGTGCTGGCCGGCGGCCCCGAGGGAACGACCGGACCACCCCTCCTCAAGGACCGCACGACCGTCGACGGCCACCCCGCGGCCTACGTCTGCGAGCACTTCGCCTGCCGGGCCCCAACCACCGACCCCAGGCAGCTGGCCGACCTTCTCTGACGTCGAGCAAGGGGAGGTCGGGTGTCCATCCTGGGCGCGGCGTCATGTTTTTCGCACGGACCACTCGGCGAGAGCCGCGGTGCACGAGGCGAAAAACCCAGCACCCAGGAGGGACACCCGACCTCCCCCGCCCAGCCTCAGAGAACCGGCAGGAAGTTCTCGATCTCGTATGGCGTGACCTGGACGCGGTAGTCGTCCCACTCCTGCCGCTTGATCTCGACGAAGCGGCGGAAGGTGTGCTCGCCGAGCGTCCGCAGCACCAGCTCCGAGTCGGCGGCGACCTCGATCGCCTCGCCGAGCGTCGCCGGCAGCTGCTCGATCCCCCGCTGGGAGCGCTCCTCCGGCGAGAGGTGGTAGAGGTTCTGCTCCATCGGCTCGGGCAGCTCGTAGCCCTTCTCGA
>VRUE01000042.1:0-4677 GCA_019456285.1 Solirubrobacterales bacterium | reverse complement strand
GCGTGCTTGAGCTGGCCGGCGATGAACGCCTTCGCCGTGGCGGAGAGGAAGTACTGGTCGTCGGGGTCGAAGAAGGCGTTGCGGCCGTCCTTGGTCAGCGACTGGTGGACGTGCATCCCGGAGCCGTTCTCGCCGAACAGCGGCTTCGGCATGAAGGTCGCGTGACAGCCGTGTTTCAGCGCGTACTCCTTGACGACGATCCGGTAGGTCATGCAGTCGTCGGCCATCGCCAGCGCGTTCTTGTAGCGCATGTCGACCTCGTGCTGGGAGGGGCCGACCTCGTGATGGGTGTACTCGACGTGGATGCCCATCTTCTCCAGCGCCAGCACCGTCTCGCGGCGCAGGTCGGAGCCGGCGTCCAGCGTGGTCAGGTCGAAGTAGCCGCCCTCGTCGAGGACCTCGGGCACGCCGCTCGGCGGTTTGGCGGAGCGGAAGTAGAAGTACTCCAGCTCGGGGCCGATGTTGTAGGCGTCGAAGCCGAGGTCCTCGGCGCGCTTCAGGGCGCGGCGCAGGATCCAGCGCGGGTCGCCCTCGTAGGCGTCGCCGCCGGGCACACGGATGTCGCAGAACATGCGGGCGACCGCGTTCTCCTGCTCGGGGCGCCAGGGAACCAGCGCGAAGGTCGAGGGATCGGGCATCGCGATCATGTCCGACTCCTCGATCGGGTTGAAGCCGGTGATCGAGGAGCCGTCGAAGCCCATGCCGCCGTCGAAGGCGTCCTCCAGCTCGGCGGCGTTGATCGAGAAGCTCTTCAGCTGCCCCAGCACATCGGTGAACCAGAGGCGGACGAAGCGAACGTCGCGCTCCTTGACGATCTCGGCGACGTCAGCGGCGCTCTTCGGTTCCTCTGCCATTCCGGGCCTCCTTGCCTCTTCTCCGCGCGATGACCGCAACGATAGGTGAAGTGAACCGATGAGGTGCATGCCGCCGCATTCCGGGTAGCGACCGATCGGCCTGAAACCGATCTATATCACCCGCTTTCGGCCCAGCGGCGACCGACCGACGGCGAGCCGCCTTGCGAGTCGGACCGAAATCGGGTATAACTTACCTCACGTAAGTTACATGCTTAAAGTAAAGTAAAGGCTAGGTAAAGGCTCTGTGAAGCAAAATCGCGGGGTCGGAGCCAAAGGTGGGATGCGACGTGACAGTAAAAACAGACGTGAGCAGGTTCCAGATCCACGACGAGTTGACGGCCCCTGACGAGAGCGCTTCCCTGATCAAAAGCATCCAGGCGGGCGGCGGCGGCGTCAGCGTGACCAAGTTCGTCGGCGTCCTCGCCGGCGCCCCGGCGGTGCTGCGCGCCTACACCCGGATGCGGGCGGAGCTGCGCGGCGGCGTCCTGCCGCAGGCGACGCGGGAGCGGATCGCGCTGGCGGTCGCCGAGCACCGCGACGACACCTACAGCATCGCCCAGCACGCGAAGTCGGCGCGGCGCGACGGCCTCGGCCTCGACGAGCTCTCCCGGGCCCGCAGCTTCAGCTCGGGCGACCCCAGGGAGGCGGCCCTGCTCGACTACCTGAAGGCAACCCTGGAGGCGGACGGCCATCCACCCCACCACCTCCATGAGGAGGCTCGCGAGCACGGCTGGACCGACGAGGAGATCCTCGAGGCGGTCGCCCACCTGGCGCTCAACGAGTTCCAGAGCCTGATCGCGAGCGCGGCTGCCCTGCCCAAAGACCAGGCGACGCCGAGGGTCCTTCCCTCGGCGGCCTAGCGAGTGGCGTCGGGGGTCAGTCCTCGACGACGGTGACGGTGTAGAGCAGGCGGGCCGTGCTGTAGCGGCAGCCGTAGGTGGCGCGCTTGTTCACCCTCTGCTGCGACTTGCCCTGGCGGACCGCGGTCGAGTTGATGCACTTGCCCCGGGCGCGGCTTGCCCGCCAGGCGTTCTTGGCGGAGAGGCCCTCGGCGAAGGCCGGGGCCCAGGTCGGGACGGTGAGGCCAACGATGTCGCCCTTGCGCACCCTCAGCGAGGCGCCGAACTTGACGGTCTGCCCCAGGTAGGGGGAGAGGACGCGAATCGAGCCCTGCCTGCGCAGGTTGTAGCGGGGCGGTCTGGTGCCGGCGATCCGCCGCAGGATCGCCAGCCGCGCCTCGGGCGGCGTGCCGAAAAAGCCGTTGAAGAAGGAGCGCTGCCTGTTGGTCGGCTGGGCCAGGGTGAGGGTCCAGGCCTTCACCTTGCCGTTCCTGGGGACCCTGAAGGGCAGCTTCGTCTGGCTGTTGCGGACCTGGAAGCCGGTGACGCTGCCGACCGCCTGGCAGGGCAGCTCGGGACAGGAGGGGTCGGGCATCGTCGCGGTGCTGCCAAGCACGACCGTGGCGCGCGAGCTGGTCGCCGCGCCGGCGCTCGCCACCAGGGCGACGAGGACCGCGAGACAGCCCGCCGCCAGCGCCAGCACCGCCGCCCGCCGCCCGCGCCCTGCGACCGAACCCGCGGGGAAACTTCCATGCGAAGACCTCGACATGCCCTTGCTCCTCTCTAGATGGTCAAAACTGCAAAGGGCAGGTTAGCCACCCCGACGGCTGAAACACGGCAGCCGGGTTTAGAATCAATCATCGTCGCGCGAAACGCCGCGCGACCGCGTAGCGGAGCCGGCCCGAGCCGTTGAAGCGCAGTGCCCTGTGGGCGCCGTTGGTCAGGTCCCAGGCGTAGCCGCGGACATAGGGGCCGCGATCGATCACCCTGGTGACCAGTAGGCGGCCCCGGTAGACGAACCTGACCGCGGTCCCGCAGGGCAGGCTGCGGTGGGCGACCCCGACCGTACGGGGTCGCAGGACCTTGCCGCAGGCGGTCCGGTTGCCGTAGAAGCCGGGGCCGTACCAGGTGGCGCCGGCGTAGCGCATCGCGCTGAAGGCGGTCCCCCGCCCGGCGGTGGCGCCGCCGGGCGCCGCCTGCGCCGGGACAGCGCCGAGGGCGGCCGCCGCGCCGACGGCGAAGAGAGCCGCCCAGCGCATGCGGCGCAGCAAGCGCTTGCCGATCACGCGCCCCCGTCGTGGGTGATCTTGCCGCTCGAGGCGGTCCTTGCCTGCCTGCATCGCTCTTTCCAGCGCTTACGGGGTTAGCTGACGGGCTCGCGCTGAAAGAGCTGCGCTACGCGGCAGAAGCCGGCGATTCGCCCCAACGATCGGGTCCCCCGATCCCCGCGTTATGTAGGCGGGGACTCAGCGAAGTGCGGCACATTAGCAAAGGCCAAGACAGAAATCGGTGGAGAAGTTGGGAAGGGCCCCCTCGCGGGGGCCCTTCCGTTAGCGGGCCGGTAAGCCGGATCCTGTCGTGAGCGACCATCTATCTCACCGGGGCCGCAGCCCCGGAGGGGCCGCCGAAGCGGCCCTGCGGCCTACCTGGACCTCGCCGGGCAGGGTCGACGGTCCTGCTTGGCCTTGCACCGGGCGGGGTTTGCCTGGCCGCCGCGTCACCGCGACGCCGGTGCGCTCTTACCGCACCATTGCACCTTTGCCTGTGCGCGACTTACATCTGGCCGCGCCATCGGCCGTGTCTTTCTGTGGCACTGTCCCGCGGGTTTCCCCGGGTGGGCGTTACCCACCGCCTCGCCCTCTGGTGTCCGGACTTTCCTCGGGGGGTTGTCTCTCCCCCCGCGGCCGCTCGGCCCGCCCCTTGATGGTAGCCCCCGGCGCCCGCGTTTGCCACAGATGCATCAAATATTCTGCCCGCCGATGCCGGCAACCGTGGCGCGTGCCGGGTCGCCGGGCGCCGCTTAGTGACTATCCGAAAACCTCCGCGCACGCCTGGCGGCGGCGGACACGGCGCGGATGCGTCGTCCTCAGTCGGCCGAATAGCGCACGACTATTCGGCCTCCCTGCGTCCTCGCCCCGCTTGGTCCGGCGCTCGCCAGCCACACACGCGGGTTCTCGGATAGTCACTTAGACCTTGCGGAAGACGCCGACAACGCGGCCGAGGATCGTCGCCTCGGTCGTCCGGATCGGCTTCATCGCGTCGTTCTCGGGCTGGAGGCGGATGTGGTCCTGCTCGCGATAGAACCGCTTCACGGTCGCCTCGTCGCCGATCAGGGCGACAACGATCTCGCCGTTGCCCGCCTCGTCGGCCGGGCGCACGACCACATAGTCGCCCGTGAAGATGCCGGCGTCCTTCATGCTCTCGCCGCGGACCTGGAGGATGTAGTCGCCTTCCTCCCCCCCGATCACGTCGGGGATCTCGATGTACTCCTCGATGTTCTCCTCGGCGAGGATCGGCTCCCCGGCCGCGACCTGGCCGACCAGCGGCAGCCCGCCGCCGGGCATGATCGTCCTCTTGGCGCGGTTGAAGAGCAGCTCGATCGCCCGCGGCTTCGAGGGGTCGCGGCGCAGCAGCCCGACCTTCTCCAGGTTGGCGAGGTGGGCGTGGACGGTTGAGGAGGAGTGCAGCCCGACCGCCTTGCCGATCTCGCGAATCGTCGGCGGGTAGCCGGTCTTGGCCGCGTAGCGGCGGATGAAGTCGAAGATCTCCTTCTGCCTCTTGGTCAGGTCCAGGTCCACCAACCGGTCCTCCTCACGGGCCAGGTCGAGCGTCAGCTCGTTCGAACACCTGTTCGCAGGCTAGCGCCTAGCCCGGATACTTGCAAGGTGACCGGGCCATCGCGCCCAAACATCAAGCCTCTAGAATCGGCTGCCCTCGAGCGGCTGTGGCGGAACTGGTAGACGCGCAAGGTTGAGGGCCTTGTG
>VRUE01000041.1:7464-17808 GCA_019456285.1 Solirubrobacterales bacterium | reverse complement strand
CACCCTGATGCCAGACTCGACGAGCGCCGCGCCGCCGGTTCATAGGCTGAGGCGCTTTCGTGGGGCACGAGAACAACATCATCAACATCAACCCGCCCACCCAAGAGGCGAGGAGGCTCTGGGCAAAGGCGCTCGAACTCGCCGAGGCCTTCGGCGCCCAGGAGCGCTGGAGCTTGGTGGGTGGCCTGATGGTCCAGCTGCACGCCTTTGAGCACGGCAGTGGATCGCGCCCGACCGTCGACATCGACGTCCTCGGCGACTCTCGGCGACGGCCACCTATGACGGAACGAATAGCGGAGGTCTTGGTCGAGCGCGGAGGCGAAATGGCTATGCCGCCGGTGAGTGACGAGGATCTTGGCTACAAGTTCGAGATCGACGGAGAGGTCATCGAGGTCTTGGGCTCCGAGGGTGTCCGACGCGACCCCAAGACGCTCGGAAAGCACACCACCTTCCAGGTCCCAGGCGGCACCCAGGCGTTGGCCAGAACCGAAGTGGTTCGCGTCTCACTCGACGGAGGCCCAGCAGTTGACCTCCGGCGACCGAGCCTGCTCGGCGCGATTCTGATCAAGGCCCGTGTTGTCGCCAAACAGCGGGACAAGTTCGAGTCCGACCGCCAGGATCTGATTCGCCTTCTGGGTTTCGTCGAGAATCCACGGGCCCTGGCCGAGGCGGAGGAACTCAGGACAAGCGAGAAGAGGTGGCTACGGAACATAGATCCGTTACTCGGATTCGACGACACTGCATTGGCTGACTTGTTCCCCGGGGGTGAGGTTCCCCTCGCCGAGCAGGCGTACCGGCTGCTGATCGCATGAACGTCCCCGACCAACATACGTCGTGCTCTGCTCACGCTGCTTGTTAGCCTCGATTCACGGGGATTCGCCCGATGGGCGCGGCTGGTTTCGAACCAGCGACCTCTCGCGTGTGAAGCCCGCTTCCGAGGGGTCGAAAAGCGGCAGCAAATCCGCATTCCCAAGCGGAATGCGGCACCTGCCGCCGCCGATCCTCTGATCCGCCAGATTGCCGCAGTTTGCGGCCGATAGCGTCCGCCTTGGGCACTGGTGCCCAGGGTCGGCAGCACCGACGCCCGCGATCCGGTGCGCTCACCCCGACCGCGCCCTCTGCCATGATTTTGGTCATGGAGCAGCGCCACGTCAAGCTCAGCGGCGATGTCGAGGGGTCCTTCGTGATCGAGGAGGCTCTCGCCGATGGCCGGTTCGTGGTCGCGCCAGAGTGGCCGTCGAAAGAGACTTCCGCAGATGCGATTTTGGAGCGTGCCGGCGCCAAGCGCCTGTCGCCCGAGGAGTTCGACAAGCATTTCGGCGATCTGCCCACCGACGGCGAGGGGTAGATGTCGGCGCAGTCTCCGGGACTGGCCTTTCCGGTCCACGTAGACGAGCGAGAGCTGGCCGAGGACCTTGCTCACGCGAGCGAGGCCGGACGGGCAGCTATCGAGCCGATGATCCAACGCCTCAAGGCAGATGGCGTTCCCAAGGAATGGCTGAGCAAATGCGATGCCGAGGCGCGCGACGGAACGCGCCTGCCGGGATGCGTGAAGCTCTACATCCCGCAGCCGGCAGGCCAATGGGGAGCGGTGTTTCTTGGCGGTTCTGTGGACGGGAAACCCAAGCTGTTCGTGCTTGCCGTGGGCAAGCGCCACCCAGAAGCACCCTGGCAGCCGAGCGTCTACGAGATCGCCCACCGGCGATTGCAGGCACGACGCTGAGAGGCCTCCTGTTTGTAAGGCGCGCCCACGGAAACCGCTCTGGCAAGCCGAAACCCGCATTTCCAAGCGGAATGACGCACCTACCCCCGCCGATCATCTGGTCAGCGGATAGCCGCAATTTGCGGTCGATGACACCTGCTTTGGGCACTGATGCCCAGGCGGTCCTGCAGCTGGCGGTGAGCCGCCGGAGGCGGCTGAGCCTGCGGCCGGAGCCGACCTTCCACGAGTTCGCGTCCGAGTGGCTTGACGGGCTGCGGAGCGAGGGCCTGTCGGAGAACACGCTCAAGGACTACACCTGGCAGCTCTGCAATCACCTGCTCCCGTTTTTCGCCAGGCACCACCTCTCGGAGATCGCGATTGCCGAGGTCGACCGCTACCGGCAGGAGAAGGTGCGAGAGGGAGGGGTCTCTGCCGTGTCGATCAACAGGACGATCACGCGGCTGGCGCAGATTCTGGAGGTCGCTGTCGAGCGCGAGCTGATCGACCGCAATCCGGCGCGGGGGAAGCGACGGCGGTTGAAGGAGCGCAGGCCGGAGCGGACCTGGCTCGACCGCGCCGAGCAGATCGCCGCGTTGCTGGAGGCTGGGGATTCGCCCGATGGGCGCGGCTGGTTTCGAACCAGCGACCTCTCGCGTGTGAGGCGAGCGCTCTCCCACTGAGCTACGCGCCCGGGAGGGGCCAATCATAGGCCGCCGTGGGCTCTTCGATCAGGCGGGGGCGGTGGCCTCGGTGGCGGCGCCGGGCGGGCCGGTCTCGCCCTCCTCCACGGCCCTCCTCTGCAGGGCGAGGCCGACGAAGGGGTAGATGACGGTGGAGAGCATCGCGGCGCCGACCAGGGCCGCGGCGGTCGAGGTCTCCATCCTGCCCACCTCGATCGCCAGGGTGGTGATCGCGACGACCAGTGGTAGCTCGGTCGCCGAGTAGAAGGCGAGCGCCGCTCGCTGGCGGGCGCGCAGCACGCCCCGGTAGAGCAGCAGCGCCGGGGTGCCGCGGATCAGCAGGAAGAGGCCGAGGAACATCGCGACCTTTGCCATCGCCCCGGTCGAGCCGAGCGCCGCGAGGTCGAGCTCGATGCCGCTGGTGACGAAGAAGAAGGGGACGAAGAAGCCGAACCCGACCGCGGTCAGCTTCGACTCGAAGACGGCCCGCTCGCGACCTTTCAGTGCCAGTCGCACGATCATCCCGGCGACGAAGCCGCCGAGCAGGACGTCGAGGCCGAGCTGGCCGGCGAGGAGGACCAGCCCGAAGACCAGAACCACGGTGACTCGGACGGCGGCCTGGTTGCTCGCCTCGAAGGTGCGCTCCAGCGCCCCCCAGCCGCGCCAGGCGAGCCGCACCCAAACCAGCGCCAGCGCCAGCGCCAGCGCCATGAAGGCGGCCAGGATCGCCGCCTCGTGCAGCGGTTTTTCGGTCGAGAGGAAGAGGGTGATCAGCATGATCGGGCCGAACTCTCCGATCCCGCCGGCGGCCATCAGATGGGTGCCGAAGCGGGTGTGCAGCTGGCCGCTGTCGCGCAGGATCGGGATCAGCATCCCGATCGCCGTCGTCGCCATCGCCGAGCCGACGTAGAGGAGGGAGTCGACGACGCCCGCCGCCACCAGGACGCCGCCGATCCCATAGGCCAGCAGGATCGAGATGCCCCAGCCGGTGGCGCCCAGGCGCAGCGGCCTGCCCCGGATCCGCTCGAAATCGATCTCGTAGCCGGCGAAGAAGAAGAGCATGCCGAGACCGAGGTTGGAGAAGAATTCGGTGAATTCGTCGCTTTCGGCGAGATCGAGGACCTCGGGGCCGGCAATGATCCCCAGCAGCAGCTCGAGGACGACGACCGGCGGCGCGAGGCGGCGCGGCACGGCCGCCACCGTGACCGCCGCCAGCGCGGCGATCGCGACGATGACGAAGAAGGACCCTGCGTCGACTTCGATCACGAGGCTCGATCCTATGGGCCTATCGAGATAGGCCCTACGGTCCCGGCAGGGTAGAATTGCCCCTGGACCGTGCTAGGCGGGGAATTAGCGGTGCCCTGTAACCCGCAATCCGCTCTAGCGGGGCCGAATCCCGTTCCAAGGGGCTGGCCTTCGGGGCCGGTTCGCCGCGGGCGGCGTTGACGGCCGGGTCCTGCGCGACGTGGGCACGCGAATCAGGTCAGGTCCGGAAGGAAGCAGCCTTAAGCGAACGCCGCGGGTGCCGCAGGCCAGCCCGGCCCGAGCCAAAGGCGACGGATACGCCCGGGGACTTCGCTTCGAGGGCGGGTGCACGGTCCATATACCCCCTTGCGGGGGCGCCGCCTCTGCTCTTCACCGCTCGGCCGCGCCCGGTTCGGACCGCCCTCCTCGGCCGGGTTACCCGCAGCGGCGGTAGAGGATCCAGGACTCGTTGCGGGCGACGCGGCGGAAGCCGGGGGGGACTGTCGTCTCGAAACGGGCCGGGTCGTTGGGGTCGAGGATGAAGTTGTGGATGACGAAGGGGCTCGCCGGGTCGAGGAAGTAGCCGCGGCGGGGCTGGCGCTGCTCGGACGAGCTGACGACCCGGGTCGGCCGGATGTCGAGGTTGAAGGCGAGGCGGGGGACGGCGCGATGGTTCGGAACGGAGATCGGCCCGCAGAGGGGGTCGAAGGCGCCGGAGCCGGCGAGGTCGGCGAGGTCATCCTCGATTCGCGCCTGGTTGGTGAGGTCGGTGTCGACCCGCGAGACGAGGTCGTGCTGGTTCGGCCCCCAGACGACGAACATCAGCGCCACGAAGACGGCGAAGGCCTGCCAGGCGCGCCGCCAGGGTTGGCCGCGCTCCAGCAGCCGCCAGCCGAGCAGCGCCAGCGCGGCGAAGATCGCCAGCACCGCGGCGGCGAGCATCGTGTAGCGGGGGATGATCGCCAGGCCGGCGCAGGCGAGCACGGCGAAGGCGCCGAGCGCCAGCACGGCCGCGGCGAGCCCGATCTCGGTGCGGCGCCGCAGCAGGGCGAGGCCGAGGACGATGCCGCCGGCCGCGCCCACCATCCCGGGCCACTGCAGCACCTCGCCGAGCCGCCGCGGCCCGTAGAGGACGAGGTCGACCGGCCCGGTCTGCCGGTCCAGCGTCTCGACCGTGTCGCGGGTGCCGGTGAAGGAGTAGGCGGGGTTGCCGGCGGTGATCCAGTCGAACAGCGCCCAGGCGAGGGGGGCGGCGAGGACGAGGCAGGCGAGTCCCGCGACCTCGAGCTTCCCAAGCTCCCGCTCAACCCGCCAGCGGAGGCGGATGCGCCCCCGGGGAGACCGTTCCAGGTCAAGCGCCAGATACGCAAGGTAGGCGAGCGAGAAGAGCCAGGCCTCGGGGCGCAGCAGCCCGGCGAGGGCGAGTAGGGCGAGGACGGGCCAGCCGGCTCGCGGGCGCCTCGTCTCCAGGACGAGGGCGCCGAGGACGAGGGCGATGTAGGGGAGGTCGACGTAGGCGCGCAACCCGTTGGAGAGGTAGGGAGCGCGGGTGAGGACGATCAGCGCCGCGACGGCGCCGATCGGCCGGTCGAACCAGAGCGACCCGAGCCGGTAGACGAGGTAGCCGATCAGGCCCAGCGCCAGGTAGGCGACCACCATCGTGACGCCGATCGCGCCGTTCCCCAGCGGCGTCGTCACCGCGCCCAGCAGGTCGGCGAGCGGGTGCGGGGTGGGGGGCAGCGCCGCGCCGTAGTCGGGGCCGACCCCGTGCGCCAGTTCCCGTCCCCAGACCAGCGCGTAGATCGTGTCGTAGTTGGGGAAGCCGAGCGGGAATACGACGAGCAGAAGCGCCGCGACGGCGGCGACCCAGGTGAGCGGCACAAGCAGGCTTCGCGCTCCCGAACGCATCGGCGCAAGGTACAGATGCTCGCCGCCGCCGACCCCGCCGGAGGGCGCGCGGCCCGCGGATACACTGCCCGAGTGCTGCAGATGGTTGACCCCGTGGCCACCTGATGACGAACGACTCGACCTCCCTCTACCGTCGCCACCGGCCCGGCTCCTTCGAGGAGGTGGTTGGCCAGCAGCACGTCGTCCGCACCCTGCGCAACGCGGTCGAGCAGGGCAAGGTCCACCACGCCTACCTGTTCGTCGGTTCGCGCGGCACCGGCAAGACCTCGATGGCGAAGATCCTCGCCCGCTCGCTCAACTGCGAGCGCGGTGGGCCGACCACGACGCCCTGCGGGGAGTGCGAGTCCTGCCTGACGATCGCCGGCGGCACCTCGATCGACGTGATCGAGATGGACGCCGCCTCCAACCGCTCGGTCGACGACGTCCGCGACCTGCGCGAGCGGGTCGCCTACGCCCCGGCCCGCGGCCGCTGGAAGGTCTACATCCTCGACGAGGCTCACATGCTGACCAAGGAGGCCTGGAACGCCTTTCTGAAGACGCTGGAGGAGCCGCCGCCGAGCACCGTCTTTGTCCTCGCCACCACCGAGGCCCACAAGGTGATGCCGACGATCGCCGACCGCTGCCAGCGCTTCGACTTCCAGCGCCCCTCGCTGGAGCAGATCTCCGAGGTGCTGCAGAGAGTCGCCGCGGCGGAGGGGATCGAGGTCGAGGACGGCGCGGTGGCGATGATCGCGCGCTCCGCCTCGGGCAGCTTCCGCGACGCGCTCGGCACGCTCGACCAGCTCACCGCCCTCGGCGGCGAGCTGGTCGGCCTCGACACGGTGCTGGAGCTGCTTGGCGCCGCCGACGCCGAGCTGCTGTTCGAGGCGGTCGACGCGGTCGTCGCGGAAGACCCGAAGGGGGTCCTGCTCGGGGTCGAGAGGATGGCCCGCTCCGGCCGCGACCCGGCCCAGTTCGCCCGTGACCTGCTCGCCCACCTGCGCCACCTGCTCGTCACCCAGACGGTCGGCGAGGTCCCCAACACCTTCGTCGTCACCGCCACCGACCCCGACCGCCTCGCCGCGCAGGCGGCCGCGATCGGCGCCGCGACCCTGGTCCGCACGATCGACGAGCTGGCGGCGGCGCTGACCGCGGTGCGAGAGGGCGACGACGCTCGCATGGCGGTGGAGATCGCTCTCCTCAAAGCAGCCCGCCCCGACCTCGACCCCTCCACCGAGGGCCTCCTCCGCCGCATCGAGCGCCTGGAGCAAGGGGCCGGCGGCTCTGGGCCGCGGGTCCTGTCGCGGGACGAGGGGGGTCTAGCGGTCGAGGACGACCGAGACCCCCCCCGTCCCACGCCACCCGCGGCAGAGGGGCCTCCGGTGGACTCCCCGAGCTCTCAAGCTCCTGACGACACTGCCGGGACGGACGACCCCTCGGCGTCTGAACCCGGCGATCCTCCCGCGGGTGGTGCCGGGGTGGGGGTGTCCGGCCAGGCGCGGCGTCCTGTTGTTCGCCCCACCGACTCAGGTAGAGAGGCACGCGCATCTGGCGAACAACCCAGCGCCAGGCAGGACACCCCCACCCCGGCGACAGGACCCGCGGGCCAGCTTGACTTGGAGCAGGTCGCGCGCGTCTGGCCGGCGGTCCTCGATCACCTGCGCGAGTCGGCCCCGGCCCTCGCGGCGACCTTCGAAGGCGCCCGCCCGGTGGCGCTGGACGAGGACGGACTGAAGATCGGCTTCCCGGCGAGCTCCACCTTCAACAAGCGCAAGGCGGAGGCGCCGGACAAGCGCGAGCAGGTCGCGGAGGCGCTGGAGGCGGTGCTCGGGGAGCGGCTGCGCCCCGTATATGTGCTGCTCGAGGGCGAGGCCGCCGGGGGCGATCCCGGCGCCGAGAAGGAGGTCGACGAGGAGGCGCTGGTGGAGCGTCTGAAGAGCGAGTTCGACGCGGAGGAGGTCGGTTAGGTGGCACGAGGCGGTGGGCCGGGTGGCTTCGACGTGGAGGCCCTGATGAAGCAGGCGCAGCAGATGCAGAACGAGATGCTGCAGACGCAGGAGCAGCTCAAGGACGAGGTCGTCGAGGCGAGCGCCGGCGGCGGCATGGTCAAGGTGAAGATGGGTGGCGACCTGACCCTGCGCGAGATCGCGATCGATCCCGAGGCGATCGATCCCGAGGAGGCGGAGCTGCTCTCCGAGATGGTGCAGGCCGCGGTCAACGAGGCGCTCCGCGCCGCCCAGGAGCTGGCCAGCTCGAAGCTGGGCGGGATCACCGGCGGCCCGGGCGGCCCGGGCGGCCCGGGCGGCCTGCCGGGGCTCTGAGCCTGTGCGGAGTGAGCGTCCACATCTGACCCTTCGCGAGCGGAGCGCCGGCGAAGTCTGGTTTCGGTGAGCGCCGAAGGCCCGGCGCCGCTGGCCCGCCTCGTCGCCGAGCTGTCGCGGCTGCCGGGGATCGGTCAGCGCACCGCGCAGCGGCTCGCCTTCCACCTGCTCCGCGCCCCGGACGAGGAGGCGGCGGCGCTCGCCGCGGCGATCCGCGATGTGAAGGAGAAGGTCGGCCTCTGCGAGCAGTGCTTCAACCTCTCGGAGGGGCCGCTCTGCCGGATCTGCGCCGACACCTCGCGCGACCGCGCGACGATCTGCGTGGCCGAGGAGCCCGCCGATGTGATCGCGATCGAGCGCACCCACGAGTACCGCGGCCTCTACCACGTGCTCGGCGGCGCCCTCTCGCCGATCGACGGCGTCGACGCCGAGGACCTGAAGATCGCCGAGCTGCTGCGGCGAGTCGAGGGCGGCGAGGTCCGCGAGGTGGTCCTCGCCACCAACCCGACCACGACCGGGGAGGCGACCGCCCTCCAGATCGCCGAGCTGCTGCGCGGCAAGGCCGCCGTCACCCGCCTCGCCAGCGGCCTGCCGGTCGGTGCCGACCTCGAGCACGCCGACGAGGTGACCCTGGGCAAGGCGCTGGCCGGCCGCCGCAGCCTCGACTGAGACTGCGCAGGGCGCCGGCCCTTCGCCTGGATGATTGTCAACCCGCAATTCGCGGGTTTTCGGCTCTCTGCCGTCCGCCCGCTTCGACAAGGTCTTGGTGTGGCGACCCGCACCCCCACGCGCGCCGAGCCGGGCAACGGCTCCCCCGCCGGCCAGCTCGCCCGCGAGGTCTCCTCCCTGCAGGCGGCGCTGCTGGCGAAGCTGCACGAGGAGCTGCCCGGCGGCGACGCCGCGGCGTTCGCCTCGACCGCGCAGGAGCTGGCCGAGGCATTCGGCTCGGTCACCGCCACCGCGGTCGGGGCGCTCTTCGACGGCGCCGAAGCCGACCGCGAGTCGCACACCAGCCTCCACCGGCCCGGCTACATGCGCCGCCGCCTCGACCAGCTGGTCGAGACCAGCAGGCGCTACGGGCACCCCTTCGGCCTGGTCGTCTTCGACGCCGAGGGGCCGGGGACGCGGAACGGCGACGCGGGCGGTGGCCAGGAGACGGTGCTGGCGATCGTCGGCGCAGCCTTGCGCGACAGCGTCCGCCTCGTCGACGAGACGTTCCAGATGGAGGAGGACGCGCTCTGCGTGCTGGCGCCGAACCAGACCACGGTCGAGGGGGTCCAGATGGCCGAGCGGCTGCTGCGGATGCTGGACGAGCTGGAGGCGGCGGGGGGGCTGCGGATCGCGATCTCGGCCGGGGTCGTCGCCTGTCCCGAGCACGGCACGGACGCCGACCGCCTCCTGCACAAGGCCGACGAGGCGATGTGGCGGGCCCGCGCCGTCGGCCAGCCGGTCGGCGTCGGCGCCTTGGAAGATCTGCAAGATCGCTGACAGATTCGCGAAATCTGTCCATAACCGATGTAAACCTGGCGATCGGGTGGGAGAATGGCGCCCGCACGGCGAAACCCCGTTCGTGCACCCGAGTACTTTCTAAGCAGATGCCAGGAATCCGCACAAACGCCGCCGCCGAGGTGCTCGGCGTCAGCCCCAACACGTTGCGCAGCTGGGAGCGCCGTTACGGCTACCCGACGCCGAAGCGCACCCCGGGCAACCACCGCAACTACGAACTGGTCGAGCTGCAGACGCTGCGCGACGCGCTGGCCCAGACCGGCAACATCTCCTCGGCGATCGAGCTGGCGCGCCAGCGCCAGTCGGTGCCGGCCAGCAGCGGCAACCTGCTCGCCGCGCTGGAGAGCTTTGACGAGGACGCCGCCGACCGGGCGGTCGAGGGGAGCATGGCCCTGCGCCCGCTGGAGCGCACCGTGGAGGAGCTGCTGCTGCCGGCGGTCGACCGGCTTGCCGCCGACCCCGATCGCGAGCCGGAGCTGGAATTCGCCGCCCGCTGGGCGATGAGCTGGCTGCACGGCGCCCGCCGCCTCGCCTCCACCGCCTCCCGCCCCGCCGGGGTCCTGCTGCTCGACTCCAGCCGCGGGCAGGACGCCGAGGCGGTCCACGCCCAGGCGCTCGACCTGACCCTGCGGCGGGCCGGCTTCCGCGTCCTGATGCTCTCCACCGCGCTCGGCGACGAGCGGCTGGAGCGCGCCCTGCGCGCCCTCGACCCGACCGCGATCGTCCTCTGCGGCCCTGGCGCCGAGACCGCCGACGCGGTGAAGCTGGTCCGCAAGATCCGCGAGATCGGCTTCGACGCCCCCCTCTTCGGCTTCCGCGCCAGCGGCCTGATCGGCGACGCCGTCCCCTCCGCGGGCGAGAGCCCCAGCGCCGTGACCGGGATGCTGAACGCAGACCTGCGCCGCCGCGCCGTCCAGGCATTCGCCTAGGTTCTTAAGCCCGGTCGGCCGCCGGCTCGGCCGCCGGCTCCAGCGCCCCCGCCTCGCTGATCCCGAAGCGGTCA
>VRUE01000041.1:0-7364 GCA_019456285.1 Solirubrobacterales bacterium | reverse complement strand
TAGGTTCTTAAGCCCGGTCGGCCGCCGGCTCGGCCGCCGGCTCCAGCGCCCCCGCCTCGCTGATCCCGAAGCGGTCATGCAGGCGGCGCAGCGGCGCCGGCGCCCACCAGTTCCACTTGCCGAGCAGCTCCATCAGCGAGGGGACGAGCAGGGCGCGGATGATGCTGGCGTCGATCAGCACCGCCAGCGCCACGCCGACCCCGTTCTGCTTGACGAAGAGGATCTGCGAGGTGGCGAAGGCGCCCATCGCGACCGCGAACAGCAGCGCCGCCGCGGTGACGATCCGCCCGGTCCGCTCCAGCCCGATCGCCACGCACTCGGAGTCCGAGGCGCCGTTGTCGCGCGCCTCCTTGATCCGCGAGAGGAGGAAGACGGCGTAGTCGGTGGCGAGCCCGAAGGCGACCGCGAAGAGCAGGATCGGCATCGTCTGCTCCAGCGCGCCGGAGCTGGTGTAGCCCAGCAGCCCTTCGAGCCGCCCGTCCTGGAAGATCAGCACCAGCAGGCCGAAGACGGCGCTGAGGCCGAGGATGTTCATGATCAACGCCTTGATCGGCAGCACCACCGAGCCGGTCATCAGGAAGAGGATCGTCAGCGTCGCGACGATCACGATCGCCAGCGCGATCGGCGCATGACGCGCCAGGCTGCCCTGGAAGTCGATGAAGTCGGCGGTGGCGCCGCCCACCTGCACCCTCCCGCCTCCGGGTGTCTCGATCTGACGCACCCGCTTCACCGTCGACTGGCTCGCCTCGGAGGCGAACGGGTTGGCGGAGATCGCCTGGATCACGCTGACGTCTCCTCGCAGCCGCTGCGGCGGGGCGACTTCGGCGATGCCACCGGTGTCGCGGACGCGCTCGCGCACCTCCGCGGCGGCCTTCGGCCCGCCGCCCTCGACCGCGAGCCAGATCGGCGTCCCCCTGTGGGGAGGGAAATCCTCGCTCACCATGTCGTAGGCCTGGCGGGCGCTCGCCTCCTCGGGCAGGATCCCGGGATCGACCGTGTCGAACTTGATCCCGAGGAAGGGGATGCCCATCGCGATCAGCAGGACGGCGCTGGCGGTGGCGACGCCGACCGGGCGGCGCATCACGAAGCGCGAGAGCCGGTACCAGAACCCCTGCTCGTCGGGGCGGGTGTCGGCCGCCGCGCGACGCCGCAGGAAGCGCGGCGCCAGCGCGTTGACCCGGGCGCCGAGCAGGGTCAGCACCGCCGGCAGCACGGTGAGCGAGATCAGGCCGGCGAAGAGCGCCACCAGGGAGCCTCCCAGGCCCATCGAGTAGAGGAAGCGCTGCGGGAAGACGAGCAGCGAGGCGAGGGCCGCGGCGACGGTCAGCGAGGAGAAGAACACGGTCCGCCCGGCGGTCGCCATCACCCGCCGCATCGCCGCCGGCCCCGGTCCGTCCTTGGCGATCTCCTCGCGGTAGCGGGAGGCGACGAAGAGGCTGTAGTCGATCGCCAGCCCGAGCCCCAGCGCCGTGGTCAGGTTGAGCGCGAAGACCGAGATCGAGCCAAGCTCGCTGGCGATCCGCAGGATCAGGAAGGTGCCGGCGATCGCCAGGGCGCCGATCATCAGCGGCAGCAGCGCCGCGACGAGGCTGCGGAAGAAGAGCAGCGAGAGCAGGAGGAGGAGGGGGAAGGCGAGCATCTCGGCCCTCTGCAGGTCCTTCTCGACCTGCTTGTTGACCTGCTCCTGGGCGACGGCGGGCCCGCCGACGACGACTCCGGGGCGGTCGGCGAAGCGGGCGGCGATCGCCGCCCCGGTCTGCTGCCAGAGCTTGTCGTCGGTGGGGGTGAGGGCGACGGTGATGTAGGTGGCGCTCTTGTCGTGGGAGACGAACGCGGGGGAGCGCGTGTCGAGGTAACCGGTGACGGACTTGACGTCGCGCATGCCGCGGATCTGGCGGGAGATCGCACCGACCCTTGCCCGACCGGCGGCCGTGGCCACCGGGGCGTCGCGGATCACGACGATCGCGCCGGGCCCGCGGAAGCCCGCGTCCTGCAGCGCCTGGCGGGCCTGCACGCTCTCCGTTGCCGGGTCGTCGGCGCCGTAGGGGTCGAGCCGCTCGGCGACGGAGCCGCCGAGCACCCCGGCGAGGACGAAGAAGGCGATCGCGAAGAGGCCGATGCGGCGGGCGCGGCGGTCGGCGAGGCGAGCCAGGGCGTCGAACATCAAATTAACTCTCTATCAGAGCACGGTCCACTTCGGGGTGACTGCGGTCACTCAGCGTCTATCCTCGGCCGTTCTCTATGAGCGAGGGAAGATCCGACATCGTCGTGATGAAGTTCGGCGGGACTTCGGTGGCCGGGGCCGCGGAGGTCAAGCGGGCGGCGCGGCGGATCGTCGCCGCCCGGGAAGCCGGCAGCCGCGTCGTCGCGGTGCTCTCGGCGCGGGGGAAGACGACCGACGAGCTGGTCGCCCAGGCGCTGGAGATCTCCGAGCGGCCCGACTCGCGGGAGATGGACATGCTGCTCTCGACCGGGGAGCGGATCTCCTGCGCGCTGTGCGCGATGGCGATCCACGACATGGGGCACAAGGCGATCTCGCTGACCGGCTCGCAGGCGGGGATCGTCACCGACTCCTCCCACACCAGGGCGAGGATCATCGACGTGCGTGCCGACCGCATCCGCGACAAGCTCGGAGAGGACCGGATCGTGCTGGTCGCCGGCTTCCAGGGGGTCTCCACCGAGAGCCGCGACGTGACGACGCTGGGGCGCGGCGGCTCCGACACCACCGCGGTCGCCCTTGCCGCCGCCCTGGGGGCGAGCGTCTGCGAGATATACACCGACGTCGCCGGCGTCTTCAGCGCCGACCCGCGGATCGTTCCCGGCGCCCGCAAGCTGGCGATGGCCTCCTACGAGGAGATGCTCGAGATGTCGGCCTCCGGGGCCAAGGTCCTGCAGCTGCGCTCGGTCGAGTACGCGCGCAACCACGGCGTCCGCATCCACTGCCGCAGCAGCTTTGAGGACGGCCCCGGTACCCTCGTCGTTGCCGAGGAGGAGGCGAAGAAGGAGACCGTGGAGCAACCTTTCGTCACAGCAGTGACACATTCCGACGGGGAGGCCCGTGTGACGCTGACCGGCGTCCGCGACGAGCCCGGGGTCGCGGGGCAGATCTTCACCGCGCTGGCCGAGGCCGGCGTCAACGTCGACGTGATCATCCAGAACGAGCCGGTGGGAGGCAACGAGCTGGCCGACCTCTCCTTCACGGTCGACCGCTCCGACCTGACCACGGCGACCGAGACGATCGCCGGGCTCGGCGGGGTCAGCAAGGGCGTCCGCACCGACGAGCGGATCGGCAAGGTCTCGATCGTCGGCGCCGGCATGCGCAGCCACCCGGGCGTCGCCGCCAAGGTCTTCGAGGTGCTCGGCGGGGAGGGGATCAACATCGAGATGATCTCCACCTCGCCGATCAAAATCTCGTGCGTGATCTCCGCCGGCCGCGTCCCCGACGCGGTCCAAGCCCTCCACCGAGCTTTCGACCTCGGCGCCAACGCGGTCCGGCCCGAGGACCCGACGGGCGCCGCGCACCGTCCCACGGTCAGCGGCTAGGCGAGACGCCTCTTCCGCGGGTGGCATGGGGGAGGGGTGTCTCGGACGGGTGAGTCCGCTAGACACCCCTCCCCCGTGACAGGACCCGCGGCCCAGAGCCTCCGTCATACTCGAACCGATGGCGGGCGACGGGTACAGAGTCGGAGTGCTGGGGGCGACGGGCGTGGTCGGCTCGACCATCCTCGACGTGCTCGCCGAGCGCGATTTCCCCGCCTCCGAGGTGGTGCCGTTCGCCTCGCAGCGCTCCGCCGGGCGGGAGCTGGAATGGAACGGCTCGGTGCTGGAGTGCCGGGTGCTGAGCGAGGAGACGATCCAGGGGCTCGACGTGGTCCTCTCCTCGGCGGGCGGCGCGGTCAGCTCCGAGTGGGCGCCGAAGCTGGTCGAGGCCGGCGCGGTCGTCGTCGACAACACCAGCCACTGGCGCATGCACGACGACGTTCCTCTGGTCGTCGCCGAGGTCAACCCCGATGCCGTCGAGGGCCACGGCGGCATCGTCGCCAACCCGAACTGCTCGACCATGCAGATGGTCGTCGCGCTCAAGCCCCTCTTCGACGAGGCCGGGATCGAGCGCCTGGTCATCTCCACCTACCAGGCGGTGTCGGGCACCGGCAAGGCGGCGATCGACGAGCTGCTGGCCCAGTCCAGGGCGGTGCTCAGCGACCACGACGCGGTCGCCAGCGTCTATCCGCACCGGATCGCGTTCAGCGCGCTGCCGCAGGCGGGCAGCTTCGCGGCCGGCGACGACCACACCGACGAGGAGCGCAAGCTGATCGACGAGACGCGAAAGATTCTCGGCGACGCGTCGATCCGGGTCAGCGCGACATGCGTGCGGGTGCCTGTTGTGACCGGCCACTCGGAGGCCGTCAACGTCGAGACGAGGGAGCCGCTCTCGCCGGAGCGAGCCCGTGAGCTGCTCACCTCCGCGCCGGGCGTGACTGTGGTCGACGACCCGGCTGCGGCGCGCTACCCGCTGGCGATCGACGCGGTCGGCAAGGACGACGTGTTCGTCGGCCGCATCCGCCGCGACCCCGGCAACGAGCGGGCGCTCGACATGTGGATCGTCTCCGACAACCTGCGCAAGGGCGCCGCGACCAACGCCGTCCAGGTCGCCGAGCTGCTCGCCGAGCGCGGTTTGCTCGGCAGCTGACGGGCCCAGATCGTCGCCGGACGGCGTCCTCGGTCGCCCGAATAGCGCTTCTATGCGGGCTCCCTGCGGTGTCCTTGTCTGGTGACGCCCGGACCTCGTCAGCCGAGGTTCTCGGCGATCGTCCCGAAGCGGTCGACCAGCGCGCAGAAGAAGTCGTGCCGCGTCACCACCGCGTGCACCCTTCCCTCGGTTGCGATCGGGACGATCAGCACCCGGTGGTGGAGGAAGATCTCGGTGAGTTGGGTGTCGGAGAAAGTGTCCTCGACGAGCACGTGGTCGGTGGTCAGGTAGCGGCGGATCGGCTCCGTCGCGCAGTCGCTGCGCCGCTCGATCGTCTCGTCGACAGAGCGTGAGATCATCGCCGCCGAGGCCAGCTCGCCGACGTATCCGGGGAACAGCGCCACCATCAGCTCGCGCTCGCCGAAGATGCCGGCGAAACGGCCGTCCGCCTCGACCGCCGGCAGCGCCGGCAGCCCGGCCTCGATCACGCGCCGCGCCGCCGCGCCGATCAGCTCGTCGGCGCTGAGCGGCTCTATCTCGCGAAGGGTCTGCTTGGCGATCGAATCGGACATGGTGTTCCTCCTCAGTCCTTAGATCAGGATGTAGCGGATCGCAATGTACGCGGTGGCCAGCGCGATCGAGAGGATCGTCGCAGGCAGGCCGATGCGGAGGAAGGTCATGAAGCCGATCGGCGTCCCCGCCCGTTCCGCCATCCCGATCGCGGCGACGTTGGCGGCGGCGGCGATCATCGTCGCGTTGCCGCCGAAGCAGGCGCCCAGCGCGAGCGACCACCAGTAGGCGTCGTCCCCGGTCGCGCCGGCCGCCTGCTGCAGCTCCTTCACGACCGGGATCATCGCGGTCGTGAAGGGGATGTTGTCGACCATGGCCGAGCCGGCCGCGGCGACCCAGGTGATCCCGATCAGCTCCGCCGTCCGATTGCCCCCGGTGACGTCCTTGACCGCGTCGGTGACGTGGCCGACCGCCCCGGTCGCCTCCAGCGCGCCGACCATCACGAACAGCGCCACGAAGAAGAAGAGCGTCGGCCACTCGATGTGGGACAGCACCTGCTCGATGTCGATCTTCGTCACCAGCAGCCCAACCGCGGCCCCGGTCAGCGCCACCGTCGCCGGTTCGATGTGGAGCGCCTGGTGGGCGAAGAAGGCGAGCACGGTCAGGATCAGGACCGGGCCGGTGCGGCGCAGCTCCGCCGAGTCGCGGATCGAGGCCAGGGCGTCGAGTTCCATCATTGCCCGGCGGTCCTTCTCCTCGACGTGGAGGCGGCGGCGGAAGAAGAAGTAGAGCAACGGCACGACCGCGGCGAAGGTGACGACGACGATCGGCGCGAGGTTGACGATGAAGGCGTTGAAGCTGAGCCCGGTGGCGCCGGCGATGATGATGTTCGGCGGGTCGCCGATCAGGGTCGCGGTGCCGCCGATGTTGGAGGCGATCACCTCGATGATCAGCAGCGGCACCGCCTCGATGTCGAGCGCGTCGGCGAGCAGGAAGGTGATCGGCACGATCAACAGGATCGTCGTCAGGTTGTCGAGGAAGGCCGAGAGCAGCGCGGTGATCCCGGCGAGGCTCATCGTCACCGCGAACGAGTGCCCGCCCGAGAGCTGGCCGGCGCGGATCGCCAGGTAGTCGTAGACCCCGGTCTGCTGGGTCAGGTAGACGAGGATCATCATCCCGGTGAGGAGGCCGATCGTGTTGAAGTCGATCGCCTCGATCGCCTCCGCCTGGGAGAAGTCGCCGACGAAGAGGACGACGATCGCGGCGCCGAACAGCGCCACGTTGGTCCGGTGCATCTTCTCGCTGGCGATGATCCCCAGCACGATCAGGAAGGCGGCGACTGCGATAGCCAAAGCTGGCTGAGTCTATGGACTGGTCAGGCGGGGATGCCCGCCAGCCGCTCCTCGACCCAGCCGGTCGAGGCGATGTGCTGGCCCATCCCGAGCTGCTTCGGCTCGAAGCCGAGTGCCAGGCCGACCAGCTGGGGGAGGTGCAGCACGGCGAGGCCGAGGTCGCGGTTGACGACCTTTGCCGCCTCGGGCTGCTGCATGTCGAGGTTGAGGTGGCAGAGCGGGCAGGGGGTGACGAGGCAGTCGGCGTTGGCGTCGAGCGCGTCGCCGACGTGCGTCCCGGCCTGCTGCAGCGATGTCTCGCGATTCATCGTGATCACCGGGAAGCCGCAGCACTTGCGGGCGCCGTCGTACTCGACGACCTCGCCGCCGAGCGTCTCGATCGTCTGCTCCAGGTAGATGTCGCGGTCGGGGTGCTCGTCGTAGCCGAGCCGCTCCTTCGGGCGGACCACGTAGCAGCCGTAGAAGGGGCCGATCCGCAGCCCGGAGAGCGGCCGCTGGATCTTCTCGGCGAGCCTCTCGAGGCCGTAGTCCTCGACCAGCAGCCAGAGGAAGTTCTTGTTGGTGAAGCCGTCCTTGCCCGCCTGGTATTCGAGGCCCTGGCCGCTCAGCACCTCGTTGATGTGGGCGCGGTAGGCGGAGTCGGCGTCGAGCCGCTGCTGGCACTCCGACTGGGCGCCCTGGCAGGTCGAGCAGATGTTCATCATCGCCAGGCCGGTCTGCTGGGCGAGGGCGAGGGTGCGGGCGTTGAGCGTGTCGGCCAGCTCCTGGTTGTGCTCGGCGATCACGCCGGCGCCGCAGCAGTTGGCGCGGTC
>VRUE01000040.1:14246-17948 GCA_019456285.1 Solirubrobacterales bacterium | reverse complement strand
GCGGCCGTGGAACGCCTCCTGCGCCGCGGCGACGCGCTGAGGCGCGCCCGGCGCCTGCTTGCCGCCGCCGAGGCGGCGAGGGTCGAGGGGGAGGCGGAGGTGGAGGTCGGAGCCGCGCTCGCGCGGGCGCTGGAGCGGCACGACGGGAGGGCGGTGGGCGGCGGTGCCTGAGCTGACCTACGCGGAGGCGATCGAACGCGCCCTCGCGCAGGCGATGGCCGCCGACGAGAGCATCGTCGTCTTCGGCGAGGACGTCCACGTGCTGCGCCAGGACCTCGCCGCGCGCTTCGGCTCCGAGCGGGTCCGCCCGGCGCCGATCAGCGAGGCGGCGTTCCTCACCGCCGGGGTCGGCGCCGCGATGGCCGGCCTGCGCCCGGTCGTGGAGATCATGATGATCGACTTCATCGGCGTGGCGTTCGACGCGCTGCTCAACCACGCCGCCAAGCTCGAGGGCTTCTCGGGCGGGCGCTGGCGCGCGCCGCTGGTGGTCCGCGCCGCCTGCGGGGGCTGGTACGGCGACGGCGGCCAGCACGAGCAGGCGCTCTGGGGCATGCTCGCCGGGATCCCCGGGCTGAGCGTCGTCGCCCCGTCGACTCCCGCCGACGCCGCCGGGCTGATGCTCGCCGCGCTGCAGGCCGACGGCCCCGTCGTCTTCCTCGAGCACAAGCTGCTCTCCGACTACTGGCTCGACTACCTGGGGGCGGGCGGCCGCGAGAGCGTGTCCTTCGACGTGCCCGCCGCGGGCGCCCGTGGCTGGGTGGAGGAGCCGATCGCGCCCCTGCCCTTCGGCACGGCGGCGAGGCGCCGGCGCGGCGAGGACGTCTCGATCGTCAGCCTCGGCGTCGGCGCCCACCGCGCGCTGGAAGCGGCCGAGGCGCTCGCCGCGCGGGGCGTCGACGCGGGCGTGATCGACCTGCGCTGCGCCGCGCCGCTCGACCGCGAGGCGATCGTCGCGGTGGCCGCCACCGGCCGCGTCCTCGTCGTCGACGAGGACTACGCCCGCGGCGGGCTCTGCGGTGAGGTCGCCGCGGTGCTGGCCGAGGAGCGCACCGGGGCGGCGTTCGCGCGCGTCGCCGTCACCGACACGCTGCCCTACGCCAGGCATCTGGAGTACGAGGCGCTGCCGAACGTGCCCAGGATCGTCGCGGCCGCCGAACGCCTGATGGAGGACCGTATCCCGGCTCTGCCGCATCCCGGCCGCGCCAACCCCTGAGCAGCGCGTCGGGCGACGCGTCCGCGACGTGCATTTCAGGGCGTTGACACGGCTCGCCGCCGGTCAGCGGCTCGTGATCGCGCGGGCGATGACGAGGCGCTGGATCTCGTTGGTCCCCTCCCATATCTGGTAGAGCTTGGCGTCGCGATACCACTTCTCCACCGGGTGGTCGCGAACGTAGCCGTGGCCGCCGAGGATCTGGACGGCCTCCTCGCAGCAGCGCACCGCGACGTCGGCGGCCATGCACTTGGCCATCGAGCCCTCTGCGAGCTCCAGCGGCCGGCCGGAGAGCGCCAGCCAGCCGGCCCGCCAGAGCAGCGCCCGCGCCGCCTCGATCTCCATCGCCATCTGCGCCAGCTTGGCCGCGACCATCTGGTGGCGGGCGATCGGCTGCCCGAAGGTGGTGCGCTCGAGCGCGTAGTCGCGCGCGTACTCGAAGGCGGCGCGCGCCAGGCCGATCGCCGCGGCCGCGAACGTCATGCGGGAGTACTGGAGGAGGGTCAGCGCGATCGCCGCCCCCGACAGCTCCCCGCCGGGAAGGGCGCCCTTCGCCTCCGGCGGGGGTGTGGCGAGCCGCGTCTCGAGCCGGTTCTCCAGCGGCACCCGGCACCCCTCGAGGACGACCTCGGCGGTGTGCGAAGCCCGCATGCCGAGCTTGCGCTCCTTGCGGCCCATGCTGAGGCCGGGCGTGCCGCCCTCGACGATGAAGGCGGCCGCCCCCTCCTCCTCCGAAACGCGGGCGAAGACGACGTGCACGTCCGCGATGCCGCCGTTGGTGATGAACTGCTTGCGGCCGTCGAGGACCCACTCCTCGCCCGCGCGCCGCGCCGTGGTGGCGATCGCCGCGATGTCGGAGCCGGCCTGCGGCTCGGTCAGGCAGAGGGCTCCGAGCCTGACCGCCTCGGGGTCGCAGAAGCGCGGCAGGCAGCGCCGCTTCTGCTCCTCGCTGCCGAAGGCGAGGATCGGCCCCGCCGCGTAGGTGCTCGAGCCGATCTCCGTCGCGATCGCCGCGCAGCCCCAGGCGAGCTCCTCGGTGACGACGAAGTTCGTGATGCCGACGATCCCGTCGACGACCCCTCCCCCGCCGAACTCCTCCGGGAGGCCGTAGCTCATCAGGCCGACCCGGGCGGCCTTCTCGAGCACCGGCCACGGTGTCTCCTCGCGCGCGTCGTACTCGGCGGCGACAGGCCGGATCTCGCGTCGAGCGAACTCGCGGGCGAGCGCCTGGATCTCAAGCTGCTCGTCGCTGAGGGAGAAGTCCACCGGCACCGCGCGGCCAGCGTATCTGCTTTGCCCTGGGTCCCTCCCGCGCATCGCTGGCGACGCGGAGACGATCTTCATCTGCGCGCTTTGCCTCCTGTCCTCGATGAGCGCCGAGGAAGTGCTAGAGGCGCCGGCGCGGTTCTTGTGGGATAGGCCCTATGGCGGCGGCTGCGTCGCCGCCAGCAGCCGTCGCAGGCGCAGGCCAAACAGCGGATGGCGGGCGAGGCCGCGCACCCGCACCTTGCCGCGCCGCAGCGCGCCGAGGTCGTGCTCGCCGCCGGCGAGCCGCGCGAGCACGAGCGCCTCGCCCTCGATCGTCAGCCAGGCGCTATCGTCGGGCGTGCCGGTGATCGCCACGCGCGAGCCCTCGAAGCTGACCGTGACCCCGGTCCTGTAGTCCGTCGCCCACAGTGTGAACGACCCCCTTATCCGGCGGGCGAGCTCAGGCGCGTCCGAGACCGCCTTCTCCATCAGGGAGGCGGAGATGTACGCCATCCCGGCCGACCCGGGGTCGCCCACGACCACCGGCGGGGCGCCCTCTCCTACTCCCATCTCCACCACGGCTCCAGGTCGATGTCAGCGGCGATCGCCTGCAGCGCGTTGTAGCCGGGCGCGAACGTGATGAACCCGTGCGGGTGCTGACTCGACCCGCACATGTAGAGCCGCTCCACCGGTGTCCGGTAATCGGACAGCTCCGGCAGCGGTCGGCGGTCGAGCAGGTTGTCGAGGGTTATCTCTCCCATCATCCAGTCTCCGTTGACCATGTTGACCAGCTTTCGGGTGATGTCTGTGGGCGTGTCCACAGCGGAGGCGAGCACCGCGTCGCCGAGGTTGGGCGCCGCGGCCTGCCACGCTTCGACGCACCGCCGCGCGTAGTCCTCCTTCGCGGCGTCCCACGACTCCGCCGCCCCGCCGCCGGGCGCGACCGGCACGATCTGGCGGAGCAGCCCGGTGAAGCAGCCGGGCGGGGCGTCGAACGGGTCGAAGAGGCTGTTGACGGCCGCGTTCGGGCGCGGATCGGGCAGCCGCCCCTCGCGCGCGGCCGCCCAGTCCGAGAGCAGGTCGCCGAGGCTCGAGTAGCCGAGGTTCATCACCCATGCACGGTCCACGTCCGGGTCGAAGGACGCGGCCTCGTAGCGCGGCGCCTCCCCGAGCGCGAGGTGCACTGAGAACAGGCTCCAGGGCGGGTGGCGCACCTCGCCGAGCCGGGCGCGGATCGGCTCCGC
>VRUE01000040.1:1807-14146 GCA_019456285.1 Solirubrobacterales bacterium | reverse complement strand
CCGAGCGCGAGGTGCACTGAGAACAGGCTCCAGGGCGGGTGGCGCACCTCGCCGAGCCGGGCGCGGATCGGCTCCGCCGCCGGCTCGGTGGCCAGCAGACGACCGAAGGTGTGCTCGGGGTCGATGTTCGACGCGACCAGCTTGTGGGCCTCGACCGTGCGGCCGTCCCGCAGCTCGACACCGACGGCGCGACCCCCGTCGGTGAGGATGCGCGTCACTTCCGACTGCACGAACACCAGGCCGTCGTGGGCAACGAGGTCCCGCCAGAGCGCGTGGGCGAGGCGGTGCGAGCCGCCGAGGCAGACCTGCCAGTTGTCGATCTTTCCGACCAGCAGGGGGTACCCGACAGCCAGGCCCTTCTGGTCGGTGGAGTAGCCGCACAGCGCCCCGTGGAACGCGAGGTGCGCCTTCACCTGGTCCGACTCGAAATGACGCTCGAGGAACTGCTCGATCGTCGAGCCTCGCAGCTTTGCCTCCAGGAACTCCGAGCGTCCCTCCAGCCCGAACGTGACCAGGGCCTTGGTGAGGTCGTTGATCCCCACCGGCGGCCCGTACATGAACGTCTCGAGCATCAGGTCGACGTACTGGCGCGCCTCCGTTTTGAGCCGGGCGAAGGTCTCCGCGTCGCGCTCCGAGAAGCGGGCGATCGAGGCGCAGGTGCGCTCGATGTCGGTGTGCACGCAGAGCGCTCGGTCATCGTCGAACACGCTCGCCATCTGCACCTCGGGGCGGGCGTACTCGACGCCCTGCTCGAGGATGCCGAGGTGGCGGAACGCCGGCGCCAGCCCGACGAAGGTGTGGTAGTTGGCGTGGACGTTGTGCAGGAATCCGGGCAGCGTCAGCTCCTCGGTGCAGAGGCCGCCGCCCTCCTCGCCGCGGCGCTCGAAGACGCCGACCGACAGCCCGCTGCGCGCCAGGTACGCGGCGAGCGTCAGGCCGTTGTGGCCGGCCCCGATGATCACCGCGTCAAAGCTCGACGGCGAGCTCGGCTCGATCGCCAGCTCCGTCACGCGCCGTCCCCGTACGGTGGCCGCCCGCGTGGCCAGTCGGTCTCCAGGCGGCCGACGTAGAGATCGACGATCTCCTTCACCAGCTCCGCGTTGCGGAGGAGGAACGCCATGTCGCCCGCGATCTTGATCTCACCCGTCAGGCCCGCGTCGACGGGATCGCGAAGGCCGGCGGTGACCTCCTCGAAGATCCGTGCCGGGCCCGAGAAGCGAAAGTCCAGCTCGCGCGGCCCGGGCGCGGCGGCGGTGCGCTCGAGCCGCGTACAGCGCCCGTCCTCGAGCTGGAGTATGAGGTGCATGGTCTCCCCCGCCGGCACGTACGGTGAGACGCCGTCGCCTTCAGCGCGGACGTAGATGCGCCAGACACCGGCCGGGGCGCGCTCCGGCAGCGACTCGTCGGAGTTGATCAGCGCGGCCCACTGCCCGAGCCACTCCGGGGAGAACACCTCGTGTGCCATCAGTAGATCCTCCCTTCCCGGGATGGCGCCGGCAGGTCGTGGTCCGCGGCGATCGCCTTGTAGGCGTTGTAGCCGCAGCCCGCGTGCACGCCGCCGCCGGGGTGGCTCGAGGCGCCGCAGAGGTACAGGCTCTCGATCTCGGTGCGGTACTGCGCGGCCTCGGGGAACGGGCGCGAGGAGTTGAGCTGGTCGAGTGCGAAGGCGCCGTTGGAGAAGTCGCCGAAGCGCATCTTGTTCTTCGAGTCCATCTGGTCGGGCGTGTACAGGCGCTCGGCAAGCACGTTGTCGGCCGTCATGTTGGGCGCGAAGCGCTGCCAGGTCTCGAGGAAGCGGGCGTTATAGGTGCGCCGCACCTCCTCCCACTCCTGCTCGCTGAGCCGGTCGGCCGGCGGGAAGAAGAACCACCCGGTCGCGGAGTGCATGCCCGGCGGGCCCTGGCTCGGGTCGTGGATCGTGTTCACCCAGACGCCGGCGGCATGCTGCGGCAGATGCCCGGAGTAGGCGGCGCGGATGTAGTCGATCGTGTCGTCGGGCCCGTCGAAGCCAACCATCACGTAGAAGCAGCGGTCGATCTCAGGATCGGCCTCGGCGGAGCGGTAGTGGGGCGCCTCACGCAGGCACCAGACGGTGGTCGCCAGGACGTGGCTGGGTCCATAGCGGAACGCGCGGGCCCGCCGGCGCCACAGCTCCGACAGGTTCTCCTCGCCGACCATCCCCAGCAGTGTCTGCTGGATGTCGGTGCTGGAGGCGACGACGTGGCGGGCGCCGAATTTGCGGCCGTCGGCGGTGCGCACCCCCACCGCGCGGTGGCCGCTGAGGACCACCTCCGAGACCTCGGAGGACTCGAGGAACGTGACGCCCTCGCGCAGGCAGGCCTGCGTCATCGCGTGGGCGAGGGTGTGGGTGCCGCCGACCATCAGCTTCCAGATGCCGGAGAACCAGAGCACCGACATCACGAAGGCGACGCCGCCCATCTCCATGTCGATGGGCGTTCCCCACTCGACGCACTCGCGGTAGAGCAGGGCGCGCAGCTCCGGCGTCTCGAACAGCTCGTCGATGATCGCCTTTGGCGACTTCAGCACGCAGGTCTTGTCCAGCCCGATGTGGGAGAAGATCGGGTCGATCAGCGGGTTGTCGAGCGGGTTGGCGATCTCCCCCTCGGGCACGGGCGGCGGCGGCGTGTACAGCGCCGCGGCGAGGATCTGGTCGATCTCCATCGTTCGGCGCTTCAACTCGCAGAACGTGTCCGCGTCCGCCTTCGAGTAGCGGGCGATGCTCTTCCAGGTGCGGTCGAGCAGGTCGGGGCGGTGGATGATCACCGGTGGGCGGCCGTCGGCGAACGCGATCCCGCACTGCGCCTCGGGGTACACCCACCGGGCCCCCATCCGCTCCAGGTCGAAGTCCTTGTAGACCGGCATGTAGTCCAGGAACTCCATGAACTGGGCGTGCATGTTGTGGTAATAGCCGGGGATGCAGGGCTCCTCGGTGTTGAGCCCTCCGCCCTCCTCGTGGCGACGCTCCAGCACCGCCACCGACCAGCCGGCGCGCGCGAGGTAGGCGGCGAGGCAGAGGCCGTTGTGGCCGGCCCCGACGACCAGCGCGTCGAACTCGTGTTTTTCAGGCCGGATGCCCGATCGGATCAGTTCGCCTCGCCGATCCAGGCCTTCGCGTCGTCCAGCTCTGCGACGCTGAAGACCCTGGTCTTGGCGGGGAACAGGAAGCCGATCCCCTTGAAGAGGCGGCGGTAGGCGTCGTGGTCGGTCACCGCCGCGATGCGCTCCCATGAGAACGGGTGCTCCATCCCGACCCTCGCGTCGTCCCACATGGCCGCTGCGGAGAAGCCGCTGAACTCCGAGCCCAGGAGGTAGAGCAGGCGGATCTTGCTGTGCCGCTCGAGCTGTCGCTCGACCGCCGGGATGACCACCTGCTCGTAGTCGTCGCCCGTCACCTCGCCCTTGGCCTCCATGCCCAGCACCTCGTCCGGGAGACCCGGAATCAACTCGATCATCGCGCTCTCCAATCGCTCGCTTGCGGCGCCGAGTCTATTCGCGGCGGCTGGGGCTCCGGCGAGCGCTGGACCAGGAAGAAGGCGCCGCCGCCGCCGAACACCGCGGTGGCCGAGCACGTCGCCGAGCCGGCCGCCGGCCGCGAGGAACGCGGTCAGGACCAGCAGGTAGGCGTTCACCATCGGGGCGCCCGGCGGCACTATGGTTCACGCCCGTGAGCGACAGGGATCTCTCCGTCGTCGTCTTCGGCGCCACGGGCGTCACCGGTCGCCGCGTCGCCGCCTACCTCGCGGAGCGGGCCGGGGAGACAGGGGTGCGCTGGGCGGTGGCCGCGCGGGACGCCGCCAAGCTCGAACGCGTCCTCGGGGAGATCGGCGTTGCCGCGCCGGAGACGATCGTCGCCGACGTCGGCGACGCGGCGTCGCTGGCGGCGATGGCGGCGCGCACGCGGGTCGTCCTCGACCTCGTCGGCCCCTACACGCTCTACGGCGAGCCGGTGATCGAGGCCTGCGTCGCCAACGGCGCCCACTACGCCGACCTGACCGGCGAGATGCCATTCGTGCGGCGAACGATCGACGCCTTCCACGACCGCGCGGCCGCGGCGGGTGTGAAGGTGGTCCAGGCCAACGGCTTCGAGGCGCTGCCGCCCGACCTGGCGGTCCTGCTCGCCGCCGAAACCGCGCGGCAACGCTGGGAGGAGGACCTGGCCGAGGTCGACCTCGAGGTCGCCGCGCAGCAGCCCGCGGGCCGTCTCGGCCTCGCAGACCTGATCTCCGGCGGGACGATGCAGAGCACGGCCGAGGTGCTCGGCGGGGAGGGGGCGGCGGAGACCGCCGACCCGGCGGTGCTGATCACCGAGCCCGAGGCCGCGGCCGAGGTGCGGCGGCGCAGCCCGATCTCGCTTACCCCTCGCTTCAATGCCCGCGGTGACGTGATCGCCCCGATGACGCCCGCCGCGTTCATCAACCCGGCCATCGTCCAGAGGACCGCGGCGCTGATAGACGCCGAGCGGGGCCGCCTGGCGGAGCCCATCCGCTACCGCGAGGGGATCGCGATCCCCGGCGGATCCGCCACCCTGCCGCTGCGCTGCGCCGCCGCCGCGGCGCTCGGGGCGACCCAGGCCGGCTTCCGCGTGCTGAGCCGCGCGCAGCCGGCCGTCAGGCGCCGCGTGGCCGATGTCCTGCGCAGAATCCTCCCGTCCTCTGGCTTCGGCCCCTCGGGGAGCCGCCTCGACGAGTGGGCGTGGCAGGTCGCCGTGGACGCCCGCACCGCCGGCGGCCACTACGTCCGCGTCGACGTCGACGCGGACGGGCACCCGGCGTACCTGGCGACGGCCAGGATGCTCGGCGAGGTCGGCCTGCTGCTCGCCGAGGACGGCGCGACGCCGGAGCGGGCCGGCTGCCTGACGCCGGCCGCCGCGCTCGGCACGGCGCGCCTGGACCGTTTCGAGCGGGCCGGCGTGCGCTTCTCGGTCTCTTCCTGAGCCGCCCGAGGCCTACGGCTTGACCGGCTTGTCAGCGGCGGCTCGCCCCGCGCGAGAGCGTCGCCCGCAGGCGCTGCCAGAGCGAGGGAGGGCGGGGCTGGGTGCGGCGCCACTCTTCCTCGGTGGGGAGGCGGCCGGCCTTGCGCTCGGCGAGGACGCAGGCGGTGTGGGCGTGGCGGCGGCGGCTGGAGTCGCCTTCGGGGGCGACCAGGACGTGCTCGCTGAGGGCGGGGAGGTGGTTGCCGCAGAAGGGACAGCGGTAGGTGGCTGGCTTGCGATTCTGCGCCCGGCGCATCGACCACCAGCGGATGCGGCTCCCGCTCATCGGAGAACCCTCCCTCCCTCTTTCCGGAATTGAGATGAAGAGGCCGACCGAAGGGAGGCCGTCATCTGGTCCCGGGAATGCTACTCCGAGGAGAGGGCGGTCGCCGACTGATCAGGCGTTCCCGAGGGCTCCCGCTCGCGCAGCTCGTGGACGGCGAAGATCCCGTCGAGGTTCTCGCGGGTGAGCGTCTCGCACTCCAGCGCGTTGGCGGCCAGGTCGTCGAGGCACTTCCGGTTCGCAGCCAGCAGCGCCCGGGCGCGGCGGTAGGCCTCGCGCGCCAGGGTCATCGCGGCGAGGTCGACATCGCGCCGCGTCCGGTCCGAGAGCGCGTAGTCGCCGGTCGGCAGGGCGATCGGCGGCGCCCCGTCGGCGTCCAGCGCCACCCCCATCCCGAATTCGCCGACCATCTGCTTGCAGACCGCATGCACCCGCGCCAGGTCGTCGACCGCCCCCGAGTAGGACGTGCCGAGCACCTCCTCCTCGGCGGCGCGGCCGCCCAACAGGGTGACGACCTCGTCGAGCAGCTCGTCGCGGGATTTCAGGTAGGTGTCCTCCTGCGGGGAGTGGCCGACGAAGCCGAGCGCCGGCCCGCGCGGCACGATGCTGAGGATCTCCGGCGGGTCCAGCCCCAGCAGCCGCCGGCAGAGCGCGTGCCCCGCCTCGTGGTAGGCAACGATCCGGCGCTCCTTCGATCCCAGCCGCCGCGCCTGCTGGGAGCCGACCGACTGGCGCAGCAGCGCCTCGTCGAGGTCCTCGCGCGCCATCGCGTCGCGCCTGGCCCGGCCGGCGATGATCGCCGCCTCGTTGAGCGCGTTGGCGAGCTGCGCCCCGGTCATCCCGGTCGTCTTGCGCGCCACGTCGGTCAGATCGAGGTCGGGGCCGAGCGGCTTGCCCTCCGCGTGCACCCGCAGGATCGCCTCGCGCCCGTCGCGGTCCGGCGGCGCGACCAGCACCTGGCGGTCGAAGCGCCCGGGCCGCAGCAGCGCGTGGTCGAGCTTGTCGACCTGGTTGGAGGCGGCGATCACGATCACCGTACCCGGGTCGCGCTCGAACCCGTCCAGCTCTACGAGGAGCTGGTTGAGCGCCTGCTCGCGCTCGCTCGACCCCCCGTCGCCGCCCCCGCTGCTGCGCGCTCCGCCGACCGCGTCCAGCTCGTCGATGAAGATCACCGCCCGCCCGGACTTGCGCGCCTCCTTGAACAGCCGCCGGATCCGCGCGGCGCCCCTGCCCACGAACATCTCCACGAAGCTGGAGCCCGAGGCCGAGAAGAAGTCGACGCCGGCCTGCGCGGCGACGGCCCGCGCCAGCATCGTCTTGCCGGTCCCGGGCGGGCCGAACAGGAGCACGCCGCGCGGCGGCTGCGCCCCCAGCGCCGCGAAGCGGTCCGGGTCGCGCAGCCACTCGGCCACGTCCATCAGCTCGTCCTTGGCGGCGTCGACCCCCTGCACCTCCTCCCACAACACCGGCTCGGTCCTGCTCGCCTTCACCGTCTCCGGCTTCGTCGTGCCCATCGTGCTGCGCAGCAGCGTCACGAAGACGAGCAGCAGGCAGAACATGAAGATCACCCCGAAGATCGGGTACCAGTTGAAGAAGAAGTTCTGGATGTCGGTCGTCTGAAGCGCTTGGACTAGTTGCATGGGCCCCTGCCCGGTTGGAAGTGCTCACCGAGTGTGCGGGCAAAAGACCCGCGCTCCAATCGCACATCCGTCCACGCGGCGGCCGCAGCCTAAAGGTCGCGGCGGCTGATCACGCCGCTCTGCAGCGCCCGCTCGACCAGGGCGAGGCGCTTCTGGTTCTGCGGCAGGTCCTCGACCCCGAGCTTCTCGAAGAGGGCGCGCATGTGGGTCTTGACCGCGTCGACGCTGAGGTGCAGCTCCTCGGCGATCGCCTGGTTGCTGGCCGGCGTGGCAAAGGCGGCGCCCTCCTTGAAGGGGCGGCAGAGGGCGACGAGGACGCGGCGCTGCCCGGGAGAGACGGTCGCCGCGGCCGGCACCTCGCCCGCCACGGCGGTCGCCTCGGCGGCGCCCTCGCCGGGGCGGCGGTAGAGGACGGCGGTGCGGCCGAAGCGGAGCGTGTCGCCGTCGCGCAGGCGGCGGCGGCCGTGGACCCGCTCCCCGCCGACGAAGGACCCGTTGCGGGAGAGCCCGTCGTCGAGCAGGGTGCACTCGTCGCGCACCACCTCGAGCTGCGCGTGCAGCGCCGAGACCTCCTCGTCCCAGTCGAGCCGCAGGCCGGCGGACTCGCCACGTCCGACCCAGAGCTCGGTCAGCCCCTCCTCGACCACGACGATCCGCTGCTTGCCCTCGCCGTCGCGGAAGACGAGGAAGGGGCGGCCGCCGCGCTCGGCCTCGATCTGGGCCTTCAGCTCGGGGGCGCTGGTGGCGCGTGGGTCGGGGCTCATGACGCTGATCCTAAGGGCCTATCCCGGTAGGGAGCGTGCTGCTGGGGTGGTCTGGGGGCGAGCGGGGCGAGGACGCAGGAAGGCCGAATAGTCGTGCGCTATTCAGCCGACTGAGGACGAAGCATCCGCGACGCCATCCAGGCCGCAGCCAGGGGTGCGCTCCCTGCTGGGATAGGTCCCAAGACCACACCCAGGGGTGAGGCGAACCACCCCTCCGGGACCCCATGTCCACCCCTTGGGCCCCTGGGCGCGGCGGCCGTAGCGGGCGAAGCTGTGGCCACACGGGAAGTCAACAACCAAAACAGGAGGAACCCCGATGAACCGCACCAGCACCACCGCCCAGAAGATCGCCCGCCGCACCGGCCTCCTCGCCGCCGTCGCGAGCGTCGCCCTGATGGTTGCGCCCACCGCCGGCCTCGCCAAGGCCCCGGTCAAGTTCGGCGCCAAGCTGAACCCGACGGTGCAGCCGTCCAACTCGCTGCCGGCTCACCCCTGCACCCAGGAGAACCCCGGCGTCCCCTGCACGATGGTCCAGAACGACGCCTACGGCCGTCCCGGCGCTGAGCGCGCCCCGCGGACGGGCAGGATCAAGAGGATCCGGGTGATCGCCGGCGGGCCGGGCAGCTTCCGGCTCCAGATCGCCAAGGTGAGACGCTCGACGAACAAGGCCAAGGTCGTCCGCAACGGCCCCAAGATCGCCTACCAGGGCCAGAGCGAAGCCAACTGGGACTCCGACAAATACAAGGTCGAGTCCTTCAAGGTCAACGTCCGGGTCAGGAAGGGCCAGCAGCTCGTCCTGCGAGGCAACTACACCTCGATGGTCCGCTGCTCGTCCGGTGGCGACAACACGCTGATCTACCAGCCCCCGCTGTTCCGGGGCGGCGGCTTCAAGCCGGCCACCGACACCGACGGCTGCTGGGTCCTGATGGAGGCGGTGATCCGCTAGCCGCTCCCGCCCGCTCCTCTCCCTGGCGCCGACGAGGCCCCGCTGCGGCGGGGCCTCGTCGCGCTCGCGGGCCACGTGGGCGAGCGACATTGACCGCTATGTGCAAAGTCAATCTCGCCCACGACGCCGCAGGCCGGGCCAATCAACCCCGCTCCACCTGCGAGCCGCCGACGATTGCCTCCTCGCCGGAGTCGCCGAAGACGATCCAGGCCTTGTTGCCGCCGTCGTAGTCGGGCGCCCACAGCTTCAGCGTCGCCGGGCGGCCCCAGACCGTGCAGTCCTCCTCGCCGGTCTCCTCCAGCCCCCGCCAGACGCGCACGAACGGGTTGCCCTCCCACTCCGCGCCGATCGTCGTCGGCTCGCGGTGGCCGGGGTGCACCCGGGTCTCGGGGGGCAGCTCCATCAGCCTCATCACCGAGGACTTGAGGTCGGCGAAGCCGCTCGCCCCCGGCGCCATCGTCCCCCCGACCGTACCCTTGAAGAGGACGTCGGCGGTGAAGACGTCGCCGCCGTTGACGAGGAAGGCGACGTGCCCGGCGGCGTGCCCGGGGGTCGAGATCGCCTCGATCTCCAGCCCGCCCGTGGTCAGCCTCTCGCCGTCGCCGAGCGTCACCGCCTCCTCCTCGTCCATCTCGGCCGCCGCCTCCGGGTGGGCGACCAGCGGCGGCCCGCCGAGCCACAGCCGCGCCTCCGCCAGCCCGGCGACGTGGTCGAGGTGGGGGTGGGTGACGAGGACGTGGGTGATCTCGATCCCCTCCCGCTCGGCCCGCTCCAGCAGCGGCCCGGGGTCGTCGTTGCCGTCGATCAGCACCCCCTTGCCGCCCGCCTCGTCGGCGACCAGGTAGGCGTTCGACAGCCACTGCGGGTTCTCTGTCCTCTCGATGATCAAGTGTCGCTCCCTTCCGAGTTGCCGGTCGTATTGCTCTTCTTAACCGTATGGCCTGTAGATCAGGCGCCGGCCGAGCAGCTCGGTGACGGTGGCGAAGCGGTAGCCGCGCGCCCGCAGCGTGTCGATGATCGAAGGCAGCGCCGCCAGCGTGCCGCTGCGATTGCCGCCGCCGTCGTGCATGAGGACGATCGAGCCGGGCCGCACGGCGCCGACGACGCGGCTGTAGACGGCGCCGCTGCCCGGGGTGGCCCAATCGCTCGGGTCGACGTCCCAGAGGATCGTCTGCATCCCGGCTCTCGCGGCCGCCGCGACCACGGACGAGTTGACGGTGCCCCCCGGTGGCCGGAACAGGCAGGGCTGGAAGTGGGTCGCCGCGCGGATCAGCGCGTTGGTCGCCGCCAGGTCCCAGTAGCTCGGATAGAAGCTGTGGTGCGTGGTGTGGTTGCCGATCTCGTGTCCCTCGCTGAGGATCCGGCGCATCGTGCTCGTCCGGCCCGCCATCTCCTGGCCGACCTCGAAGAAGGTGCCGTGGGCGTGCTTGCGGCGCAGTACGTCGAGGAAGCCGGGCGTGTATGAGCTGGGGGCGTCGTCGAAGGTGAGCGCCACGACCTTGCGCTTGCGCGACCCGTTGCGCACCAGCCTCGCGGCGTCGCCGGTGCAGCCGACCGCTCGCACCGGCCGCAGCCGGAAGACGCGGAAGCCGCGCCGCGGCAGGCTCTCCCCGCAGGCTTCCTGCGGCTTCGCCCGGCAGCCACCCCGGCGCTCCAGCACTCGCCAGCGATAGCGCCGTGGGGTCAACCCGGCCCTGGGCGGCGCCAGCACCAGCACGATCTTGCGCGCGCTTGGCCGCTTCAGCCGCGCCGCCAGCGTCGCCTTGCCGACCGTCTTCCCCGCCGCGTTGACCAGCGCGAGCCCCACTTTCCGCTGCGGCTGCCCGGGGCCGCCGAGGCAGAGCCGCCGCTCACCCCTGCGCCCGACCCGGCGAAGCGCCAGGCACAGGTAGCGGGAGCGGGCGCTGCGGGTCTTCGGGAGCCGGGCGAGGTGGGTCAGGGGCACCGGCGCCGCGGTGCGGACCGTGAAGATCAGGCTCTGCCCCGCTTGCGAGAGCCCGGCCCGCAGCAGACCCCGCTGCGCCGTCCCGCCCAACCCGCCGCCCGCTCCCGCGGCCTCGATGGCGCCTCCCAGCAGGGCTACGGCGAGGACGGCGATGCACAGGATCTTGCGAGGGCGGTGGATGACCGGGTTCCGGGGCGGCTGATTCGGCGAGCGCGTCCATACTAGAGCCGGGCGTCAAGCATGCGCATCCGAATCCGGTACCGCCCCGGGGATCGGTTTTCCCACCGCAGCGCAGCGCCAACTACCGTGTTGAGAGTCGATGTGAGGGTCAGAAGCACCGCGGCGCCAGGTTCCCGCCTGGTGCTCCTGGCGATCTTGTCCGCAATGGCGCTGATCGCCTCCACGCCCGCAGCCGCCACCGCCGCGACCGGGGGAGCGGGGCAGCCCGCCGAGCCGCCGCCGGCCGGCGACACCCCGTTTGACCGCCGGGGGATGTGGATCTGGTACGTCGACCGCTCCGACGGAGGCAGCACGTCCCGGATCGTCGCCCGCGCCAGGCGCTTCGGGATCGGCACGCTCTACATCAAGGCCGGCGACTCCGGCAACGTCTGGAGCCAGTTCCGCACCTCGCTCGTCAACGCCCTCCACCGGGGCGGGCTCGACGTTTGCGCCTGGCAGTTCGTCTACGGCGACCGGCCGGTGGCCGAGGCCAAGGTCGGCGCCAGAGCCGTCCGCCGCGGCGCCGACTGCCTGGTGATCGACGCCGAGGGGCAGTACGAGGGGAAGTACGCGGCGGCCGACCGCTACATCCGCGCCCTGCGCGCCCGCATCGGCCCTTCCTTCCCGCTTTCGCTCTCCAGCTTCCCCTACGTCGACTACCACCCCTCCTTCCCCTACTCGGTCTTCCTCGGCCCCGGCGGTGCCACCTACAACCAGCCGCAGATGTACTGGCGGACGATCGGCACCTCGGTGCGCGCCGTCTACGAGCACACCTACCTCTTCAACCGCCTCTGGGGCCACCCGCTCCACCCGATCGGCCAGACCTACAGCAACCCGGGCCGCAAGCCGATCAGGCGCTTCCGCCGTTTCGCCGCGAGCTACGGCGGTCTGGCGCCCAGCTGGTGGAGCTGGCAGGAGACCAACCGCCGCGAGTGGAGGGCGGTCGGATCAGCCGCGCCTGGCCCGCTACGTGGCTACCGGCCGGTCACCTCGCACCCCGTCCTCAAGCGCGGCAGCCGCGGCGACCTCGCCGTCTGGGCCCAGACCCACCTTCGCGCCGCCGGCCGGCCGGGGCTTCCCGTCACCGGTATCTTCGCCGGGCGCACCCGCGCGGCGGTGCGCGCCTTCCAGCGCGCCCGGGGGCTTCGCGTCGACGGCGTGATCGGCACCACCACCTGGCGGGCCCTGCTCAGCTTCGATCCGGTGCGCCCACGCTGGGCGGGTCGCCGTGCCGGCAAGCGCAGCCGGGCCGCCGCCAGCCGCGCGATCCCTCCCAGCCGCCCACTCTCCGCCTCGCTTCCGGCGAAGGCCTACGAGATAGACCCCGGGCCCGCTCCTTGAGCAGGCGCCCGTCGGGGGCGCTTGCGGGCATGGCCACGATCCTCTTCTCGCCGCTCCGGCGGCGGCTTCAAGCTGGGAGACCAGCGATCCTGAGATAATCCCCGTCGGGCGGATTTCGCCCAGCGCTTGGGGGCGTAGCTCAGTTGGTTAGAGCGCCGGCCTGTCACGCCGGAGGTCGCGGGTTCGAGTCCCGTCGCTCCCGCTTTTG
>VRUE01000040.1:0-1707 GCA_019456285.1 Solirubrobacterales bacterium | reverse complement strand
TCCCAGAAGCGGGAGAAATCGCGCAGGATCGCCTCGGCCCGGTCGAGCTCGGGATCGAGGGGCGGGCCGACCCGCTCCAGCTCCTCCTCGGCGGCCTGGCGCCGTATCGCGTATTCGTCCTTGGTCACGTCGCCCATCACGTAGAGGTCGCGCAGCCGTTCGAGCTGGCCGCTCAGCTCCTGGCGGCGAGCGGCGTCGCTGCCCTCGCGTTTGGCGGCCTGTTGCAGCGAGGCGAGCACGACGGCACGCAGCTCCTCGTCGGGGCGGAAGTCGCGCAGCCACTCGACGATCTGCTCCTCGAGCGGCTCGGCCTTGGTGATCGGCTGGGCGCAGTCGCCGCCGTAGCGGCGGGTCGAGCACATGTAGCGGCGCACCTGCGGGGTCGAGCCCTTGTTGCCGTGCATGCGCGCGTCGCAGCGCTCGCAGTAGAGGAGCTTTCGCAGCAGGTAATCCTCCGAAGGCCGGCCCGGTTTGACGATCCGCGCCCGCCAGGTCCGCATCTGCCCCACGCGGTCGAACAGCTCCTCGGAGACAAGCGGCTCGTGCAGCCCTTTGATCGAGCGGTCCTTGCTGCGCATGCCGTTGACGTAGCCGCAGTAGGCGGCGTTCAGCAGCATGTCGCGCACGGTGTCCTTGCCGAAGGCCCGCCCGCGCGTCGTCCGGGCGCCCTTGGCGTTGAGCCAGGCCGCCATCGTGCGGTCGGACTCCTGCCCGGTCGAGTAGTGCTCGAACAGCTCGCGCACCAGCGGCGCCCGCTCAGGGTCGGGTATGGCGAGGGCAGAGTCGGGGTCGCGCACGTAGCCCCAGGGAAGCTGGCCGACCAAGTGGCCCTGGCGCGCCTTCTCGCGCAGGCCGGTACGGGTCCAGAAGGAGAGCGAGACCGAGTAGTACTCGTCGAACATCTCGTGGATCGACTCGGCCAGGAAGGCCGAGGGGTCGGTCGGGTCCTCGCCCATCGGCTGGGTGACAGAGACGACGCGGACGCCGAGCCGCTCGCGCAGGAGCTGCTTGTAGCGGCGGGCCTCGATTTGGTTCCGGGCGAAGCGGGAGGTGTGGTAGACGAGGACGACGTCGAAGCGTCGCTCGGCGGCGTCGGCCATCAGCCGCTGGAACTGCGGCCGAGCGTCGGCCTTGCGCCAGCCGGAGTGGAAGTCGGAGTACTCGGCGCCCAGGTCGAGATCGTTCTCGGCGGCGAACTTGCGGATCGCCTCGCGCTGGGCATCGGGTGAGAATCCCTGGCCCTGCTCCTCGGTCGACTCGCGGACGTAGGCGACCGCGCGGGCCGCCCGCGTCTCAGCGCTCTTCGCCGTCACCTTGCCTGCCGCGTCGCAGCCACCAGTCGCAGAACCAGCGCGCGAACGCCTCGATCTCGGGGTGGAGTGGGGGGTTGCTGCCATGATCGCCTCCTCGCTTCCTGGCCGGCTCCGGCCGGCGGCATCGTCCGGACATGTTTAGCTCCACGCGCCCGAGATCTCAACAGGGTCGCTCGATCCGCCGGGCGCGATGATCGCGGAGGGCCGCTCACCGCTGTCCCTCCTCGATCGACGTCCCGCCCCCGCCACCGAGCCAATCGACCGCCCGTCCCGGGTCGCGGGCGTCGAGGAAGATCGGCGCGAAGGGGCCTTTGGCCTGCAGGTCCTCGAGCAGGCAGATCGAGACCGCGATCTCGGGGGTACGGGCAAAGCGCGGATAGCTGCGCAGCAGGGC
>VRUE01000039.1:12360-18413 GCA_019456285.1 Solirubrobacterales bacterium | reverse complement strand
CGGCCTCGCCGCGGCCGCTCTTGCGGCCCTGCTCCTCGCGCCGGGAGGCGGCGCGGGCGCCGCCGGGCCCGCATCCGGCCTGCGCGTCTCGGTTCTCGACGTCGGCCAGGGCGACGCGATCCTGTTGCAGCCGGCCGGCGCGCCCCCGGTCCTGGTCGACGGCGGCCCGCCGGGTGACGGCCTCGCGGCGAAGCTGCGCGCCGCCGGGGTCGAGCGGCTCGGCGCCGCGGTCGTCACCCACGACCAGTCCGACCACGCGGGCGGCATCTCCGACCTGCTCGGCGCGGTTCCGATCCGCCGGCTCCTCTACGCGAGGCTCGACCGCCGGACCCTCGCCGAGGCCCGCGCCGCCGGCGCCGCCCCCCACCGGGTCGCCGAGGGCGGCGAGCTGCGCTCCGGCGGCCTCCGCCTCGAGGTCCTGTGGCCGCCGCGTGAGCTGCTCGCCGGGAGCCCCGCCGGCGCCGACCCCAACCGGCTCGCGCTGGTGATGCTGGCACGCTGGCGCGACTTCTCGATGCTGCTCGCCGCCGACGCCGAGGCGGAGGCCGTCCCGATCGACCCCGGTCCGCTCGACGTGCTCAAGGTCGCCCACCACGGCAGCGAGGACGCGGGGCTCGCGGCCCTGCTCGACCGCACCGCCCCCGGGCTGGCGCTGATCTCGGTCGGCGACGACAACCCCTACGGTCACCCGACCCCGGCGACACTGGCCGCCCTTGCCGCGCCCGGCATCCGCACCCTGCGCACCGACCGCGACGGCACGCTCGTCCTCGACGTCCACCGCGGCTCGGTGGCGGTGAGCACGGGGGGCTGAGCCGCCAGGCCCGCCACTACACTCGCCGCATGAGCGCGGAGCAAGTGCAGCGTCCATATCCGGCTCTTCGCAGGCGAGCGAAGCGCGATTCCTGATGTCTTCCGAGGAGGTGCGCTCCCTCTACCTGATCGCCGGCACCGACGGGGCGAAGATCGACGCTACGCGGGCGCGGCTGCGGGCGCGGGCGGAGGGCGACGGCGGCGCCGCGGCGCTGCAGGTGTTCGAGCCGAGCGAGGGCCGGGGGGCGCCCGACCACGAGGCGCTGCTGGCGGCGATCCCGGCGATGTCGCTGACCGAGTCGCGGCGCTACCTGCTCATCGACGGCGTCGAGCGCTGGCGGGACCGCCAGCTGAAGGCGGTCGCCGCGGCGCTCGACGACCTTCCGCCGGACCTGACCGTGGTGCTGATCGCCCGCGCCAAGGCGCCGGCGAAGCTGGCCCGCGCCGTCAAGGCGGCGAAGGGCGAGATCCACACCTTCGAGGCGCCGAAGGCCCGTGACATGCCCCCCGTCCTGGTCGGCGACGCGAAGCGCCTCGGTTTCCGCCTCGAGCCCGCCGCCGCCCGCGTCCTGGTCGAGCGGATGGGGGCCAACCCGGTCCGCCTCGGCCACGAGCTGGAGCGGCTCGCCCTCTGGGCGGGGGAGAACGGCGAGGTCACCACCGCCGACCTCGACGCGATGGTCGCCGACACCTCCGAGGCCGCGGTCTGGGCGCTCTCCGACGCGCTGTTGGAGCGCGACCCGGCCCGCGCCCTGGACGTCGCCGAGCGGCTGATCTCGCAGGGCGAGAACGTGACCGGCCTGATCTACGGGCTGGCGTCGCGCCTGCGCAAGGCGTGTACGGCCCTCGCCCAGCTCGAGGACGGCGTCCCTCCGAAGCAGGTCGAGTCGAGCCTCGGGATGCACCCATACGCGGCGCGCCAGCTGGTCGGGCGGCTGCGCGAGACGGAGCTCGGCGAGCTGCGTGGGGCGGCGGCGGCGCTCGCCGACCTCGAGGTCTGGTGCCGCGGCGGCGCCGACTACGGCGACGAGCTGGCGCTGACGCTCACTCTTCTCAGGTCCGCAGCGTCCTAGGAGGCGGCGATGCGCGCCGCGCGGGACTTCTTGCGAGCGCCGGTGTTCTTGTGCAGCGCGCCCTTCTGCACGGCCTTGTCGATCCGCGAGACGAGCGAGCGGTGCTCGGTCTCGACTGCGCCAGGATCGCCGGCCTCGACGACGCTCTCGAGGCGCCGGAAGTGTGTCTTCACCGTGCTGGTGACCAGCCGGTTCTCGATGCGCTCGCGCTCGCTGCGTAGGATCCGCTTCTTCTGTGAGGCTATGTTGGCCATGTTTCGGGCGGCCGACTATAGCGAGTGAGGTAGGGCTTGGAGACCCCCGGAACGCCGGAAGAGCCAGCGCCGCGTGGGCGCTTGGCCCGCTCGACCGCGTTCTTCGCGGTCGCCACCGCCGCCTCGCGGATCGCCGGCCTGGGGCGCGAGATCGTCGCCGCCGGCTACTACGGCGTCAGCGGGCCGATGTCCGCCTTCACGGTCGCCTTCCAGGTCCCCAACCTGGTTCGCAGCCTCTTCGCCGACGCGGCGCTGCAGCCCGCCTTCGTCCCGATCTTCACCGAGCAGCTCGGGAAGAAGAACTACCGCGAGGCGTTCCGCCTCGCCTCGACCCTGCTGCTCCTCGTCACCCTCGCGCTCGGCGCGATCACGGCGCTGTTCGTGCTCCTGGCCCCGGTCGTCATGCCCCTCTTCGTCCCCGGCTTCGAGGGGGAGATCAAGGATCTGACGATCAGCCTCTCGCGGCTCCTCTTCCCGATCCTGATCCTGCTCGGGATCAGCGGCGTCGTGGTCGGCGTCCTCAACAGCTATGACCGCTTTGGCGCCTTCGCGATCGCGCCGCTGTTCTGGAACCTGACGATCATCGCGGTGCTGGTCTTCCTGGCGCCCGCCTTCGAGGGCGACGACCGCATCTACGCCTACGCGATCGGCATCCTCGCCGGCACCCTGGTGCAGCTGCTGATCCCCGTCTTCGACCTCCGCAACACACCCTTCAAGTTCAGCTGGAGCTTCGCGTGGCGCGACCCCAACGTGCGTCGCGTCCTGCTGCTGATGCTGCCGGTGACGCTCAGCCTCGGGCTGATCAACTTCAACCTGGTGATCAACAGCTTCTTCGGCAGCCTGCTCAGCGACCAGGCGCCGGCGGCGATCGACAAGGCGTTCAGGATCTACCAGCTGCCGCAGGGCATCTTCTCGGTGGCGATCGCCACCGTCCTCTTCCCGACCCTGGCCCGCTTCGCCTCGCGCGGCGAGCACGACAACCTACGGGCGACGATGGCCAACGGGATGCGGCAGATCCTCTTCGTCCTGGTGCCCGCCGCCGCCGCCGTCCTCGTCCTCTCCGAGCCGATGATCCGCCTCGTCTACCAGCGCGGCGAGTTCACCCCCGACCAGACCGTGCTGGTCGCCACGGCTCTCTTCTGGTTCGCCTTCTCGCTGCCGACGAACGGGCTCTTCCTGCTGCTCACCCGCACCTTCTTCAGCCTGCAGCGGCCCTGGCTGCCGACCGCGATCGCCGCCGCCAACCTGACGGTCACGGCGCTGGCCGCGTTCGGCCTCTACCACCTCGGGGTCGGCGGCATCGTCGCCGCGACGGCGCTTGCCACCGGCGTCAGCGTCGTGGCCCAGAGCGTGATCCTGAGCCGCCTGCTGGGCGGCCTCGAGCTGGGGCGGCTGGCCGACACCGGCGCCCGGATCGCCCTCGCCTCGGCGGCGCTGGCGGCGGTCAGCCTCGGCATCTGGGACGTCCTCGACAGCGCCCTGGGGCGCGGCCTCGGCGGCCAGGTCGTCTCCCTCGCCACCGCCCTCGCCGCCGGGGCCCTCGTCTACCTGGGCGCGGTGAAGCTGCTCCGCGTCGCCGAGCTGGAGCAGATGACCCGCCTCCTGCGCCGCCGCTGAGCGATGCTGAGCGCGTCGCGCTATCTGCTGGGCGTCGCCGAGATCGGCGTGCTGGTCAGCCTCGCCTGGCTCGGCGCTTCAGCAGTCCGCTCGCGCCTGCTCCCCGCGTTCTCGGGAGCGCCGGCCCACCTCGCAACCGCCGTCCTTGCTCTCGCCCTCCTGATCTGGGTCGCCGAGCTGCTCGGCACCGTCGATTTGTTCAGGCCGGTGCCATACCTGCTCGCAATGGGGCTCGTGGGGCTGGCTACCTGGACGCTCCTTCCGCGGCAGGCGTCGGGGTGGGGTGTCCTTCGCCCGCCCGGAGGCTGCGGAGGGCAAGGCCCCGGTCCTGCAAGCGCAGTGTCCCTTCGCCCGGAGCAGCGCGCAGGGCCAGAAGGGCACCCCACCCCGGCGACAGGACCCGCGGGCAGGGGCGTCGATGTCGCAACCCTGGTCGCCCTCGCGATCGCAGCGGCAGCCATGCTTCATTTCGCCGCTGACGTCCGGCCGAAGCTGACCACGGGCATGACCGGGTTCGACTCGACCTGGTACCACGGGCCGTTCGCGGCCGGGTTCTTCCAGACCGGGAACACCTTCGACCTGCACTTCATCGCGCCGCAGTTCCTGGCCTGGTTTTACCCGGCCAATTCGGAGCTGTTCCACGCGATTGGGATGGTCGCGTTCGGGCGCGACATCCTCTCGCCGCTGCTGAATCTCGGCTGGTTCATCGGCTGCCTGTTTGCCGTCTGGTGCATCGGGCGGCCATTCGGTGTCGCTCCCGTCTCGCTCGCCCTGGGGGCGATCGCTCTGAGTATCCCCGCCCTCGCCGACCAGGCGGGAGAGGCGCGTAACGACATCGTCGGGATCTTCTTCCTGCTTGCCGCCGCCGCGATCGCCGTCAGCGCGTGGGCCGCCCGTCCCGACGGCGACCGCGGTCTGCCGACCGGGGCGCTGATCGTCACCGGGCTCGCGGCTGGGCTGGCCGCCGGGACCAAGCTCAACTTCCTGCTGCCCGGCGCGGTGCTTGTGATCGGCCTTGCGGCCATCGCGCCCCAGGGCGCCAGGTGGCGTGCTCTCACCGCCGCCGCAGTGGCGGCGCTGGCCGGCGGCGGCTACTGGTACCTGCGCAACCTCCTCCAGACCGGCAACCCGCTGCCCTGGGTCAGGGACCTGGGGCCGATCTCGCTGCCCGCCCCCGAGCAGGCGCTCGGCGGCCGCGAGGGCCACAGCGTCCTCGGCTACCTGACCGACGGCTCGGTCTGGTCGGACTGGTTCCTGCCCGGCCTCCACGGTGGCCTCGGCCTGCTCTGGCCGCTGCTCGCCGGACTTGCCCTCGCCGGCCTCCTGCTCTGCCTCGGACGCGGCGCGAGCCCCTTGCTGCGGGTGCTCGGGGTCGCCGGCCTCGCCGCGGCTCTTGCCTGGCTCGTCGCCCCGACCTCGGCCTCGGGGCCGCCGGGGATGCCGCGCGGCTTCGAGTCGGGGCTGCGCTACCTGGCGCCCGCCCTGGTTCTCGGCCTGGCCCTGCTGCCGGCGGCGCCGTCGCTGCGCGACCGCCTCCGCCGCTGGGCCTCGCTCGGACCGCACCGCGGGTGGTCGGCGCCCGCCCGGGCGCTGACCGCGATCGGCACGGTGCTGATCGTGCTCGCGGTGGGCGCCGGCTACCCCGTGCAGCGCCACTACCTCGAGAGCCGCTACTCGGATCCCCGGTTCACGACCCCCGGCCTCGACGCCGCCTTCCGCTGGGCCCGCTCGCTCTCCGGCGCCCGGATCGCGACGACCAGCACCCGTCAGTACCCGCTGTTCGGGACCGACCTCTCCAACCGCGTCCGCTTCGTCGGCCTGGAGCGCCCCCACGGCGGCTTCGCCGCGCCCACCACCTGCCGCGCCTGGCGGCGGGCGCTGAACGCCGGCGACTACGACTACGTCGTCGCCAGCCGCGATCGCATCGACTCGGGCAAGCCCGCCTACCCGCCGGCCGCCGCCTGGGCCGAAGGCCCCGCCGCCACGGTCGTCTTCCGCAAGCCCCCAACCGCCGCCTTTCGCCTCACCGGCCCCCTCAGCCCTCGCCTCTGCCCTTGAATTGGCGACTTATTCGGCCCCTGGCCGAACAAAGCGCCACGCAGCCTGCTGCCGCCCTCGTGACGGCGCCCTCTTCAAACGCCTCTCCCCGGCGACAGGACCCGCGGGCGAGCGCATTTCGTGCAGACGGTGTCGGCTAGCTGTCCTCGTAATACTCCGCACGCCCATGGAGCGGATCCGCAACTTCTCGATCATCGCCCACATCGACCACGGCAAGTCGACCCTGGCCGACCGCGTCCTC
>VRUE01000039.1:0-12260 GCA_019456285.1 Solirubrobacterales bacterium | reverse complement strand
CCATGGAGCGGATCCGCAACTTCTCGATCATCGCCCACATCGACCACGGCAAGTCGACCCTGGCCGACCGCGTCCTCGAGATCACCGGCGCGGTCGACCCGAAGAAGATGCGTGCCCAGATGCTCGACTCGATGGACCTGGAGCGCGAGCGCGGGATCACGATCAAGGCGCAGGCGGTGCGGGTCGAGTACCGCGCCTCCGACGGGCAGGCCTACCACCTGCACCTGATCGACACCCCCGGCCACGTCGACTTCTCCTACGAGGTGTCGCGCAGCCTCGCCGCCTGCGAGGGCGCGCTGCTCGTCGTCGACGCCGCCCAGGGGGTCGAGGCGCAGACCGTCGCCAACACCTACCTGGCGATCGAGAACGGGCTGGAGCTGATCCCGGTGATCAACAAGGTCGACCTGCCCGGCGCCGAGCCGGAGCGGGTCGCCGGTGAGATCGTCGACCTGCTCGGCGGCGACCCCGGCGAGGTGCTGCGGATCTCGGCGAAGACGGGGGAGGGGGTGGTCGAGGTGCTGGAGGCGATCGTCGCCCGGATCCCGCCACCCAGCGGCGAGCTCGCCGCCCCGACCCGGGCGCTGATCTTCGACTCCGAGTTCGACCAGTACCGCGGCGTGATCGCCTATCTGCGGGTGGTCGACGGCGCTTTCCGCAAGGGCGAGCGGATCGTCGCGATGCAGAACGGCGCCGAGGCGGACATCGACGACATTGGCTTCTTCCGGCCGGCGATGACCGGGGCGGGCGGGCTGGAGGCGGGTGACGTCGGCTACGTGATCACCGGGATCAAGGATGTCGCCAAGCTGCGGGTCGGCGACACGCTGACCTCGCGGGAGCGGCTCGCGGCCGAGCCGCTGGAGGGCTACCGCGAGGTCAGGCCGATGGTCTTCTGCGGCCTCTTCCCGATCGACACCGACCGCTACGAAGACCTCCACGACGCGCTCGACAAGCTGGCGCTCAACGACGCGGCGCTCTCCTATGAGCCTGAGACCTCCGAGGCGCTCGGCTTCGGTTTCCGCTGCGGCTTCCTCGGCCTCCTCCACATGGAGATCGTCCGCGAGCGGCTGGAGCGCGAGTACGGGCTGGAGCTGCTGGCGACGACGCCCAACGTGCGCTACGAGGTCCACCTGGCCGGCGGCGAGACGGTCGAGGTGCACAGCCCGACCGAGCTGCCCGACCCGGGCTCGGTCGAGGCGGTCGAAGAGCCCTATATCCGGGCGACTGTCGTCGCCCCCTCCGAGCAGGTCGGCGCGGTGATGGAGCTTTGCCAGGCGCGGCGCGGCACCCACGTCGACATCCACTACCTGAGCCCGCAGCGGGTGCAGATCCGCTACGACCTGCCGCTGGCCGAGATCGTCCTCGACTTCTTCGACCAGCTGAAGTCCTCCACCCGCGGCTACGCCTCGCTCGACTACGAGCCGATCGGCAACCGCGCCTCCGATCTGGTCAAAGTCGACATCCTGCTGGCTGGCGACAAGGTCGACGCCCTCTCGATCATCGTCCACCGCGACTTCGCCTACCAGCAGGGCAAGGTGCTGGTCGAGCGGTTGCGCAAGACGATTCCCCGCCAGCTCTTCGACATCCCCGTGCAGGCGGCGATCGGTTCGCGGGTGCTGGCCCGGGAGACCGTCAAGGCGCTGCGCAAGGACGTCACCGCGAAGCTCTACGGCGGCGACGTCACCCGCAAGCAGAAGCTGCTGAAGAAGCAGAAGGCGGGGAAGAGGCGGATGAAGCAGGTGGGGAGAGTCGAGGTGCCCCAGGAGGCGTTCCTCGCCGTCCTCGAGATCGACGAGTAGATAGGGTCCCCACCGATGGCGATCAAGACAGAGGCGGTGGGCAAGGAATGGCCCGCCACCACGTACGAGGTGGGCAAGGAGAAGATCAGGGAGTACGCGACGGTGATCGGGCTCGACAACCCGGTCCACCTCGACCGCGAGGCGGCAAGGGCGGCGGGCTACCGGGACGTCGTCGCGCCGCCGATGTTCTGCGTCGTGTACAGCTTCCCGGCGCTGGCGCCGGCGGTGTTCGACCCCGAGGTCGATATGAACTTCGCCGCGATGGTGCACGGAGGCCAGGAGTTCGAGTGGGACGAGCCCGCCTGCTCGGGCGACGAGATCACCACAACCGCGAAGTGCCTGGAGATCTCCGAGAGGGACGGCAAGGGCTTCTACGTCTTCGAGTCAACTTCGGTCAACCAGAACGGCGACCAGGTCGCGCGCGGCGTCTGGACCAACATCGTCAGGGGGGTGTGAGCATGGGCGTGCCGAACGTCGGAGACCAGGTTCCCGAGCTGAAGGTAACCCCGGACAAGCACCTGCCGAACCGCTACGCAGGCGCCTCGGGGGACTTCAACCCGATCCACATCGACCCCGAGTTCGCCAAGGCCGTCGGCCTGCCGAACACCATCCTGCACGGCCTCTACATGATGGGCCTCGTCGCCCGCGCCAACACTGAGCTGGCCGGCGGCGATCCGCGGGCGCTGAAGCGGCTCTCGGTCCAGTTCCGGGGCATGGGCGCGCCCGAGCAGGAGATCGTCGTCACGGGCGCGGTCAAGTCGGTGGACGGCGACCGAGTCGTCGTCGACACCGTCGCCGCCCAGGGCGACAACCAGACGATTCGCAATGCCGAGGCCGAAGTTCAGCTATAGGCGCCTGGCCGCGGCGGGTCCTGGGCCCGCGGAAGGGGCGTTTGTCTGGCTTCTAGACTCTGAGCATGCTCTCTGAGCGACAGGAGTTGATCTTGCGGTTGGTCGTCGACTCGTATCTGGGGTCGGCGAAGCCCGTGGCGTCGAAGGAGGTCGCCGAGAGATCGGAGGTCGAGTGGGGGGCTTCGACTGTGCGGGCCGAGCTGGCCGGGCTCGAGGCCGCCGGGTATCTGACCCAGCCGCATACCTCGGCCGGTCGGGTCCCGACCGACTCCGGCTACCGCCGCTACGTCGACCTGCTGCTGGAGTCGGGGGCGCCTGCCGCCGACGCCGGGGTCGGGCTGGAGCTTTCGCGGCTGCGGCGCGAGGTCGACGAGGCGATGCGGGAGACGACCGCGGTGCTGGCCCGGGTCACCGACCTGATGGCCCTGGCCACCGCGCCGCCGCACACCGTGGCGGCGACGATCCACCGGGTCGAGGTGCTGCGCCTGGCGCCGGCCAAGGTGATGGTCGTCGCGATCGCCTCGACCGGCGCCGTCGCCAAGCGCGTCTTCGACTTCGAGGCCCCGGTCGACCCCGGCCTGGTCGAGTGGGCCTCCAGCTACCTGAACGAGTCCCTGACCGGGATGGGCGTCGGCGCGCGGATGATCGCCGGCCGCCTCGCCGACCCCGAGCTGGGCCCGGTCGAGGCCGGGTTCGTCGCCACCCTTGGCGCCACCTTCACCGAGCTGGAGCAGGAGGCCACCGACACCCTCTACGTGGAGGGCACGGCGCGCCTCCTCTCCGACGCGCATTTCGCCGACCTGCCCAGGGCCGACAAGCTGATGACCGCGCTGGAGGGGCGGGCGAGCGTGCTGGGGATGCTGCGCTCCGCCCTCGACGAGCGCTCGGTCTTCCTCTGGATCGGCGGCGAGAACCCGCAGCCGGAGCTGCGCTCGGTCAGCGTCGTCGGCGCCAACTACGGCCTTGCGCACCGCAACCTCGGCTCGGTCGGGGTGGTCGGCCCGCTGCGGATGGACTACGCCACGGCGATCGCGTCGGTGCGCGGCGCCGCCCGCGAGCTCTCGCGCTACTGCGAAACCGTCTACGACGGCTGATCCGATGCCGCGCGACTACTACCAGATTCTCGGCGTCGACCGGAACGCTTCGGGGGCGGAGGTGAAGAAGGCGTTCCGCCGCCTCGCCCACGAGCTGCACCCCGACGTCAACGCCCACGATCCCGGCGCGGAGGAGAAGTTCAAGGCGGCCGCGGAGGCCTACGAGGTGCTCTCCGACGCCGAGCGCCGCCGCGCCTACGACGCCTACGGCCACGAGGGCCTGCGCTCCGGCGGCTTTCCGCCCGGGGGCGCCGGCTTCGGCTCGGTCGAGGAAATCTTCCAGGCCTTCTTCGGCGGCGGTGGGTTCGAGTTCGAGATGCGGCGGGGGCCGATGCGCGGCCAGGACCTGATGCACACGGTCGAGATCACCGCGGTGGATGCGATGCTGGGGAAGGCGATCAAGATCCCCAGCCACGAGGGCGAGCGCGAGATCGAGCTACCCCCCGGCATCCAGCACGGGACCCAGCTCGGGCTGCGCGGCCACGGCCTGCCAGGATCGAACGGCGGCCCTCCGGGCGACCTGCGGATCGTCGTGAATGTGATCGTCCCCACCGACCTCTCCGAGGAGCAGCGCGAGCTGGCCGAGAAGCTGGGCGAGACGCTCGGGCCGCACAACATCCACTCCCAGGGCGGCGACGGGGGGTTCTTCAGCCGCGTCCGGCGAGCCTTCGATTGATCCGGCGGCGGGCCCGGCCTCGCTTTTCTGCCGCCCGGTGGAATATGTTTCCGGCCAGTGCTGGCAACGATCACCGCCTACAACGTCGGCCTCTTCGTCCACGTCCTCGCCGTCGTCCTCGGGCTCGGGCCAGTCTTCGGCTACGCGCTCTTCTTCTCGGTCGCGCCGCAGTTCCCGCGGGCGACACCGGCGCTGCTGGCCGGGGTGCAGAAGACCGACCGCTTCCTCGTCAACCCGGGGTTGATCGTGCTGCTGCTGGGGGGGATCTACCTGCTCGTCGACGGTCCCTGGGAGGCCAGTGAATCGTGGCTCAGCGTCGGCTTCCTCGCGATTCTCGCTCTGCTCGGCCTTCAGCACGGCTTCTTCGGCCCCCGGGTCCGCAAGGCGAAGGCGTTGGCCGAGCGGGATCTCCAGTCCGGCGATGCGCTCAGCGACGAGTTCATGGCCCTCTCGCAGCGGATCGGGCGGGTCGGAACGCTGACCGGCGTGATCATTGTGATCACGATCTTCTTCATGGTCGTCAAGCCCTGACGGCCCTGTCTGCGGCCGGCTCCCAGCTCGACTCCTCGCAGCCGATCGCGATGTTCGACTCCGGGGTCGGCGGGCTCACCGTGCTGCACGAGTGCCTGGTCTCGCTGCCGGAGGAGGACTTCGTCTACCTCGGCGACACGGCGATGTTCCCCTACGGGACGCGCGACCCGGACCTCCTGCGGGAGCGGATCCGGCGGATCGCGGAGCTGCTGCTGGGGGACGGCGCCAAGCTGCTGGTGATCGCCTGCAACACCGCCACCTCGATCGGCGAGGGCGTGGCGCGCGAGGTCGCCGCGGAGCGCGGGGTGGACGTCGTGCCGGTGGTCGAGCCGCAGGCCGAGATCGCCGCGGCGATCACCGACAGCGGCCGGGTCGGAGTGCTGGCGACGCGGAACACGGTGGAGAGCGGCGCCTACCGCCGCTCCCTGGAGCAGCAGGGCCGCAGCCTCGAGGTGACCGAGGTGGAGGCGCCCGACCTCGCTCCCTTCATCCAGGACGGCTCCCCATTCGACGAGGGCGTGCTGGAGATGGCCCGTGCCTACTGCGCCCCCCTGAAGCGAGCCGAGGTGGACACCCTGATCCTCGGCTGCACCCACTACCCCCTGGTGGCCCCGATGCTGCAGCGCATCCTGGGCCGCGACGTGCGCCTGGTAAGCGGCGGTCACGCGGTGGCCGCCGCAGCCCAGCGCACCCTGGAATCCCGAGGTCTCGCCCGACTCCCCGACGGCGAGGGCGCCTACCGCTTCCTCTGCACCGGCGATGTCGACTCCTTCCGCGACCTGGGCACCCGCTTCCTCCAGATGCCCCTCGGCGAGGTGGAGCGGATCGAAGTGCATGGCGCCGACTACTCTTAAGGCCATGAGCGTCCTAGAGCAGGTCCAGGCGGATGTCCGCACCGCGATGAAGGCGGGGGATCGGGAGCGCGCGGCGGCGCTGCGGATGGTCGTCGATTCGCTGCAGCAGGACGCCAAGCTCGGCAAGGGGGACGAGGTCGCGGTCCTGCAGCGCGAGCGGAAGAAGCGGCTGGAGGCGGCGGAGGCGTTTCGGAACGGTGGCCGCGCCGAGCAGGCCGACGTCGAGGACTCCGAGGCGGGGCTGATCGAGGCCTACCTGCCGCAGCAGCTCTCCGACGAGGAGCTGGCGGAGCTGGTCGACGCGGCGGTTGCCGAGGCCGGGGCGAGCGAGCAGCGGCAGATGGGCCAGGTGATGTCGGTGCTGATGCCGAGGGTCGGCGGGCGCGCCGACGGAAAGCGGGTCAGCGCGGCGGTGCGTGGGCGGCTTGGCTCGTAGGCAGCTGACCCTCGACAACACCGTCGCCGCCGAGCTGGCGGGGTCCGAGGACGCCGTGCTGCAGGAGCTGCGCGGCCATCTCGACTGCGAGTTCCACCTGCGCGGCAACGTGCTCACCCTGGACGGTGAGTCCGGCGATGTGCAGACTGCGGCGACCGTGGTCGACGAGTTGGTCGAGCTGATCGAGCAGGGGCACGAGGTGGCGCCCGGGACGATCGAAGCGGTGACCGGGGCGCTCGACGCGCACCAGAGCCCGGCGCAGATCCTCGAGGACGTCGTCTGGCGCCACCGCAACACCAAGATTGCGCCGAAGACGCTCAACCAGAAGCGCTACGTCGACTCGATCCGCCGCCACACGATCACCTTCGGGATCGGCCCGGCCGGCACCGGCAAGACCTTCCTCGCGGTGGCGATGGCCGCGGCGGCGCTGGCGGAGCGCAAGGTGCAACGGATCATCCTCACCCGCCCTGCCGTCGAGGCGGGGGAGCGGCTCGGCTTCCTGCCCGGCGACATCCAGGCCAAGGTCGACCCCTACCTGCGCCCGCTCTTCGACGCGCTCTACGACATGTTCGACCCCGACCGCGTCAGCGGCTACTTCGAGCGCGGCGTGATCGAGGTGGCGCCGCTCGCCTTCATGCGCGGCCGCACCCTCAACGACTCCTTCGTGATCCTCGACGAGGCGCAGAACACCAGCCCCGAGCAGATGAAGATGTTCTTGACCCGGCTCGGCTTCAACTCGCGGATGGTGGTGACCGGCGACATCACCCAGATCGACCTGCCGGCCGAACAGCGTTCCGGCCTGATCGTCGTGCGCGACATCCTCGACGCGGTCCAGGGCATCTCCTTCGTCCACTTCGGCGGCGAGGACGTGGTCCGCCACAAGCTGGTGCGGCGGATCGTCGTCGCCTACGGGGAACACGCCGAGCGCGAGCAGCGTTGAGCGTCGATCTCGCCGACGTGCCCTCCGATCTGCGCGACGCGGTCGCGGCGGCGCTCGATGCGGCCGGCGTCGCCGACGGGCACCTGGCGATCGAGCTGGTCGCCGCCAAACGCATTCGTGAGCTCAACCGCGAGCACCGGGCAAGGGACGCGCCGACCGACGTCCTCGCATTCCCCCTCGACGGCGCCGGCCCGACCGCCGGCCCCCGCGAGCTGGGCGACGTCGCGATCTGCCCGGAGCACTGCGCCGACCTGGCCGAGGCGGCGGTCCACGGCGTCCTCCATCTCTGCGGCTGCGACCACGAGGCCGACGGGGGCGAGATGCTCGCCCTGCAGGCGCGGGTGATGGAGGGATTGCGGTGACGCGGGCCGGGTTCATCGGGCTGGCCGGTCGCCCCAACGTCGGCAAGTCGACGCTGGTCAACGCGATCGTCGGCAGCCGGGTGGCGATCGTCTCGATGCGGCCGCAGACGACACGGCGGGCGATCCGCGGGATAGCGACCGACTCCGAGGCGGGGCGCCAGCTCGTCCTCGTCGACCTGCCCGGCGTGCAGCGCCCCCGCGACGTGCTCACCGAGCGCATGCAGCGCCGGGTCGAGCGCGAGCTGGCCGACTCCGACCTCGCCCTGCTGCTCGTCGACGGCGAGCAGGGGATCGGACCGGGCGACCGCTTCATCGCCCGCGTCCTGCTCGGCGCGAACGCCGAGATCCCGACGATCTGCGCGGTCAACAAGGTCGACCGGGTGGGGCCGAACGAGCTGGTCCCGGTGCTGGCCGAGGCCGCCGAGCTGGAGGGCGTCGACGAGGTCTTCCCGATCAGCGCCCGCAGTCGCGAGGGCCTGGACGCCCTGGTCCAGCGCCTCGGCGAGCTGGTTCCGGAGGGCCCCTTCCTTTACCCGCCGGACGACCACAGCGACCAGTCGAGCGAGCTGCTGCTGGCCGAGCTGATCCGCGAGCAGGTCCTCAACCGCACCCGCGATGAGATCCCCCACTCGGTCGAGGTCTCGGTCACCGAGGTCGCCGAGCGCGAGGACGGCCTGGTCACGGTCCGGGCCGAGGTCTGGGTGGAGACCGAGTCCCAGAAGGGCATCCTGATCGGCAAGGGAGGCGCCAAGGTCGGCGAGATCGGCGCCGCCGCCCGCCGCTCCCTCGAAGACGAGCTGGGCGTCAAGGTCTACCTCGACCTGCGGGTTCGCGTCCGCCGCTGGCGCCGCGACGAGAACCTGCTCGATCGCCTCGGCATCGAGTAGTGGCGCTTTTTCCGTCATATGGACGCATAAAGCGCCATTGGCGCTGGCCCTGACTACGATTGCCTGATGTTCGAGCAGGTGCGATTCGACGAGCACGGCCTGGCGCCGTGCATCGCGCAGGACTTCGCCAGCGGCGAGGTGCTGACCCTCGCCTACGTGAACGAGGAGTCGCTGCGGCTCACCGTCGAGACCGGCGAGGTCCACTTCTACAGCCGCTCGCGCGAGGAGATCTGGCGCAAGGGGGAGACCTCGGGCAACGTGCTGCGCCTGCGCCAGCTTCGCTACGACTGCGACGGCGACGCGATCGTCGCCCTGGTCGAGCCGACCGGCCCCGCCTGCCACACCGGCGAGCGCAGCTGCTTCTACCGTGAGCTGGACGGGGGCGGCGAGCCGGCGCCGGTCGCCCACGAAGCGCTGTCGGCGCTGCAGCGCACCCTGCGCAGCCGCGCCGCCGAGCGGCCCGAGGGCAGCTACACGGTGGAGCTGCTCGACGACCCGAGGCTGATCGGAGAGAAGGTCGCCGAGGAGGCCGAGGAGGTGGTCCGCGCGGCGGGCCAGGAGTCCGATCGGCGGGTCGCCGAGGAGGCCGCCGATCTGCTCTACCACCTCAGCGTCCTGCTCGCCTCGCGCGAGGTGCCGCAGGCAGCGGTGATGGAGGTGCTCAATGGCCGTCGCGGCTGAGTCCGAGCTGCGGCTCGAGCCCAGCCTCGAGCAGGCGCGTGCGCTCGCCGGCAAGGGCAACGTCGTCCCGGTCCGCGCCCGCCTCCTCGACGACTGCGAGACGCCGGTCTCCGCCTTCCTCAAGCTGCGTGCCGGCGAGCCGCAGGGGGCGCCCTGCTTCCTGCTGGAGTCGGCCGAGCAGGGCCAGGTCGGTCGCTACTCGTTCGTCGGCTTCCGCCCCCGCTCGGTGCTGCGCTGGAGCGACGGCGTTCTCTCCGAGTCCGGCGGCTCCAGCTACGACGCCCCCGACCCCTACGCGGCGGTCGCCGAGCATCTCTCGCGCTACCGGCCCGCCCCGGTCGAGGGCCTGCCGCCGTTCGCCGGCGGCGCGGTCGGCTTCTTCGGCTACGACCTGGTGCGGACGGTGGAGCCGCTGGGCGAGCCCAACCCCGACCCGCTCGGCCTCCCGGACATGGCGCTGATGATCACCGACGTGCTGCTCGTCTTCGACCACCTGCGCCATGAGCTGACGATCATGGCCTGCGCGTTCGCCGAGGAGGACGGCGGGATCGACGCGGCCTACGGGCGCGCCGCCGAGGCGATCGCCGACGTGCGCCGCCGCCTCCGCGGCGCCGTGCCCGTCCCGCAGCGGCCCACCATCTCCGAGCCGCCCCGCTTCGCCTCCAACATGGAGCGGGGGGAGTTCGAAGCGGCGGTCGAGCGGATCGTCTCCTACATCCACGCGGGCGACGCCTTCCAGGTCGTCCCCTCGCAGCGTTTTTCCGCCCCGGCCCCGGTCGAGGCCTTCTCGGTCTACCGTGGCCTGCGCGCCGTCAACCCCTCCCCCTACATGTACTTCCTCGAGTTCGGCGACTTCCAGATCGCCGGCGCCTCGCCGGAGCCGCTGGTCAAGATGAGCGGGCGGCGGGTCGAGACGCGGCCGATCGCCGGCACCTACCCGCGCGGCGCCAACGAGGAGGAGGACCGCCGCCTCGCCGAGCGCCTCGTCAACGACCCCAAGGAGCGGGCCGAGCACGTGATGCTGGTCGACCTCGGCCGCAACGACCTGGGCAGGGTCTGCGAGTACGGGACGGTCAGCGTCGACGAGCTGATGGTCGTGGAGACCTACTCCCACGTCCTCCACATCGTCAGCCAGGTCTCGGGGACGCTGCGCGAGGGGGTGAGCGCGATGGACGTCCTGCGCTCGGCCCTTCCGGCCGGCACCCTCTCCGGCGCGCCCAAGGTCCGCGCGATGCAGATCATCGACGAGCTGGAGCCGGTCAAGCGCTGCTCCTACGGCGGCGCGATCGGCTACCTCTCCTGGAACGGCGACCTCGACACGGCGATCCACATCCGCACCGTCGTCGTCAAGGACGGCCAGGTGCATGTGCAGGCGGGCGGCGGCACGGTCGCCGACGCCAAGCCGGCCTACGAGTACAACGAGTCGGTCAACAAGGCCAAGGCGGTCTTCCGCGCCGTCGAGCTGGCCTGCGAGCAGCCGGACTGGCCATGAAGGTCCTGGTCATCGACAACTACGACAGCTTCACCTACAACCTCGTCCAGCACCTGGGCGAGCTGGGGGCGGGGGTCGAGGTGGTCCGCAACGACAGGGCCGCTGTGGGGGAGCTGCTGGAGCGCGGGGCGGACCGGCTCGTCGTCTCGCCCGGTCCCTGCACACCCGCCGAGGCGGGGATCTCGGTCGAGGCGATCCGCGCCTTCGCCGAGGCGCGCACGCCGGTGCTGGGCGTCTGCCTCGGGCACCAGTCGCTGGTCGAGGCGTTCGGCGGCCGCACCGTGCAGGGCGAGCCGGTCCACGGCAAGGACGCCGAGATCGAGCACGACGGCCGCGCCGTCTACGTGGGCCTGCCCAGCCCCCTGGTCGCCGGCCGCTACCACTCCCTGGTCGCCCACCCCGACCTGCCCGGCGAGCTGGAGCTGAGCGCCAGCCTCGGCGAGGTGGTGATGGGAGTCCGCCACCGCGAGCTGCCTGCCGAGGGAGTCCAGTTCCACCCCGAGTCGGTGCTGACCCCGCGGGGAAAGCAGCTGCTGAAGAACTTCCTCGGGGAGGCCTGATGCCGAACGACGTCGTCACCCGGGCGATCGATGCGGTCTGCGCCGGAGACCACCTCACCGCCGACCACGCCGCCGCCGTCCTCGCCGAGATCATGGAGGGGCGATCGGGCGAGGTGCAGACGGCCGCCTTCCTGATCGCGCTGCGGGCGAAGGGGGAGACGGTGTCGGAGCTGGTCGGCCTGGTGCGGACGATGCGGGCGCTGGCCGCTCCGGTCGCGACCGGGCGGGCGGACCCGGTCGACACCGCGGGGACCGGCGGCGGCCCTTCGACCTTCAACGTCTCGACCACCGCGGCGCTGGTCGCCGCGGGCGCCGGCTGCGTTGTCGCCAAGCACGGCAACCGCTCCAACACCAGCAGGTGCGGCTCCGCCGATCTGCTGGAGGCGCTCGGCGTCAGGATCGACCTCGACCCCGAGCAGGTGGGCCGCTGCATCGACGAGGTCGGCTTCGGCTTCATGTTCGCCCCCCGCCACCACGCGGCGATGGCCCACGTCGTGCCGGTCCGCAAGGCGCTCGGGGTGCGGACGATCTTCAACTTCCTCGGGCCGCTGACCAACCCGGCGGGCGCCCAGCGCCAGCTGCTCGGCGTCTCCGACCGCCACTACCAGGAGACGATCGCCGAGGCGCTGGTCGACCTGGGCAGCGTGCGGGCGATGGTGGTCGCGGCGGAGGACGGTGTCGACGAGCTCTCGATCTCGTCCCGAACCAGGGTGATCGAGGTCGCCGAGGGACGCACCGAGGAGTGGTTCGTCGAGCCCGGTCAGTTCGGCCTCGGGGAGGCGGAGCTGGAGGAGGTCGCGGGCGGCGCCCCGGATGAGAACGCCGCCGCCTCACGCGCCGTGCTCGAGGGCGAGGGCGGCCCGCGCCGCGACCTGGTCCTGCTCAACGCCGGCGCCGCGGTCTACGTCGGAGGGCTCGCCGGCAGCCTCGCCGAGGGGGTGGAGAAGGCCGCCGCCGCGGTCGATTCCGGCGCCGCGCGCCAGCTGCTCGACCGGCTGATCGCCGCAACCGCCAAGCTCGGCGACTAGATGGTTGATTCCACGACCCCGCACACCTGGATGACGCGCCTGGCGCTGCGCATCTCTGCGTCCTCGGGCTTG
>VRUE01000147.1 GCA_019456285.1 Solirubrobacterales bacterium | reverse complement strand
GCATCGACCTCGACCACCCCGACCTCAACGTCGCGGCCGCCCTCGGGATGACCTGCGCCAAGGGCAAGAAGACTCCGAACGACCAGAGCGGGCACGGCTCGCATGTCGCCGGAACCGTCGCGGCCGTCGATGACGAAGCCGGGGTCGTCGGCGTCGCCCCGGGCGCCACGGTTGTCCCGGTGCGGGTCCTCGGCCCCAACGGGTCGGGCTCGCTTTCCTGCGTGATTAAGGGAATCGACCACGTCACCGAAAAGGCCGAACAGATAGCGGTGGCGAACATGAGCCTCGGCTGGCAGGGAAACAGCCCCGGCGCTCGCAACGCAATCGAAGGCAGCGTCGAAGCCGGCGTCGTCTACATGGTCGCCGCGGGCAACGCAGGAGACGACGTGTACGGGGATGACGGCGACATCGGCACCAAAGATGACCACGAGCCGGCGTCCTACCCCGAGGTCGCGGCGATCTCGGCCCTCGCCGACTCCGACGGCGCCCCCGGCGGCGCCGGCGCCGCAACCGGCTTCGGGCCCGACGACTCCTTCGCCACCTTCTCGAACTACAGCGCCGGCGTCGTCGCCGGGAGCCAGGTCAACTCCCCGGGCGAGGCCATCGACCTGATCCTGCCCGGGGTCGGCATCCTCTCCACCTACAAGGACGGCGGCTACGCGACGGCGAGCGGGACCTCGATGGCCTCCCCGCACGCCGCCGGGCTCGCCGCGCTGCACATCGCCGCCAACGAAAACCAGGCGACGGACGCGGCGGGAGTGGCGGCGATCCGCCAGGCCCTGATCGACGCCGGCCGCAACCAGGAAAGCGGCCTGCGCCTCACTGAAATCCACAGCGATGCAGAGCCGGACACGAACTACGAGAAGCTGGGCTGGGCCGGGAGCGCGAACTCCGCCCCGAAAGCCGATCCCGGCTCCGCCTCCACCGCCGAGGACAGCTCGGTGGACATCGCCCTCTCGGGCTCGGACCCCGAGACCTGCGAGCTGGCCTTCTCGATCGTCTCGGGACCGGCGAACGGCTCGCTGAGCGGGTTCACCGACCCCACTG
>VRUE01000038.1 GCA_019456285.1 Solirubrobacterales bacterium | reverse complement strand
GACGATGTCGGCGGCGATCCCGCGCTCGGCCAGCGCCCGCGCCGTGCCCGGGCCGATCGCGGCGACGGTGGCGTTGGCCAGCGCCCGCGCGTCGAGGCCCGCCTCGCGCAGCGCCTCGAACAGCAGCCGCACCCCGTTGGGGCTGGTCAGGCAGACCAGCGCGTAGGCGTGGATCGCGCTGACGGCGCGGCGCACCTCCTCGCTGCCGGTCCGCGGCTCGATCCGGATCGCCGGCAGCTCGACCACCTCGGCGCCGAGGGCGCGCAGGGCGGCGGCGAGGCCGCTGGCCTGGGCGCGGGCGCGGGTGACGACGACGCGGCGGCCGTGCAGGGGGCGGCGCTCGAGCCAGGCGAGCTGCTCGCGGCGCGCGACGGCCGGCCCGACGACGATCAACGCCGGGGCGCCGACGCGCTCGCGCTCGACCGCCGCGGCGATCGTCCCGAGGGTCGCGACAACCGTGCGCTGCCCGGCCATCGTGCCGCGCTCGATGGCGGCCGCCGGCTCGTCCGAGTCGCGGCCGGCCTCGATCAGCGCCGCCGCGTTCTCGGCCAGCCGTTTGACGCCCATGTAGAAGACGAGGGTGCCGGGGAAGCGGGCCAGCGCCTCGGCGTCGAGCGCCGTCTCCGTCTTCTCGGGGTCCTCGTGGCCGGTGACGAAGGCGACCGCGGAGGCGTCGTCGCGGTGGGTGACCGGGATCCCGGCGTAGGCGGTGGCCGCGACCCCGGCGGTCACCCCGGGGACGACCTCGAACTCGACCCCGGCGGCGCGCAGCGCCTCTCCCTCCTCGCCGCCGCGGCCGAAGACGAACGGGTCGCCGCCCTTGAGGCGGACGATGCTGCGCCCGGCCCGCGCCGCCTCGATCAGCCGCTCGTCGATCTCCCCCTGGGGGACGGAGTGGGTGCCGGGCGCCTTGCCGACGTAGATCAGCTCCGCCTCGGGGCGGGCGCCGTCGAGCGCCCCCGGCGGGATCAGGCGGTCGTGGAAGATCGCGTCGGCGGAGGCGATCAGCTCCAGCGCGCGGGCCGTGATCAGCCCCGGGTCGCCGGGGCCCGCGCCGACCAGGTAGACGACTCCGGGCCTGGCCCCCGCACGCGGGGCGCATTTACCGCGTATATGGGGGTCGATGTTCAATCCCACGCCTCGGCTCGGTCGAGTATCTCCTTCGCGCCGGCGCTCAGCAGGCGTTCGGCCAGGAGCGCCCCGACTGCGCCGGGGCGCTCCGCCTCCCCCTCGACCCGGTCGCGGATCCACTCGCTGCCGTCGGGAAGCCCGACGAACGCATCGGCCTCGATCCGCTCGCCGTCGACTCGGGCCCGCACCCCGATCGGGGTCGCGCAGGTCGCCTCGAGCAGGGCGACCGCGGCGCGCTCCGCGGTCAGCTCGAGCAGCGCCGTGCCGTCGCCGATCGCCGCCGCCTTCGCCGCCGCCCCGCCGCCGGCCCGCGTCTGCAGGACCAGGGCGCCCTGCCCCGCCGCCGGGGTCATCCGCGCGGCCGGGATCGGGAACGAGATCTCACCCTCGCGTCCCAGCCGCCGCAGGCCGGCCGCGGCAAGCACGATTGCGTCCAGCTCGCCCTCGGCGAGCTTTCGCAGCCGCGTCTCGACGTTGCCGTGCAGCTCGGCCACCCGCAGGTCGGGGCGGGTGGCGAGAAGCTGGGCGCGGCGACGCAGGCTGGCGGTGCCGACCCGGGCGGCCTCCGGGGCGTCGTCGAGCGAGGAGCCGGCGCCGATCCAGACGTCGGCGGGATCCTGCCGCGCCGGCACCGCGGCGATCGCCAGCCCGTCGGGCAGCTCGGCGGGCAGGTCCTTCGCCGAGTGGACGCCGATCTCGGCATCGCCGTCGAGCAGCGCCCGCTCGACCCCGCGCACGAAGCGCGACTTGTCGCCGGGCTCGCCGTCGGAGGAGACCTCGACCAGCTCGGCGCCGCCCAGTAGCTCGGCGACCTGCCTTGCCTGCGCTATGGCCAGGGCACTACTGCGGGTGGCGATTCGAATCACTCAGAGCACTTAGCCGGGCTGGTCCTTGCGGCGGAGTTCGGTCACGTCGGCTCTACTCTCGGCTTCCGGCTCGGTCTCGGCGTCGAGGCCGAACAGCTCGCGCAGGGCGCTCACGAAGAGGTAGGCATCGTCGTTGCCGGCGGAGCGCTTCATCCGCAGGGTCGGTTCGTGCAGGAGGCGGGAGGCGATCGCCTTCGCCATCGCGTCGAGCCGCTCGCGGTCGGCCTCGGTGAGGCTCTCCCAGCGGCCGTCGTTCTCGGCGAGGACGCGGCGCACCACCTCGTCGGCGCGCTCGCGCAGCGAGGCGATCGTCGGCACCACCTCCAGCGAGGCGAGCCAGCGCTCGAAGCGGTCCTGCTCGGCGGCGAGGATCGGCTCCGCCCGCCGCGCCTCGGCCTCGCGGCCGCTGGTGTTGCGCTCGACGATCTGCTGCACGTCGTCGATGTCGTGGAGGCTGACCCCGGCGATCTCGCGGCACTCCGGCTCGATGTCGCGGGGCACGGCGATGTCGACCAGCAGCAGCGGGCGGCCCTTGCGGGTCGCCATCACCTGCGCCAGGTCGTCGCGCTCGACGATGTGGTGCGGCGAGTTGGTGGCGGAGACGACGATGTCGGCCGCCTCCAGCTGCTCGGGCAGCTCCTCGAAGCGGACGGCGTTGCCGCCGAAGCGCTGGGCGAGGCCGATCGCCCGGTCGTAGTGGCGGTTGGCGACGAAGACGGTGGCGACGCCGCGGGCGACCAGCGCCCGGGCGACCAGCTCGGCGGTCTCGCCGGCGCCGATCACCAGCACGCGGCGCTCGCCGAGGTCGCCGAGGGTGCGCCGCGCCAGCTCCACAGCGACCGAGGGGATCGAGATTCCCTTCTCGCCGATCCCGGTCTCCTCACGGACCCGGCCGCCGGCGGCGAGCGCGCCGCGGAAGAGGCGGTTGAGGATCGGCCCGGTGCCGCCCTCGACCAGGGCCAGCTCGTAGGCGCGCTTCACCTGGCCCTGGATCTCGGCCTCGCCGACGATCATCGAGTCGAGCCCGGCGGTTACGCGGAAGAGGTGGTGGGCGGCCTCGCCGGAGCGCAGCGAGTAGAGGTGGCCGAGCAGCTCCGTGGGGCGGATCTCCGCCTGGCGGGTCAGCACACCGAGCGCCGTCGACTCGGCTCCGACCGGGTCGGAGACGACCAGGTACAGCTCGGTGCGGTTGCAGGTCGAGATCGCCGCCGCCTCGTGGATTCCGCCGGCGGCGGTCAGCTCGCGCAGGGCGCCGACCGCGCGGCCCTCGGTGAGCGAGAGCCGCTCGCGCAGGTCGAGCGGCGCGGTCTTGTGGGAGACGCCGAGGGCGAGAAGCTCAGACATCGGTGGTCACCCTCTCTCGCTCCCGCTCGCCGTTCCGCTGCTCGGCGAACCTGGCCAGCTCGCGCAGCTCCCGCTCGATCCGCTGCAGTTTCGCGGCCATGATCGCGACGTAGACGGCGAGCAGGACGACGAAGACGACGTAGGCGCCGGCGACGTACTTGCCCGCCTCGTCGAGCGGCAGGGCGGGCATATCTATACCTCCGGGGCGACGCGGGAGGGGGCGCCCGGGGCCGGGGCGTCGAGGGCGCGGCGCAGCCGCTTCAGCTGCCCGGAGGCGCTCTTCGCGGTCAGCTCGAGCTTGACCAGGGTCACCCAGAGCAGCGCCATCGCGGCGATGGAGACGAGGAAGGCGAGCATCATCGAGCCGGGCAGGCCGCCGGCGGTGGTGGCGAAGACGCGCGGGTGGACGAGGCTCTCGGCGAGCCGCACGGCGAGGAAGTTGAGCGGCACGAAGGCGCCGGCGGTGACCGCGAAGACCGAGGCGTAGCGGGCCTGGCGCTCGGGGTCCTCGATCGCGTAGCGGAAGGGGTAGTAGGTCGCGTACAGGAGGAAGACGATCAGGAAGCTGACCAGGGTCGGCTCGTCCCAGACCCACCAGTGCCCCCACGACGCCTTCGCCCAGATCGAGCCGGTGATCAGCACGCCGACCGCGAAGATCACCGAGAGGTGGATGCAGACGTAGGAGTAGGCGTCCCAGCGGCGCTCGCCGCTGCGCAGGTGGAGGATCGCGTAGACGCCGCCGGCGACGAAGCCGAGCAGGGCGACGATCGAGAGCGGCACGTGCAGGTAGAAGATCTTCTGGATGAAGCCCTGGTCGGCATCGAGCGGGGCGTAGAAGAAGATCAGCGAGAGTGCCGCGGCGAGCGCCGCCACGGTCGCTATCGAGAGGGTTCTCAGGCCTTTTCCGTACATTGTTCTGGAGTCGTCGCCTCAGTCCTCCAGCAGGAAATCGAACACCGCGTATCCAACCAGGAGGAAGACCAGATCGTATAGACCGAGGACCGCCAGCCAGGTGCCGAAGCGGTCGTAGGCGGGGCCGCCCAGCGTCAGCAGCGGCTCGGTGGCGCCGGTGGCGGCGATCATCAGCGGCACGACCAGCGGCAGCAGGACCAGCGGCGTCAGCAGATCGCGGGCGCGCGAGTGGACCGCCATCGAGGAGATCAGGGTGCCGGTCGCGGCGAGGCCGAGGTCGGCGAGGAGGAGGACCGCGGCGAGCGGCGGCAGGGCGGCGGCGGAGTCGAGGAAGAAGAGGGCGAAGACGGGGACGACGATCAGCTCGAGCACGAGCAGGTAGACGAGCAGCGCCGCCGCCTTGGCGGCGAAGAGGGCGGTGCGGTCGATCGGGGCGAGGCGGATCGCGTCGAAGCCGCCCTCCTCGCGCTCGGCGACGAAGAGGCGGTTGATGCCGAGCACCGCGGCGAACAGCAGCGTCGCCCACAGCACCCCGGCGGCGAGGCTGCCGGAGAGGCTGGTGCGGTCGAGCCCGAAGCGGAAGATGACGAAGGTGGTGACCGCGAACAGCGCCATCGCGGGCAGCGACTGCAGGGTGCGCAGCTCGGCGCGCAGGTCCTTGGCGAGGATCGTCGCGAATGCGAGCCGCGAGGGGGTCACGCCGTCACCGCCCTGCCGCCGATGCCGAGCCGCAGCACCTGGTCGGCGTCGGGGAGGGCGCGCTCGGGATCGTGGGTGACGAGGACGCGGGTGCGGCTCCCGCCCGGGCCGATCAGGGCGCGGGCCAGCTCGCGGCCCTCGGCGTCGAGGTGGGAGTCGGGTTCGTCGAGCAGCAGCAGCTGCGGCTCGTGCAGGACGCAGCGGCAGACGGCGAGCCGCTGCCGCATCCCGGCCGAGAGCTCGGCGACCCGCTGGTCGGCGCGGCGCTCCATCCCGATCGCGGCGAGCAGCGCCTCGATCCGCGCCTCGGCCCGGCCGCCGCGGACCCCGTGCAGGCGGGCGTGGAAGCGGAGGTTCTCGCGGCCGCTGAGGTCGCGGTACAGCAGCGGCTCGTGGCCGAGGAAGCCGACCCGGCCGCGCAGCTTCCAGGCCTCGCCGGGCAGCCGGCTGCCGAGCACCCGCACCTCGCCCGAGCTGGGGCGCAGCAGGGTGGCGAGGATCCGCAGCAGCGTCGTCTTCCCGGCCCCGTTCGGCCCCAGCACGACCAGCGACTCGCCGGCCGCCAGCTCGAACCCGACCCCGTCGAGCGCCGTCCGCTCGCCGTAGTCGCGGCGCAGCCCCGCGACCGCGACGGCCGCCTCGCTCAACGGCGCTTGCGAAGGGTGCGGCCGCCGACCTTGAGCAGCGGGCCGGCGCCCTCGCGCAGGGCCCTGGCCCGCGTGGCGCCCTTGCCGTAGAGCAGCTTCGCCGAGGCGCGGACCGCCTCGCCGAGGGTGCTGTCGTAGGGGTGCCACCAGAAGTCGCGCGCCAGGCCCGGCTCCCAGGTGTTCATCTTGATGTTGACGCACTCGTAGAAGCCGAATTTGGAGTGCGAGCGGCCGACCCCGGAGTCCTTGACGCCTCCCCACGAGCACTGGCAGGCGCCGTGGCTGAAGGAGTGGTCGTTGATCCAGACCATCCCCGACTCGATCCGCCGTGCGATCCGCTCGCCCTTCTGGCGGTCCTTGGTCCAGACCGAGGCGCCGAGGCCGAACTCGGAGTCGTTGGCGAGGTCGATCGCCTCCTGCTCGTCCTCGACGACGACGATCGGCAGCACCGGGCCGAAGACCTCCTCCTTCATGATCCGCATCTGGTGGGTGACCCCGGTCAGCACTGTCGGGGCGACGAACTTGCCGGGCAGGCCGGCGACCTCGGTCGGACCGCCGCAGAGCTTGGTCGCGCCGGAGAAGACGGCGTCCTCGATCAGCTCGCAGACGATCTCGTACTGGTCGTCGGAGGTCATCGGGCCGACCTCCGTCTCCCACTGCAGCGGGTCGCCGAGGCGCAGCTTCTCCGCCTCACGGACGACGCCCTCGACGAAGCGGTCGGCGACCTCGCGGACGACGTAGGCGCGCTCGATCCCCGAGCAGGTCTGCCCTGCGTTGGCGAAGCCGCCCCAGACGGCGCCCGGGATTGCGTTGTCGAGGTCGGCGTCGGCGCAGACGATCATCGGGTCCTTGCCGCCCAGCTCCAGCACCGAGCCCTTGAGCCGCTGCGCGCAGACCTCGCCGACCTTGCGGCCGACCTCGACCGAGCCGGTGAAGAAGACCTTGCCGACGCTGGAGCGCGCCAGCGCGTCGCCGACCGCGCCGCCGCCGTGGACGACGCGGACCAGGCCCTCGGGCAGCCCGCCCCTCTCGAAGACGCGGCGGATCGCCTCGCCCAGCAGCGGGGTGAGGCTGGCCGGCTTCAGCACGACGCCGTTGCCGGCCATCAGCGCGATCGCCACCTCGCCGAAGGGGATCGACCAGGGGTAGTTCCAGGGCGCGATCACCCCGACCGCGCCGATCGGCTCATAGGAGAAGCGGCCTTTCTTGCTGAGCAGGAAGGCCTGCGATATCCGGACCTTCTCGTCGGCGAGGATCTTGGAGCCGGCCTTCGCGCACCAGTGCAGGGCGTCGACGGTCGGCAGCAGCTCCATCGTGTAGGCCTCGACGCGCGGCTTGCCCTGCTCGCGGACCAGCAGCTCGGCGATCTCGTCGATCTCGTCGAGCAGCGCGTCGGCGGCGCGGCGCATGTAGCGGGCGCGGTCCTTCAGCGTCAGCTCGGCCCAGGCGGGCTGGATGCGGGCGACGTCGTCGACGACGCCCTGGACCTGGTCCGGGGTGATCGTGGCGACCGAGCCGACCAGCTCTCCGGTGGCGGGGTTGAACGACTCGAGGGTGGACTGGGCGGGGGGACTCTGCGTGGCTGTCTCCATGCCGTGATTGTAAGTGCGAGGGGGAGCTGGTGGAAGCCCGGCCTCCGCCCAGACGGCCGCCTTCGGCGGCCTACGATCTCGAGCGGCGCCTGACGGCGCCGAAACATCACTCCGCGGTGCCGTTGGGAAGGCTGCGGCCGGGCAACCACCAGCTCCCCGATCACACGGGTCGCGGAGCTGGGAGGCACCGGAATGACAACCCCCGACACCCTCATACTCAGCGTTGATGCCCGACCCCCTGTTCGACAGCGAGGAGAGCGCCCCCCGCCAGCCGGGGGTGGATGAGCTTGATGCGCCTTTGGCGGTGCGGATGCGGCCGCGGAGCTTGGACGAGCTGGTCGGGCAGGAGCATGTGCTTGGTCCGGGGTCCGCTCTGCGGGCGGCTATCGAGGACGGGCATCCGCACAGCGCCATCCTCTACGGGCCTCCGGGGTCGGGGAAGACGACGCTGGCCCGGATCGCGGCGGCCGGGGCCGAAGGAGCCTTTGAGGAGGAGTCGGCTGTCAACGTGGGGCGGGCTGAGATTCGGGCTGCGATCGAGCGGGCCCGGGAGCGGCGGCGGGGGAGCGGGCGGCCCACCGTCTTCTTCCTCGACGAGATCCATCGCTTCAACAAGGCCCAGCAGGACGCGCTGCTGCCGGCGGTCGAGGAGGGGCTGCTGACCCTGATCGGGGCGACCACCGAGAACCCCTACTTCGAGGTCAACTCGGCGCTGCTCTCCCGCTGCCAGATCTACGAGCTGCAGCCGCTGCAGCCGGAGCAGGTGGAGACGCTGCTGCGGCGGGCGCTGTCCGACCCGGAGCGGGGGCTCGCCGATCCGCCGCCGATCGAGGACGCGGCGCTGGAGATGCTCGCGCGTCGCAGCGGCGGCGACGCCCGCGTCGCCCTCTCCGCCCTGGAGCGGGCGGTTGAGAGGTCGCGGGGCGAGACGGTCGGCGTCGCCGCGATCGAGGACGCCTTGCAGCGCAAGGCGCTCGACTACGACCGCGAGGGCGACCGCCACTACGACTTCATATCGGCCTGGATCAAGGCGACCCGCGGCTCCGACGTCGACGCCTCGCTCTACTACCTGGCGGTGATGCTGGAGGGAGGCGAGGACCCGCGCTTCATCGCCCGCCGCATGGTCATCCTCGCCTCTGAGGATGTCGGCAACGCCGACCCGCAGGCGCTGCTGATCGCCGACGCAGCGGCTCGCGCGGTCGATCGGGTGGGGCTGCCCGAGTGCGCGCTCAACCTCGCCCAGGCCACCGTCCACCTGGCGCTGGCTCCGAAGTCGAACGCCTCCTACAAAGCGCTCGGCGCCGCCCGCGCCGAGGTCCGCGAGAACGGCGCCAAGGCGCCGCCCGACTACCTCCGCGACGCCCACTACCCGGGCGCGAAGAAGCTCGGCCGCGGCGACGGCTACCGCTACGCGCACGACGAGCCGGGCGGCGTCAGCGACCAGCAGCTGCTCCCCGACGGGCTCGAGGGCCGCCGCTTCTACGCCCCCACCGAGCGCGGCTTCGAGGCCGAGCTGGGTCGCCGGCTGGAGCAGCTGCGAAAGAGATTTCGCAGGGGCTAGTTGCAGGCGCAACTCCCCGAGATCCCCGGTGTTTCATGGATGGCTTTCCAAGCTAGAGCCAGGGAGAGCCGACACATCGGCCGGAGGCCTGGACTGGGGGCCTCCGGCCGAACCTCACCAGGGGGGGCGATCACGGGGTGAGGGCTCTAAGGTGACAGGGATGGGATCCGAGGAGAAAGTGGAGCGGCTCCGGCTCGGCGGGATGGCCTTGCGGAACGGGCTGCTGATCCACGGGCCGACCCACTGGGCCGCGGCGGTGCGCGACCGCGACGGTGGGATCCAGGTCGCCTCGGATCGCAAACCAGAGCTGGCGCCGCGCCTGGCGGCCCGGCTGCCGGGGCTGCGGGGGCCGCTGAAACTGGCCGAGGCGCTGGCCGTGCTGCCGTTGGCGCGGCGGCGGCTGCGGGTGGCAAGGCTGCCGTTTGAGGACTGGCGGGTGGCGGCGGCGATCGGGGCGACGCTGGCGGCCACCACGGCGCTGCGGCGGCGGGTGGGTAGCTCGGCCCTGCGCGAGGGCGTCGTGCAGGCGATCGGGGCCGTGCCGGCCATGGTGGCGCTGATGGACCGCGACCTCGCCGCCTACCACGGGGTCGAGCACAAGGCGATCGCCGCCTACGAGCAGGGGATCGAGGACCCGTCCGGGGTGCCCAAGGAGCACGACCGCTGCGGCTCCAACCTGATCGCCCCGATGATGCTGCTCTCGGCCGGCGGCACGATACTGCTGGAGCGGCTGGTCGACCACCCCGGGCCGCTGGCCCGTGCCGGGGTCGGGCTGGGCGGCGCCTCGATCGCGGTGGAGATGTTCGTCTGGAGCGACCGCAACCACGGCACGCCGCTGGCCGACGCCTTCCACACCCCGGGTCGCGAGATCCAGCGCCGACTCGCCACCAAGGAGCCGACCCCGCAGCAGCTCGAGGTCGGAGTCGCGGCGCTGGCCGAGATCCTCCGCACCGAGCAGGCCGGCGGCGGGGACGAGTTGCCGCCCGCCACGTAGACTGGCCCGCGATGTTCGGAAGGATCGACCACATCGGCGTCGCCGTCGAGGACATCGAGGCGGCGATCGGCCTCTACAAGAAGAGCTTCGAGATGACGCTGGCGCACCGCGAGACGGTCGAGTCGCAGGGGGTCGAGGCGGTGCTGCTCGACGTCGGCGACGGCCACGTCGAGCTGCTGCGGCCGCTGGGGCCGGAGACCGCGGTCGGCAGGTTCCTCGCCCGCAGGGGCCCCGGCCTACACCACGTCGCCTACGCGGTCGACGACATCGATGCGACGCTGGAGCGGGTCGCGGCCGCCGGGATCGAGCTGATCGACAGCGAGGCGCGGGTCGGCATCCGCGGCAGCCGCGTCGCCTTCCTGCACCCGCGCTCGACCGGCGGTGTGCTGACCGAGATCGTCGAACCGGCGGGAGGGCGCTGATGGCCGAGGCGCAGCGCGTGGAGATCGGCTTCGAGGGCGGCCAGATCGTCTCGGTGCGGCTCACCGACGACGAGCTGAAGGACCTCCGCAAGCAGGTCGAGAAGGGCGGCTGGCACGACGTGAAGACGGACGACGGCGTGCTCTCCGTCCACCTCGGCAGGGTTTCCTTCCTCCGCATCGACTTGGGAGAGCACCGGGTCGGTTTCTCCCTCAACCGCCCGGACTGATGCGCGCCCGCACCTTGCTCGGCGCTGCCGCCCTGGCGACGCTGGGCGCGGCGCTGTGGTGGCGCAAGAACCCCTCCGCCTGCCCCTACGGCCAGCGCTTCTGGGTCGAAGCGCCGCACCCGATCATCACCCGCGAGCGTCTGCGCGCCGTCCTGCGCCCGGCCCCCGGCGAGCGCCTGCTGGAGATCGGCCCCGGCACCGGCTACTACACCCTCGAGATCGCCGAGTGGGTGGGCGGCGGGAGCGCCGCCCGGGGCGGCGACGCTGCGCGAGGGGACGCAGCCGGTGACGGCGCGAACACGGGCACGGTCGAGATCTTCGACCTCCAGCAGGAGTTCCTCGACCACACGATGAGCCGCGCCGCCGAGCGGGGCCTCCAGAACGTCGTCCCCACCCGGGGCGACGCCACCGCCCTCCCCTACGAGGACGCCTCGATCGACGCCGTCGTCCTCACCGCCGTCCTCGGCGAGATCCCCGACCCCGCCGCCGCACTACGCGAGATCCGCCGCGTCCTGAAGCCAGCCGGCCGCCTCATAGTCGGCGAGCTGTTCGGCGACCCCCACTTCACCACCCTCGCCAGCCTCCGCCGCCAGGCCGCCGAAACCGGCTTCGCCTACGAGGACCACTCCGGCAACCGGCTCGCCTACTTCGCCCGGCTCTCCGCGCCTCAATAGCGCGGCGGCGGGATCGGGAAGATGGCGGCGACGATGGCGATGCCGCCACCCTAACTTGAGCTGCCGGCTGAAGGCGCGGCGAGCCCCCGGGCCCGCCGCGCCTTCAGCCTACTTGCGGCAGGCGGGGATGTTGAGCCGCAGGTTGTTCGTTTTCATCAGCCTGCTGTTCTGCGCCCGCAGGTTGAGGAAGCCGGTCGTCTGCCCTGAGCAGAGGTTCCGCGAGTTGACCAGAAGGCCGCGGTTGCCGCCCTTCATGGTCAGGATGAACTTATCGACCGCCACGTCGGGCGTCTTTTCGAACACCGTCTTGAGGCGGCGGTGCGCAGAGCTGATCACCCCGCGCAGCCGGATGTTCACCTGGCCGCGCAGGTCGGCCAGCAGGTCGGGGAGTACGTTGTCGGACGAGGTCAGGTAGACCGGGCCCTTGAGCCGGCCGTCGAGCAGCGACGAGGTCGCCCTTGCGTGTCCGTAGATCGACGCCTTGGGACAGTTGCTCGCCGCCAGCTGGACCCTTGTGCAGATGGTCCTGATGTGACTCTGGTCGAGAATCGTCGCGCGCGGCAGGATGAATGCCGCCCGCCGCACGTTGGCGTCGCCCTTGCGAGCGTCGAGGATCGCGCGGAACTTGGGGTTGCGCGTCCGCTTCATCTGGTTCTTGCCGCCGAAGATACGCGCGTAGAACTTCGGCTTGAACCGCAGCGACCTGCAATTCGTCGTCTGGACGCGGCTCGCCTGCATCGATTTGAACCAGGCTGCCGGGTCGTTCGGGTTCGCCCCGCCGCCGAAGATGTCCGACCTGATCTGGAACGGACGCCGGCAGGTGGTCGGGTTGACGGTGAAGTGCGGCCGGTGGAGCGAGACGTCGATCGAGCGGATGTCGAGCTTCACGCCCCCGAATATGTAGGGGATCGTGTCCGAGACGGCGTGGATCTCGGCCGTTTCCGGGTCGATGTTGAGCGCGACACGGACGACGACGTTACCCAGGTCGAACGGTCCGGCGACCGCCGGCGTCGCGAACACCATGCTCACCGGCGCGCCCTTGTAGGGGCCGGCGAGGTAGACGTTGCCGAGAGCCTCGAACGGCGCCGGCCCCGAGCCGGCGTGGATCGTCGACGTGCCGAGGAAGCTCTTGTCGGGGCAGGGAGGATTGGCAGTCGCGCTCTTGCCGGTCGCCGCTTCCGCGGCGGCGATGTTCCCCTCCGGGCAGTATTCGAGGCCGCGCAGCCTGGCGACCATCCCCGGCGGCAGGTTTACGTCGACCTGCCGCAGCTCCTGTTCGCCGTCCGCGCGGTCCAGCTCGAAGTCGAACGGGGAGAAGGCGCCGGCCTTCGACTGGCGCGTCCCGGCCGCATAGCCCGGGTTGAACGCCCGTCCGGCCAGCGTTGCCGGGCACGGCCCGCCGCCAGGCGCTTCGGTGAGCGTGAATTTGCTCTGTTCGGTCACGTCCGCGGTTTTCGACCACGGCGTGAACGTGGCCGTCGTCGTGTGCGGCCCGCAGGTGTCGGGGGTGGTCAGCGCCCCCGTCGGCCCCCCGTCGATGTGGACCTTGAAGGAGGTGAACGGGGCCTGCGGATTATTGTCCACGACCGCGGTCAACTGTCCCGTTTGCAGGTTCGGAAACACGTTGCCGACCAGGCGCACGTTGACGCCGAAGCGTTCCGACATGACATGGATGAAGATCCGGAACTGGTTGCCGGAGCTGGGGTCGTCGCTGAGCGGCTGCCCGACGTAGACCTTGCCGTCGAGCGAGTCGGGCGGCAGCGACGGGGTCTGCACCTCGGTCGTGCCGATCTCCGACGCTGCCGGACAGGCGATTGGGTCGTTGGTCCCCTTCGCGAACTGCGCGTCGGTGCAGGCGGCAAGGCCGTTGGCGACGGAGGGGTTCAGGCCCGCGCCCTCCGGCAGCGTCACCTTCGCCGTCAGCAGGTGCGAGTTGGCGATCGGCTCTTTCGCGTCGAACGGGAGCTGCACGTCGACGGTCGCCGGCTCCGGCGAGTCGGTGGCGCTGTCGACCGTGACGTCGATCGTCGGTTCGAAGGGAACCAGTTCGCAGCCGTCGCCCCCGACCGCGGTGGTGAAGCTCGCTTCGTCGAAATTGCCAGGATCCGCGTGCTGGTCGACGTTGAGGATCGACGTCTGCCCGCCGGCGCAGTTGCTGGGCATGGTCAGGTAGGTTCCGTCGCCGAATGTTCCGCCGGCGCCGCTGAAGACGAGCCTGGACCCGACCACCGGCGGGCCTGCCGGCGGTGCGTGGACATCGCTGATCGTGAAGATGACGTGCTGGTCGACGGGATCGAGCGAGCCGACGATGAAGGTGGTCCCGGTGGTCGTCGGGAACGCCACCATCGAGGGCGCGCCGTCGAAGGGCACCACGTTGAAGACTGGGACGGCGACTCGCGCCTGCAGGCAGCCAGGCGGTCCAGGCGGTTCGCACGCCGGCCCGGCCGGACTCGCGGAGACGGTGAAGTAGTTGGTGCCGACTATTGCGGTTGGGCATTCGGCGATCGGGTTGGTTTCAACCTGTTCGACCGTGCACTTCGGCGCGGCCTCTGGGTTGACGCCTAGGCCTTCGGGAAGGTCGACGACGATGTCCTTGACGAAGCCTTCGGGAAAGCCTTCTCCCGTACCCGGAGGAAGGGTGTTCAGGGTGAAGTCAGTGATCCCCCAAACCGGGTGTCCTGCCGCCTGAGTGAACCACTTTGCTTCGGTTTCATTGGTGCACTGACCCGGCGCCTGGGCCAGGGGAGGCGGGCCGACGATCGTTTCGCCCAGCGGTGGCGTGTCGGCGTTTTCGCTGCAGGTCAGCGCCTCCCAGCGTTCGATGCCGAACGCGGCCTTGGCGGGGGAAGCGGCAACAGCGAGAGCGAACAACGCGGCGGCGAGGACAAGCAGCCCGAGCGGGCTTGCCTTGCTTCTCATATGACTCTCCTCAAGACGGGTTTCAAATCGATCACCCACCTCCCACAGTTAAAACGGTACAGCACGGAGCCCCCCAGGTCCAGCGGTGGTTGTGTTACGGAGTGGCTAAGTCGGCCCAGAGACGCTGCTCGGCCTCGGCTGCGCGGTTGGCCGCGGTGTCGATCTGCCGCCAGAGGGCCGGGTCGGGATTGTCGCGCTCGCTGGCGAGGCGGAAGGCCTCGGCAAGCTCGGTCCAGGCGGCGGCCGCGGCGGCGAGAGGTTGACCGCTGACAGGCCGGCGAAAAGGATGTAGTACGCTGTACTACGTATGGCTGCGAGGGCTAAGACCTTCTCCGCACGCTGGGATGCCGGGGTGCTTGAGCGCCTCGGTCGGCGCAGCGAACTTGCCGGGACCAACAAGTCTCGGCTCGCCGAACGCTACGTGGACGAGGGAACCCGGATGGACGAGCATCCGGGGATCGTCTTTCGCGGGGGTCCGGCCGGACGGCGTGCTGCTCTCGCGGGCGGGCCGGATGTCTGGGAGGTGCTTGCGACGCTGAAGAGCGGTGAGGCGAAGGGCGATCGCGCGATCGCCGCGACGGCGGAGTTGCTCAACCTCACCGAGCTGCAGGTGCGAACGGCGACCCGCTATTACGGCGCCTACACCGAAGAGATCGACGAGCCCATCCGGAGAAACGTCGAAGAGGCCGATGCGGCTGAGGCGGCCTGGCGCCGCGAACAGGCCGCCTTGGCGTGAAGCTTCTGCTCAACGAGCAGATCAGCGGCAAGGTGGCGGAGCGCCTGCGAGAGCAGGGCCGCGACGTGATCGCCGCCACCGCCGAGCCGGCGCTGCGCGGCCTCGGCGATCCCGACCTCTTCGAGGTGGCCCAAGCACAAGGTCGCGCCTTGGTTACCTACAACCGCGCGGACTTCGAAGCGATCATCCGCGAGTACGCCGAGGCGGGCAGCGAGCACCACGGCCTCGTTATCGTCCACCCGACCCGGTTCCCGAGTTGGGAGTTCACCCGCCTCACGAGGGCGCTCGCGGAGTTCCTGGACACCTCTTCCCGGGGGAGGAGCTTCGTGGTCTGGTTGCAGGAGGCCTAGGCTCAATGCCGTTTACTTAAGCCGCTAGTCCCATTTTCCGCACTTCGTAGCTTCTACCTCTCCTGCTCGGGCCAGGGCGGCTCGATCTCAAGCAGCTCGAGGATTCGCTGCCGCCGGACCCCCCGCACCCCGCCGCCAGCAGGCCGAGCGCCAGGACCGCCGCCGCCAGCAGGACCCGCGCCAACCGGAGGCATTCCCTCATGGCGAGAATGGCAATCCAGGGGGATCCCTCAGGGCCCCCACTTCTGGACCCGGTTGTTTTCGACATCGACGACCCAGAGGCTGCCTTCGATGTCAGCCGCGATGCCGACCGGGCCGTTGAGCTGGCCGTCGCCCGAGCCTGCTTCGCCGAACTGGGTCAGGTACTCGCCTTCGGGGTTGAACTTCTGCACGCGGCCGTTTTCGAGGTCGGTGACCCAGAGGTTGCCTTCGGGGTCGATGGCGATGCCGACCGGGCCGTTGAGCTGGCCGTCGCCCGAGCCTGCTTCGCCGAACTGGGTCAGGTATTCGCCTGCGGGGTTGAACTTCTGCACGCGGTCGTTGCCGGTGTCGGCGACCCAGAGGTTGCCTGCGGAGTCGATGGCGATGCCGAACGGGAGGCTGAGCTGGCCGTCGCCCGAGCCTGCTTCGCCGAACTGGGTCAGGTATTCGCCTTCGGGGTTGAACTTCTGCACGCGGTTGCTGAAGGCGTCGGTGACCCAGAGGTTGCCTGCGGAGTCGATGGCGATGCCGTACGGGAAGTTGAGCTGGCCGTCGCCCAAGCCTAATTCGCCGAACTGGGTCAGGTATTCGCCTGCGGGGTTGAACTTCTGCACGCGGTTGCTGAAGGCGTCGGTGACCCAGAGGTTGCCTTCGGAGTCGATGGCGATGCCGGCCGGGTAATTGAGCTGGCCGTCGCCCGAGCCTGCTTCGCCGAACTGGGCCAGGTATTCGCCTTCGGGGTTGAACTTCTGCACGCGGTGGTTTTCGGCGTCGGTGACCCAGAGGTTGCCTTCGGAGTCGATGGCGATGCCGCGCGGACGGGTGAACTGGCCGTCGCCCGAGCCTGCTTCGCCGAACGCGAAGGCGAAGGAGGGCGCCGTCGTGAAGGTCTCATCGTCGCCGGGGGTGGTGCCTTCGGCGTTGGTCGCCACCACCCGGAAGTGGTAGGTGGTCGCCGGTTCGAGGCCTTCGACCGTCTCGCTGACTTCGATGTCTTCGGTGCCCGCGCCGATCCCTTTCGGTTCCGCCGGGGCTTTGGAGCCGTATTCGGCGGAGGTGCCGTATTCGAACTGGTAGGTGGTCGAGGCCCCTTCGGGGTTGACGGTGGCGTTGAGGGTGGCTTTGGCCGCGGTGACGCCTGTGGCCGCTTCGGTGGTGGCGGTGGGGGAAGCGACGTGCCCCCACTTCTGCACCCGGTTGTTGTAGATGTCGGCGACCCAGAGGACCCCTTCGGCGTCAGCGGCGATGCCGGTCGGGACGTTGAACTGGCCGTCGCCGGTGCCGTATTCGCCGAACTGGGTCAGGTATTCGCCTTCGGGGTTGAACTTCTGCACGCGGTGGTTGAAGCCGTCGATGACCCAGAGGTTGCCTGCGGAGTCGATGACGATGCCGCGCGGGGAGTTGAACTGGCCGTCTCCGGTGCCGAATTCGCCGAACTGGTCCAGGTATTCGCCTGCGGGGTTGAACTTCTGCACGCGGCGGTTGTAGTAGTCGGCGACCCAGAGGTTGCCTTCGGAGTCGATGGCGATGCCGAACGGGTTGAAGAACTGGCCGTCGCCGGTGCCGAATTCGCCGAACTGGTCCAGGTATTCGCCTGCGGGGTTGAATTTCTGCACGCGGTGGTCGCGGGCGTCGGTGACCCAGAGGTTGCCTGCGGAGTCGATGGCGATGCCGCGCGGGAAGTCGAACTGGCCGTCGCCCGAGCCTTTGCTGCCGAACTGGTCCAGGTATTCGCCTTCGGGGTTGAACTTCTGCACGCGGCTGTTGTTGGCATCGGTGACCCAGAGGTTGCCTGCGGAGTCGATGGCGATGCCGCGCGGGGAGTGGAACTGGCCGTCGCCCCAGCCTGATTCGCCGAACTGGGTCAGGTATTCGCCTTCGGGGTTGAACTTCTGCACGCGGTGGTCGCGGGCGTCGATGACCCAGAGGTTGCCTTCGGAGTCGATGGCGATGCCGAACGGGCGGCTGAGCTGGCCGTCGCCCGTGCCTGCTTCACCGAAGGCGAAGGCGAAGGCGGGCGCCGTCGTGAAGGTCTCGTCTTTGCCGGGGGTGGTGCCTCCGGCGTTGGTCGCCACCACCCGGAAGTGGTAGGTGGTCGCCGGTTCGAGGCCTTCGATCGTCTCGCTGACTTCGACGTCTTCGGTGCCCGCGCCGATCCCTTTCGGTTCCGCCGGGGCTTTGGAGCCGTATTCGGTGGAGGTGCCGTATTCGAACTGGTATTCGGTGGCGAACCCTTGGGGGTTGACGGTGGCGTTGAGAGTGGCTTTGTGCTGGGAGACTTCGGTGGCCGCTTCGGTGGTGGCGGTGGGCGAAGCGTAGAACCACTTCTGCACGCGGTTGTTGTTGGCGTCGGTGACCCAGAGGCTGCCTTCGGAGTCGATGGCGATGCCGTACGGGAAGCGGAGCTGGCCGTCGCCCAAGCCTGCTTCGCCGAACTGGGTCAGGTATTCGCCTTCGGGGTTGAACTTCTGCACGCGGTCGTTGGTGGCGTCGGCGACCCAGAGGCTGCCTTCGGAGTCGATGGCGATGCCGTACGGGTAGTTGAACTGGCCGTTGCCCGAGCCTACTTCGCCGAACTGGGTCAGGTATTCGCCTTCGGGGTTGAACTTCTGCACGCGGTGGTTTTCGGCATCGGTGACCCAGAGATCGCCTGCGGAGTCGATGGCGATGCCGTTCGGGCCGTTGAACTGGCCGTCGCCCGAGCCTGCTTCGCCGAACTGGGTCAGGTATTCGCCTTCGGGGTTGAACTTCTGCACGCGGTCGTTGCCGGTGTCGGCGACCCAGAGGTTGCCTGCGGAGTCGATGGCGATGCCGCGCGGGAAGTAGAGCTGGCCGTCGCCCGAGCCTGCTTTGCCGAACTGGGTCAGGTATTCGCCTTCGGGGTTGAACTTCTGCACGCGGCTGTTGCCGGAGTCGACAACCCAGAGGTTGCCTGCGGAGTCGATGGCGATGTTGGTCGGCACGAGGAACTGGCCGTCGCCTGAGCCTAATTCGCCGAACTGGGTCAGGTATTCGCCTTCGGGGTTGAACTTCTGCACGCGGTTGTTGAGGGTGTCGACAACCCAGAGGTTGCCTGCGGAGTCGATGGCGATGCCGTTCGGGCCGTTGAACTGGCCGTTGCCCGAGCCTGCTTCGCCGAACGCGAAGGCGAACGAAGGGGGCACCCCGAGCGTCGTTACCCTCCGGTCATCACCGTAGGTTGTGCCTTCGGAGTTCGTGGCAACCACACGAAAATGAAGGGTGGTTTCTGGTTCGAAGCCTTCGATCGTCTCGCTGACTTCGACGTCTCCGGTGCCCGAGCCGATCCCTTTCGGTTCCGCCGGGACTTTGGAGCCGTATTCGGTGGTTTCGCCCCATTCGAACTGGTATTCGGTGGCGAACCCTTGGGGGTTGACGGTGGCGTTGAGGGTGGCCTTGGCCGTGGTCACGCCTATGCCCGCTTCGGTGGTGGTGCTCGGTCGCCAGTCGGGCGTCGTGAACTGTTTGTCTTCGCCGGTGGAGGTCCCTTCGACGTTTTCGGCGACGATGCGGAAGTGGTAGGTTTTCTGCCCTTTGATGCCTTCTATCGCCTGTTCGACAGCGACATCGCTAGTGCCCGAGCCGACGTTCGCGTCGGGGACCGGGACGCTGTTGCCGTATTCGGTCGAGGTGCCCCATTCGAAGCGGTAGGTGGTACCGGCTCCCTGCGGGTTGACGGTGCCGTGCAGGGTCGCCTGGCCCGAGGCCACCCCCGTGGCGGCTTCGGTGGTCGCTTTCGGGGGCGCGGCAGTCGTCGTGAACTGGGCGTCGGAGCCGTAGCTGCTGCCGGCGGCGTTGCTGGCGATCATGCGGTAGTGGTAGGTCGTTGCCGGCTGCAGGCCCGATATCGCCCCGCTCACCGGGCCCTGCTGCCATCCTGATCCAG
>VRUE01000146.1 GCA_019456285.1 Solirubrobacterales bacterium | reverse complement strand
CGTCGATCCGCGCGACCCCGAAGATCTGCTGAACGGCGGCAGCTTCACCCTGCGCACCGCCGCGGGTGGCCTTGACCTCTTCGATCCGAGTGAGATTCCGGGCGGTCGCCCCTACGACGAGCTGCGCCCGCGAGCCGTCGAGGCCGTCGTCCAGGGGATAAGCGTGCGCGCCGTCGGCTTCGATGACCTGATCCGCCTGAAGAGGGAGTCCGGCCGCGATCGCGATATGGAGGATGTCGCCACCCTCCTGGCCGCCGGGCGCAAGGCGCCTTGACCGCACGACCGCCGCGGCGCGCAGTGCCGAGTTGAGCGCCGCGGCTCGCGGCGGCTGCGCCTCGCCACCGGATCGCCGTCCGGCGCCCTGAGGGGGAGAACTTCACATGCCGGGGACTTGATCCCTTGTGCGCTTCAGTCGCCACGCGAAGAACAGGATGCGGCTCCATCGCCTCAGCCAAGAAGAAGTTGTCGAGATCGTCGCGGCTGGGAGGGTCTCCGGGTGGATCCGCATGGAAGGCCCATCCTTGCGGGGAAAACCGGTGACGGCCGACCCATGGAGGTCGCGATGGCGCTTGACGCCCCCGATTTTGTGATTACCGTGTTTGGCGAGGTGAAGTGATGCGGGCCGATTACGACAGCGAGGGCGACACGATCCAGATCGAGCTGGAAGCGGTCGATCGACTCGATCGAGACGACGCCGGCATCGCCGGCGTCATCGTGGGCATCCGTGGCGACAGGCCGGTGATGATCGACGTGATCGGCGCCTCCAGCGGGATCGACGAGCGGCTGCGCGTCGCCGCGGCGCGCTACGACCTCGACGCCGAGGCCCTGATCGCGGCCGCCCGGGCCGCTCTCGCCGCTCCCGACCGCGCGATCACGCTGGATGTGGCGGTCCGCGCCGCGGCCTGAGAGCAGCGCGCGACGACCAGGCCGTGCGCGGCTGGCAGCGCCCCCCGAGCCCATCCTCCTTGACGAGACCGAGAAGGGGCGTCCGCTATGGCCAAGACGAATGATGTGGAACCCGTTCTCGGGCAAATCCTGCGAAACGCTCGCCGCC
>VRUE01000145.1 GCA_019456285.1 Solirubrobacterales bacterium | reverse complement strand
GTCGGCGATCGCGGCAGCGATCCCGATCGTCCGCACCTGGGAGGCGAGGCCTTGCAGCCAGGACCGGATCGGGATGTCGACGACGATCCGCTCGTGTCTGGCCAGCCACGCCAGCTCGAACCAGGTGATCGCCGCCACCGCGAGCTCTTCGGCCTCTTCGAGGGCTTTGCGAGGGCCGGGCTTGCGCCCGGCCCTCTCGATAGACAGGCATCTGGCCTACCAAGCGTCAGCAGGTCACGACAAGCATGAACTGGTCGTTGGTGGCCGCGCCTTCGCTGTTGTCCGTCTCCACGCGAACTGCGTTGGTCCCGCCCGTAGCCAAGGCCACGGCGACCTGGCCGGTTTCGGGAACGACGTTGTCATTCGCGGCGTTGGTCGCGTTGTAGGCGCAGGTATTGACCGCCCGCGGGAACGTGACTTTGTAGGAACCGGTACCGAGCTGTTCTGAGGTCACCCCTCCTGAGCTGCGGGTCAGAGTGCCGTTGTTGCTTACGAACGCCCACATGGCAACGTCGTTGACGCTCTTGCCACCCAGTTTCTGAGCATTTGCCGCACTAGGCACCTCACTCAAGCTCGACTCTTTGACCTTGTCGCCGGTCACGGCGTCGGGGGCGATCTTCTCGGTCGTCACGGCGTCGCCGCCGAGCTTGGCGGTGGCTACGGCGTCATCTCGGAGCCGGTTGGTGGGGACCGCGTTTTTCGCCAGCTTGCCGGCCCTGACCGCTTCTGGCGCTAGTTTGCCGACCTTGACGACGTTCCTGCCGATTTTGTTGGTCTTAACGGCGTTTTTTTTCAGCTGCGGGGTGCCGACCGTGTTCTTGCCGAGGGCGGCAAAGGCGACGCCGCCGCCGAGGACGAAGAACACAGCCAGGGACGACATCACGTTCGCGTACGTGAGCCGCTTTCGTATCTGCTTCACAAGACTCTCCTTTTCCGGATGAGGACAGCGGGACGGCGGGCGTTTGACGAGCCTCCCCGCCCAGTGGGGATCACGGGACCTTCACAGGTTGTCAATGATCGTCGAAAAATGTCGGTCGATAATCACCGAAAAATGTAGGTCGGCTTCCCCGTTCAGGGCGGCGGTC